>NZ_JBBYXL010000002.1:0-300000 GCF_039655865.1 Prosthecobacter sp. SYSU 5D2 | reverse complement strand
CTGGCTGCCAGGTGCCTGAAGAATCCGAAACACGCCCCACGGGCCGCAATGTGCTGGATGCCCGCACCCTCCGGCAGGCGAAGTCCGGCGAGGTGGATTTCACCACCCACATCAAGCCTGTGCTGGAGGCCAAATGCGCGGCCTGCCACAACCAGGAGGCGCTGCCCGGGCGCATGAGCCTGGCCAGCCAGGAGGAAGCCCGGCGCAGCGGCGCGCTGCGGGGATTTATCATTCCCGGCCAACCCGAGGCCAGCCCGCTGCTGTCCAGGCTGACCAGTGCCCACGCCCAGGTGCAAGCCATGCCGCCCGTTGGCGAGAGCCTGACTGAGGATGAAGTAGCCCTTATCAAACGCTGGATCTCCCAAGGGGCCCCCTGGCCGGACGGTCCGGCAGGTGAGCTGAAGACAAGTCTTAGTGTGCAAGGAGATTGAAAATCCGCCTTGAAGGAAGGGGATACTGCGTGGCATCTTAACTGCTCCGAACCTTCAGGTTCATCCCCATGCTTCACCCTGCCCCCAAGTCCGCCAAAAGGTCTCTTTCACCTGCCCCCAGCGGAGGTGCTCTTCCCGTCATCATCATCCTTGTCGCGGTGGTCATCAGCGTGGTGATTTTCTTTGTCTTCACCCGGCCGGCCATGGAGGAGAAGCTGGCAGAGCAGCCGCCTGTGAAAAGTGCTGAAACTGCGGAAAGAACGGCGGCAGCTGCCAGTGTGGCAGCGGCACCCAAGCCTGCTCCCGCAGCCCCGCCGCCGCCACCGGCCAAACCCAGTTTCGGCTTCGCCCGGCCTCTGGATGTGGGGAAGGACATGGTGCGCAGCCTGAACATGGGGGATTTTACGCGTGCGGGGGACCTGGCTGCGGCGGCCGACCCGGCGCAGGCGGAGACCGCAGCGGGGATTTTTAAACAGATGATCACGGGCCTCAAGGCCAAGGTGGGCCAGGAGGACCAGGTGGAGCTACTGGGCCTCGTGGAAAACAAGACCCGCATCGCCATCCCGCTGACCCTGCCAGGCATGCAGGAAGCGGTGCGCCTGCAACTGGATCTGGAACGGGATGACAAAATGGGCTGGAAGATCACCCACCTGCAGATTCCCAAGGAGCTCAGCAGCGCGATGGCCGCTGCCCCCCCGCCGACAGCCAAGGAAACGGTGCCGGAAATGAAAACGGCAGACGCTCCGCTGGCCCCGGCACCTGAGATGACGCCGCCACAGACCACGACACCGCCTGCCGCGAAATCTGCCCCCAAGGGCAAGCCTGCTGCAAAAACAGCCACAGCTCCCAAACCCCCGCTTTTTACCGTGGAGAATATGCCGGATGCGCTGAGATTTGGCAGTGATTTTGTACGGGCTCTGCTGAAGCATGACTTCGCGGCCGCCCGCGCATTTGTGGATGAGAAGAAAGTTTCCGCTGAGCGGCTGGCCGGTCTCTGCATCGTCTTTGAAGAAGGTGAATATGAGTTTAAACCAACGAAACCGCTGATCATCACGGTGGCCAATCCGGAAGTCTCGTGGGTCATCGCCCAGGTGCAGTCGCAGAAGCTGCAACAGACCACCGAATTTGGTCTGGAAATGCAGCGCAGCGGCCTGGACCAGCCGTGGAAAGTCGTTGGCATGAACCTGTCAGAAATCCTGAGCTCCTTTGCCTCCTCGGCCGCGAAGCTGGGGGTGCCTTATACGCCCATCGTCAGCAATCCCAAGGGCGGTGAATCCCTGGCGCTGTACTTTGAATACGACCGGGATGAGCTGCACCCGCGTGCGCTGAAGCAGTTGAACATCGTGGCCGGCCTGCTGAAGTCTGACCCGGCCAAGAAGCTGCACATCGCGGGCCATACGGATGCCAAGGGTACGGACCGGTACAATCTGGCGCTGTCCCAGGCGCGGGCGGAATCGGTGAAAAAACAGCTGGCGGAACTGGGCGTGGCGGCGGAGCAGGTGGTGACGACCGGCATGGGCAAGGCGCAGCCGCTGGGGCCGAATGAGAAGGCGGACGGCACGGATGATCCGGAAGGACGCTCCAAGAACCGGCGTGCGGAGATCTACCTGGATTTTTAGTACCCGCTGCGGTTCTGCACGCTTATCTTGAGGCGTTTGCGCCTCCTGCTTTCCCAGTTCCATGCCCGCACGTGCTCCCTGCTCAAGCAGGGTGCCGGATCACGCATCGTCTCCGGATTCATGCTGGTGGCGATGCTGACGGTAGGCTCCAAGGCGGTCTCCTTTTTCAAGGATGCCGCTGTCGCGAGGCAGTTTGGCACCGGGGATGTGCTGGATGCCTTCCTGGTATCCTTTGGGCTGCTGACTTTTCTGGCGGCGCTGTTTGGAGGCGGGTTGCCAGAGTCTTTTCTGCCCGTGTACACGGAGGTGGCGCACCGGAAAACACCCCGGCGCGCGCTGCGCCTGGCGGTGCAAAGCACATGGCTGCACGCTGTCAGCCTGCTCGGTCTGGCGCTGCTGTGCTGGTTAATCGCCCCCCATTTCATCAGTTGGGCCACGCGGGGGTTCAATGACGAAAAGCAGGCGCTGGCCGTGGGGCTGCTGCGCCAGCTTTTGCCGTTCATGGTCTGCTTTGGCATGTGCTACCAGCTCTCCGCGTGGCTGCGAGCTGACAAGCACTTCATTGTGGCCACGACTGCGCCGATGCTCATCCCGCTGACCATCATCGGCGTTCTGATTTATCGGGGTGCGGAGGCATCCGTGGGGGATCTCGTCACGGGCACTGTCCTGGGCTCAATCTTTCAATTGCTGGTGCTGCTGGGCGCACTGGTTTTTCATCTCCCTGGCCGGTGGCGTTTCTGGCGTGCGTGCCTGGCTTTGCGGGAGCCGGCCCTGCTGCGCATCAGCCGCCAGTCTGCCCATTATCTTTTCGCAGGCGGGGTCTTCAGCAGCACGGTGGTGGTGGACCAGACCATGGCGGCCTGGCTGGCCCCGGGCAGCGTGGCCGTGCTTGGCTACACGGAAAAGTTATGCGGCATCATCCTGGCGGTGACGGTGGCCCCCTCCTGCGATGTGCTTTTCCCCTATTTTGCCGACAAGGTGGCGCGGCAGGACTGGGCAGGCGTGAGGCGGCAGCTCATCCTCAGTGCGGCTTCCATCCTGGCCCTGGCGATGCCGGCCGTTTTCCTTTTGTGCTGGCTGGCACCGTGGGTCGTCTCGCTGCTGTTTGAGCGGGGCTCTTTCACAGCGGCAGATACCCAGCGGGTGGCGGAGGTGCTGCGCTATGCGGTCTTCCAGATCCCTTTTTACATTGTCGGCAGCCTGGCGTCGCGGGTCATTGTGGCCATGCAGGCCACCCACTTCATCATCTGGGTGTCCTTTGTCGGGCTGATCGGCAATATCGTGCTCAACTGGGTGCTCATGCGCAGCATGGAGACGGCCGGCATCGCCCTGTCCACAGTGCTGGTGCAGATGACCTCCGCCGTGATCGCCTGCCTGTATGTTTTCAAGCAGATCCGCACCCGGCTCTAAACTAGGCGGTAGAAATGAAGAAGCGCAGACCTTGCGGGCTGCGCTTCATCATCAAAAAAAATCCAGTTTCTGATTACCAGCCATTCGTGCGGTTGTAATCCACCTGGGAGGCAAAGCCGAGCTCAGGGGAGAACTCGGTGTAACCCCACCATGGATCAATCTGCGGCTTGCGGTAATAAGGCGGGCGGTAGGTCAGCTTGTAAGTCGGCAGCGGGAAGGTGGCCATTTCATACACGCCGTAGCCAGCACGCACAGCAGTGCGCTTGAAGCCTTCAATAAAAAAGTCGCTGAAAGCGGCATGAGCACCGTCGGTCTTGACGGTGCGGCTCCAGACGTCAAAGGGCTCCGTCCAGCCATAGAGAATATTGCCAACGCCACGGCTGAGCTTGCGGCTCCAGTTATAGTGGTGTCCGGGAGGGGACTGGATGTCAGCATAAGCGACGCCGCAGAGCGTCATGGCTGAGAGAATGGTAAGGGCGATGCGATTTTTCATGCGGTCAGAATACAGTTATCAAATTTCAAAGCCATCTGGCAAGAAGGATTCTCACTTTTTTCCGGCGCTGCCTTTTTCATTCGGCGGCCCGGGGGATCATGCGTTTATAGATTTTAAAAAACGCCCATTCAGACAGGTAGAGGTAATAAAAAGACGCACAATCCCGCCACGGCCAGAGTTACACTGCATCCTAACCATGAAGCCCCTGCTCACCCAAGACGACCTCGAAGACCAGCTCAGCCTGCCCACCCCGGGCGTGCTGGATACCCTGCGCGCCCTGGACGGCGATGTGATGGTGCTGGGGGCCGGTGGCAAGATGGGACCGACCCTGGCGCGCATGCTGCGACGCGGGTTCGATGCGGTGGGGAAAAAAGACCGGACGGTTTATGCCGTCTCGCGGTTTTCCAATCCGGGAGCGGCGGCGGAGCTGGAGGTACACGGGGTGCGGACGCTGGCCTGCGACCTGCTGGACCGGGCCGATGTGCAGGCCCTGCCGGAGGTGGCCAACGTCATTTTTATGGCCGGGCAGAAATTTGGCACGCACGACTCCCCGGAGCTGACCTGGGTGATGAACACGATCGTGCCCGCCATAGTGGCGGACCGATATGTGGGCTCCAGAATCGTTGTTTTTTCCACGGCCTGCGTGTATCCCCTGATGCCGGTGGCAGGTCCGGGCTCGCGTGAGGAAGACGCCCTGGGGCCGCCGGGGGACTATGCCAACTCCTGTGTGGGCCGGGAGCGCATCTTCACCCACTATGCGAAGGAGACGGGAACGCGGGCGCTGATGTTCCGGCTCAGCTACGCCATTGACCTGCGCTACGGGGTCCTGCATGACGTGGCGCAAAGGGTGGCCCAGGGCCAGCCGGTGGATGTCACCATGGGCCATGCCAACATCATCTGGCAGGGGGATGCGAATGCGCGGGCCATCCAGTGCCTGGAGCGCACCGCCTGCCCCCCGCCCGCGCTCAATGTCACGGGGCTGGAGCGGGTGTCCATCCGCGCAGTGGCGGAGCAGTTTGGCAGCCTGCTGGGGAAACCGGCAGTCATCACCGGCAGCGAGGCTCCCACGGCGTGGCTTTTTGATGCCTCCCGGTCTTACGAGTGGTTCGGCCCGCCAACGGTGACGCTGGAGGAGATGATCCATGCGACGGCCCAATGGGTGCGCCAGGGTGGCGCTTCCCTGGGCAAACCCACCCACTTTGAAACCCGCGATGGAAACTTCTGAACTCCGCTCCCTGCTGCACCAGGGCCTGGCCATCCCGGCGCATCCGCTGGCGCTGAATGCGCAACGCCGGCTGGACGAGCGCCGCCAGCGTGCGCTGACCCGCTATTACCTGGCTGCGGGTGTGGGCGGCTTGGCGGTGGGGGTGCACACCACCCAGTTTGCCATTCGCGATCCGCGCATCGGACTTTTTAAACCCGTCCTGTCCCTGGCGGCGGAAGAGATGGACCGCAGCGGCGGCGGGCCGCTGGTCCGCATCGCCGGCATCTGCGGGCAGACGCCACAGGCCGTGGCGGAGGCGGCCCTGGTCCATGACCTGGGCTACCACGCCGGGCTGCTGAGCCTGGGGGCCATGAGCCAGGCCGGGGAGGAGGAGCTCATCTGCCACTGCCGGGCTGTGGCGGAGGTGGTTCCGGTGGTGGGATTTTACCTCCAGCCCAGTGTCGGCGGACGGGTGCTGCCCTATTCCTTCTGGCGGCGGTTTGCGGAGATTGAAAACGTGGTCGCCATCAAAATGGCTCCCTTTAACCGCTATCAGACCCTGGACGTCATCCGCGCCGTCATGGACGCCGGGCGGGAAGACATCGCCCTCTACACGGGCAATGATGACAACATCGTGGCCGACCTGACCACCCCCTTCCGCCTGGGGGGCCGGGAGCGCCGCATCGTGGGCGGCTTGCTGGGCCACTGGTCCGTCTGGACACGGCAGGCGGTGGAGCTTCTGAAGCGCTGCCAGAGGGAACCCGCCTGCCCGGAACTGCTGGCCCTGGGGACGGAGGTGACGGACAGCAACGCCGCCTTCTTTGATGCGGCCAACGGTTTTCATGGCTGCATCGCCGGGCTGCATGAGGTGCTGCGCCGCCAGGGGCTGCTGGAGGGCCTGTGGTGCCTGGATGAGAATGAAGGTCTCAGCGCCGGCCAGATGCAGGAAATTGACCGGGTGTATGCGGCCTATCCCCATCTCCATGATGATGCGTTTGTCGGGGCCAACCGTGACCATTGGCTGGCGGGCTGACGCCCAAACGGCTGACCAAGGCCCATTTGATGGCCAATAAGGAAGAAATGATGCGGATTCACTCTTTACTCGTGAAACGAATCCAGATTTAATCATCTAATTCGGCGGGGATTTCCCGCCCTGCAGTTCATATCCTTACCTCTCTCCATCTGAGCCATGAAATCTAGCCGATCCCGCATTGCCCTGCTGGCATTCTTCTGCGGCACGTCCCTCCTCCAAGCCGACATCTTGATCCTTAAAAATGGCACCAAGTATGAAGGCAATGTCCTCAGCGAAGGGCCGACCTCCATCCGTATGAAATACCGCCTGACTCCCAAGATCTGGGATGAAAAGGACTTTTCGAGGGATGAAATTCAGGAACTGATCAAGCAGACTCCGCAGGAAGTGGAGCTGATCGAGTTGAAAAAGCTGCTGCCGACGGCGGACCTGCTGCCGGCGGACCGTTATGAGCAGATCATCCAGGACCAGCTCCGCCCCTTCATCAACAAATACGAAGGCACCCCGGAAGCCAAGGAGGCTGAAGCCATCGCCGCCACTCTTCAGGAAGAAAAGAAAAGAGTCTCCAACGGGGAAACCAAGCTGGCGGGCAAATGGCTGAACGCCACCGAGACCCAGGCTGAGGCTTATAACATCGAGGCCTACAAGCTGCTGGTCGAGATGCGTGAACAAAAGGCCAAGGGCAACTGGATCGAATCGCTCCAGGTGTATGACAAATTTCTCAAGAGCCGCCCGCCCTACACTGCCTCCACCTACTATCCCGAGGCTGTGACGGAAGCCATGGAAAGCATGGACAAGCTGGGATCCATCCTGACCAAGATGGCCGGGGAGCAGCCCATCCTGAACAAGCAGCGGGAAGAGGGTCTGCGTAAAATGGAAAAGGATGAGCAGTCCCGCACCCGGGCGGCCATTGACGAGGAAAAGAACAAATGGCGCGCCGAGTCCGAAGCCATGAAACGCAACGGTGTGCGCTGGATCGAGCCTTACAAGTATGACATGAGCAGCATCAGCGTCATGCAGAAGGCCGTCATGGCGGAAAAAGCCCGGCTCGCGCTGGTGAACCTGGACGAGCTCAAAACCCGCAATGAAGCATTCGTGGACGTTTACCGCAAAATCGGTGAAGAAGATTACACGGCAGGTGCCGCCGCCTTTGAGCGGATCCAGGGATTCAGCAACGTCCCTGACTACAAGGAAGTTGTTGCCGACCTCAAGGCCAAGCTGCTGAAGCTGTATGCTGACCTGGTCCGCAAGAGCCAGGCATCCCAGGCGGCGATCAGCGGCTCCTCCGCCATCGGCGGTGCAGCCTCCGCCACGGTGGATGACCGCGTGGCCCGCATCCTGGCCCAGGCCAATGGCGGTGCAGCGCCAGCAACCGGCGCACCCGGTGCGACGGCCCCGGCACCCGGTGCAGCACCTGCCCCAGGCACACCCGGCACGGCGGTCCCGGCACCCGGCGCACCCGCGACCGCCCCCGCCCCTGCGGCCAACCCGCCCGTGCAGCAGCAGCCTGCCCCACAGAGCTACCCGCCGCAGGCCCAGGCACCGGTCCCAGCCTACGTCCCCCCTGTTGAAGAATCCAACACGCAGACCTACATCATGATCGGCATGGGGCTTCTCATCGTTCTTTTTGGTGCCATGGCATTTATGAAGAAGAAAGGCTGATGCTCCGGCACTGCCTATGAATTGACAGCCAGCCGGATCTCTTTGCGGAGATCCGGCTTTTTTTGACCCAAGAACCCGCTCCGGTTTTCCGTAATCTTTTCCCGTTATGACACCTGCCTCCCCTGCCCTCACCACCCGCCGCCGTTTTCTGGCCCAGGCCACCGGCACTCTCTTTGCCGCTCCTTTCATCACCACCGGCATGAAGGCCGCCTCGCCTAACGGCAAGTTGCGTCACGCTTCCTTCGGCGCCTCCGGCATGGCCATGGGGGACATGAAGTCCCTCTCCAACCACCCCATGCTGGAACTGGTGGCCGTGTGCGACGTGGACACCCGCAAATTCGACGAGGTGAAGAAGCGCTGGCCGGAAGTGCGTTTCTACCAGGACTGGAAGGAACTGCTGGAAAAGGAGGCAGCGAACATTGATTCCGTGAACGTCTCCACCCCGGACCACATGCACGGACCCATCGGCCTCAAGGCCATGGAACATGGCAAGCATGTCTATGGGCAGAAGCCTTTGGCGCAAAACTTGTATGAATGCCGCAAGCTGATGCTGAAAGCCCGCGAGACCGGTGTGATGACCCAGATGGGCATCCAGGTCTCCTCCTCCTTCACGGAGCGCATGGCGGTGGACATCATCCAGTCAGGTGCCATCGGAAAAGTGAAAGAGGTGCACACCTTTTCCAACAAGTTCTGGGGCGACATGGACCCCGTGCCGCAAAAGACCGACCAGCTGCCTGCCGAGCTGGACTGGCAGAAGTGGCTGGGGACGGCCACCGACCGGCCCTACATTGAGGGCTATTACCACCCCGGCCAGTGGCGCAAGCGCCGTGACTTTGGCACCGGCACCCTGGGTGACATGGGCTGCCACATGTTCAGCGGCTGGTTCCGCGCACTGAATCTGGCGGCCCCAGTCAGCGTCAAATCCACTGGCCCTGCGCCGCTGAATGCCACCAACTGGGCCATCAATGCCGTCGTGGAATACACCTTCAAAGGCACCGCCCACACCGCGGCGGACACGGTGAAGGTCACCTGGTACGACGGGGATGCCCGTCCGCCGGAGGAAGTGATGTCCATGGCCGTGACGGACCTGGCCAAATTCCCCGGCCAGGGCAGCCTTTACATCGGCACAGACGGTGTCCTCCTGGCCCCTCACCTGACCACGCCCACGCTGCACCCACGGGAGAAATTCACCGGTTTCAAATACCCCAAACTGGAGCCCCGCAACCACTACCTGGAGTTTGTGGACTGCTGCCTCAACGGAGGCGAAAAACCCAGCGCCAATTTCGATTACGCCGGTCCGCTGACCGAGGCCGTCCTCCTGGGCTGCCTGGCCAGCGCCTTCCCCGGCCAGGACATCGCCTGGGACGCCCCCGGTCTGCTGATCCCCGGCAATGAAGCTGCCAACGCCCTGGTCAAGCGCCAGTACCGTCCCGGCACTGAGGTTTAATTGACTTTCAGTTCAATCCAGAAACCTTTCCGCCAGGACCAGGTCCGACGGAAAGGTGATCTTGGGATTCGGCGTGGTGTTTTCCACCACGGTGACCGCCTGCCCGATATGCTGGACGGCGGACACCTCATCCGTGACCAGGGCTCCATCCTGGATCACCGCTTCATAGGCCCGGATGAGCAGATCCCGCTGAAAGACCTGCGGGGTCTCCATGACCCACACACCCGAGCGGTCCAGGGACTCCGTGATCCGGCCCTGCGCATCCGCCCGCTTGATCGTCTCCGTCATGGGCCGGGCACAGGCCACCGCCCCTTTTTCACGGGCCGCCGCAATGCACAGGCTGATCTGGCCCGGCTGGATCAAAGGCCGTGCGCCGTCATGCACCGCGATGATTTCCGTATCCGGCGCACAAGCTTGCAGGCCCGCCCACACGGACAGATGCCGCTCAGCCCCTCCGGCGATGACGGCCCCGAGCTTCGGCAGCTCTTGCCGCCAGGACTCCACCGCCTGCCGCACCTCCTCCCCGCCCACGACAATGATCTCCGCTACCTCCGCACAGGCCTGAAACCGGCCTAACGTACGATGCAGTACAGCGATTCCGGCCAGCGGCGCCAGCAGCTTGTTAAAACCCATCCGGCGGCTGCTCCCGGCGGCGACAATGATGGCAGAAGTCATAAGCCTGAGATCATGACGGCGGCCGGCAGCCACCGCAAGCGGTCGCTGAGAAGATCGGAACGTGATCAGCGTCTGCGACGGTTGATGAGGCAGCCAAGGGAGACGAGGAGAAGGAAGACGCGGGAAGGTTCCGGAATGACGTAGATGAGGTGGAGGGAGCCGTTAGTGGTGAACTGGCTGAGGTCCCAGGCGTAGCCGCTGCCGTAGATGTCCGGCAGGTCCAGCCCCGTGGCCTCCTCGCCATTACCGTAAAGGTAGCCGCCGGAACTGTAGTGGCTGGCAAAGGTGGGGGCGGAGATGAGTCCGGTCCAGTCGAGGAGATTGAAAGTCTGTTCAGCGGTGGGAGTAAAGCCAGGGGCGGTGATGGTGAGGCCGCCATTCAAAAGGAGGCTGGTCTCACTGGTGCCTGTGAAACTGAGGAGATCGGAGATGCCCCCCGGATTAAGCCCCAGGATGATGACGCTTCCAGCCTGGAAATCCAAGGTTCCGTTTCCGGAGATGGGGGAGAACTGCAAGGTGCCGAAGCTGGCGGCATCGGTCCCATCCCCCGCATGAATGATGGCTCCGCTGGCGGCGGTGAAGCTGCTGCCACGGACGGTGCCTGTGCCGGAGAGGGTGCTGCCGTTGGCCACGGTAACGGCTCCGGTTCCAGTGCTGCCGATGCCGGTGAGCTGGAGGATGCCTGCACTGATGGTGGTGCTGCCGGTGTAGGTATTGAGGCCGCTGAGAACCTGGGTGCCTGCGCCAGATTTAACCAGGGCCAGGGTGCCATCCGTGCCGCTGCCGTCACCATTGCGGAGGATGCCGCTGAAGGTCTGGATGCCGGAAGCCACCTGGAGGGTGAGGGTGCTGGTGGCGGCGCTGCCGGATTCATTTTCGACAATGCCTGCGCCGCCGCTGCTGCTAAGGCCGCCGATGGTTTCGCTCTGGTTGTTCAGGCGGAAGGTGCCGGCGGCGGCTCCGCTGCCTGTGAAGCTGGCCACGCTGGTATCGGCAATTTGGTTACTATTGGTTAGACGCAGCACGGCGCTGGCACTGCCGTCGCCGATGTGGATGTCTCCGGCCAGGGCGGTGACGCCGGCGGTCTTGGCCAGATGAAGCTCCCCGGCCAGGATCTGTGATGTGCCGGTGAAGGTGTTTTCTGCCGCACCCGAAAGGGTAAGAATGCCGGTGCCGCTTTTGGTGAGTCCGCCGGAAGTATTGGTCAAAGTGGTGACGGTGCCGATGGCCGCTCCAGTACCGCCGCCGCCGATGAGGGTGATGGTGGGCGCGGCGGTGTATCCGATGCCCGGATTGGTGACGGTGATGCTGAGGATCTGGCCGTAGGTGGCGCTGGTGGGATCCTGGTCCACAGTGGCGGAGGCGGTGGCTCCGCTGCCGCCGCCGCCGGTGATCTCAACATACGGCGCGCCGATATAACCGCTGCCGCCGGAGATCAGCGGGATGGCAGAGACGCCGTCCCCGGTGGGGGTCAAAAGAGCAATGGGGATAGTGATGTTAACTCCGTTGGAATCAATCACCGCCCCGCCGTCAAAGGCCCCGAAAGCACCATTGACGTAAGCGGTGAGGGAGCCAGTTCCTGTGGAGCCGGACACAGTCACAAAATTGGCCTGGCTGACACTCGCACGTAGCAGGCCGCCGTTAAAATTCACATGCCCACGGGTTCCCGAATCATTAGAGTTATAGAGGATGATCTGGTTGGTAATCAGGGTGCCTGCATTCAGGTTCAGGTGGATGGTGCCCAGGGCGGAGGCATTGTTTTGCTGCCCCATGGTGACCAAGAAACCGGCATTGTTAACCGTGCCGCCCGCCACAGTCATGGCTCCCTGGTTGGTGGTGGTGGCATTACCCACCGAGCTACCGCTGCGGAAGCCCAGGGCGATGTAATCCCCCGTTCGACGTACCTCCCCGCCCGTCATCGTGAATTCCCAGCGCTCATTGCGCAGCATGATGTAGTTGGCGGTATTGAGTATGCCTCCGCTGATCTGTATGACCGCTGCTGAGGACGCTGCCGAGCCGTCCCAAGTATCCACCCGCTGCGTAGAAATGGTGCCGCCGGAAAGGAATAACCCTCCGTAGCCATTCTCACCAACCCGGATCCCGGATGAGGTGCTGGTAGTGGTGGTAACAAAATCTCCTCCCGTGACGATGAGGGCCCCGCTCTGGTTGCTGATGGTGCCGACGGAGGCAGTGGTCGTCGAGTAGGAACCTCCGGTTAGGCGCAAGGTGCCAGGGAGAATGGAACCGATGACCGTGTTAAAAGTGCTGGTGCTGACGGTGCCGCCAACTTCCAGCACGCCATTGCTGACATTCATGCCCCCGGCCAAAGTCACCCCTCCGGTGAGCCGAAGGGTGCCAGTGCCTGTTTTGAGCAGGCCTCCAGTTGTGGAGGTGATGTTGGAGGTGATGGTAAGGTCCGCCACGGCATTGCTGCTGTCGGCAATGGCAAAGGTACGGGTGGCCCCGCCAAAATCCAGGGTCCCGCCGGTGATGAGGGCACCCAGAGGCTGGTTGTCATTGTTGACCGTCAGGGTGCTGCTCAGTGTCAGCACGCCATCTGTGCCGATGTCAATGACGCCCTGGCTGGTGGCTGTGGAGGTGGCATTGTAAAAGGTGAGGGCGGGGGCCGTCCAGGTATAACCATTGATACTCAGGGTGGCGGGAACGGTGCTTCCTGCCCCGGCGATGATGACGCTGGAGGTACCGGTAAGCGCGCTGTTCACGCCGAACTGGAGGGTGCCATCGTCAATGGTGGTGACGCCCGTATAAGTGGCGATGCTGCTGAGGATCTGTGTGCCTGCGCCTTGTTTGGTCAAAGAGAGTATGCCGGCCAGACTGCCGTTGCGCAGCAAGCCGCTGAAATTATGGCTGCCCACATTGTTCAGTGTGAGCGTGGCGGCGGTGGCGCTTTGGTTTTCCACCATACCCGCACCACCGGTGCTGATGAGTCCGCCAATGGTCTCGCTCATGCCATTGAGCTGGAAGAGGCCTGCATCGGCATCGGTACCGTTCAGGGTGATCACGCTGGTATCGGCGATCTGGCCCGTGGCGAGCAGCTTCAGCAAAACACTGGTGGTGCCATCCCCCAGGGTGATATTTCCCGCGATGGCCATGACGCCCGCGTCCTTGTTGAGATGCAGCTCGCCAGCCTTGAGGGTGGTGACACCGTTGTAGGTATTGGCCTCGGAGCCGCTGAAGGTGAGGATGCCTGTGCCGGTTTTAGTGATGCCGCCATCCACCGCTGCATCGTCTTCGATGTCGGAATGAGTCATGCCTTTGGCGATATTGATATCGAAGCCGTTAGTATCAAGGGTCCCGCCGCCGTCGCGGACATTGACGGTGGTCAGGGAGGAGGCCAGGGTGACGGTAGTTCCATTGGCCTTCAACGTGCCGCCATTGAAGTTAAAATAGGAGGCCCCCGCGGACCCGCCAATGATGGTGCGGTTGGTGGCCAAGGTGCCTCCATCGAGGTGAAAGGTGCCGGTGCTGGCGGTATTGCCGGCCAGATTGGACCCCAGAAGGATGGTTCCAGTCGTTGTCTGTGTTTCCAGAAGACCTGTGCCTGACAGGGTGACCACACTGGCACCGCTATTGTCCGGATTGGAGTAACCTGCCCCCACACGGAAGACGTTGGTATTACTGGCCAGGATCATGGACCCAGCGGAGATGTTGAGAAAGCCGCTGGCGGTCGCCGCCCCCCGCCCTAAAGCCACTCCGGCAGAAGATGTGCCAATGGTCAAAGTGCCACCCACCACATTGACCGTCGCATTGGTCCCCTCTCCGATCCTGAAGGTGGAGGAGCCCCCGGACATGTAGGCGGTGCCGTAGATATTGGTCACGCTGTTTCCAGAAAAGGCCGTCTGCGCCGTCGGAATAGCGGCGGAGGTCCCCAAAGTGCCATAAATATTCAGCACAGCACCGCCGCTGACCGACAATGACCCGGCCGTGGCATAAAGGGTGCGGGTCATGCTGCCAGTGAGATCCAGCACCCCACCCGAGACGGAAAGAGAGCCCGCATCTACGATCTCAGCACCCAAAGTCAGAGTGCCTGCGTTGCCTTTGGAAAGATTAAAACCGGCCCCTGCAATGGTGCTGCCTGTTTCGATGGTCAGGTCTCCCGCACCGACAAAACTTGTATTTGCCGAGAGGGTCATATCCGCCAAAATGGAAGCGGTGTGGGTGGCCGTGACGGTATTGACCGAGCCGCCCAAGGTCAGCATATGAGCTCCACCGACGATGGAATAACCACTGCTGTTAAACGTCATTCCTGTGACTGCGATGGGACTGCCCAAAGTCACGGTGCCAGCAGTACCACCGAAAATGGCGGCGTGGCTGACGGTATTCTGCCAGGCCTGGAGGGTGCCCGCATTGTTCCAATGCAGGGCGGAGAGATCCCAGATTCCAGTGCCGCCGGTAGCGCCACCTGCGGTGCCGTCCGTATCCCAGGTGAGATTGGCAGCCGGGATGGGAAGGCAGGGGTGCAATATCGTGACCAGCAGCACCGCGCGGACAGCAGCACCTAGGGTCCGCAGGCGGACAGGGGGGGGCAAATTCATGACAAAAGGGGGGGACGCCCTTTGTATCAAAGCATGATCGGGACCCAGCCTAACACGGAATGGCTAAAACATCACGAAGGTACACAATATGAACAGGTTGGAGCGGGTTTCACCGCGTCTCCACCCTGGCCCGGAGGCGGTGCAAGAGGCTGAAGAGGCCGAAGAAGGCACGGTTTAAATACACGCTTTCTGAGCGGCCACGGGCACCGCGCAGGGAGCGCAGACTGCGATCCTGGCGGTTGGCATCGCCCATCAAGTAAATAGCCTGCATGAAGGCGGGATCGGCGAAGTCAAAGCTCTCAGTCTGAAAAGGCCGGGTGAGCAGCTCAATGGACTGGCGGGCGAGGTCCAGGATCTTGCTGCGCTGGGCGGGGCCATCGGCCGGCAGGAGTACGTCCATGTCACGGAGGGCGGTTTCCAGAGCGGCCTCAGAATCCAGCAGGGCCGGGTTTAAAAAGGCGAACTGCTTGGCATGAAACTCCGGGGTGATGGCACGGGTACAGCCGAAATCCAGGACGATGAGCTGGCCTTCCGCCACGAGGAAATTCCCTGGATGGGGGTCGGCATGGAAGAGATACAAGACGTGGATCTGATGCTGGTAAAAATCCCACAACGCCTGGCCGATGCGGTTCCGCTCTTCCTGGGTGGCATCGCCGGCGGCAAAGCGGTCCAGGGTGATGCCCTCCATCCAGTCCATGGTGAGCACGCGGGCGGAGCAGCGGTCGGGATAAAAGGCGGGGAAGCGCAAACCCGGCAGCGCGGCGCAGGCGGTGGCGATCTCCTGGCTGCGCCTCAGCTCAGCCACGTAATCCGTCTCCTCCAGCAGGCGGGTTTCCACCTCCTGGAAATAATGGGCGATGTCCTCCTCCCGCAAACCGAGGATTTGTAGCGCCACCGGTTTGACGACACGGAGGTCGCTGCGCATGGAATCGGCCACGCCTGGATACTGGACTTTCACGGCCAGTTTTTTCCCGGCGCGGGTGGCCTGATGCACCTGGCCGATGGAGGCACCGTGAGCGGCCTGCGGAGTAAAGCTGTCGTAAAGGGATTCCACCGGCTGGCCAAACTCGCGTTCCAAGGTGCGGCGGACCAACGGCCAGGACAGGGGCGGAGCAGAATACTGCGCTTGAGAAAACTGCGCGGAATAGGCCGGGGGCAGCAGGTTGTCATCAATGCTGAGCATCTGCGCCAGCTTCAGCGGCCCGCCTTTAAGACGGCTGAAGGAGGCATAGACATCCCGTGCATTCACCTCATCCAGTTCACGGCGCAGGTCCGCCTGCGAAGACGTGGGACTGACGGCGCGCTGGCCGTAGTATTTGAGGTAGTTCATCCCCACGCGCGCGCCCGTTCCCGCCAGGTCCGCCATGCGGGTGAGCGGGGTGCTGCGGATGCTTTCCTGGGCAGGTTGCTCAGCGGCCATGGTCAGGCGCGGTGCAGGCCTCCCGGTAAAAGAAAGCGCACGAGGTCAAAGCCGGAATCCAGCGCCTGGCGGCCCATGAGGTCAAAGAGCACGGTGACGGATTTTTCAATGAAGGCATCCGTGCGCTCGAATTTGTGACTGTCATCCTTCAGATAAAAAGCCATGACGCTGCGCAGCAGGACCCGCAACACTTTTGGATAGGCTGCCGACAGCGGCCCCCGGGCCATGATCTCTCCCTGGGCGCGCCCATGCATGAGAATGCCCCTGGCAAACTCCTCATAGCGCTCCTCAAGCGCGGCCCACTCACGCACGGGCTGGACTGGCAGTGCATGACCCAGCCGTACCAGGAGCAGGCTTCGGAAATCCATGGAAGCCTCCACAAAAGCAAAGAGGAAGGCCAGCAGCCGCTGCCGGGCGGTGAAACCCTGCCACTCCGGGCCGCTTTCCACCGACTGGATGACGTGCTCCAACCTCGCCAGCCACCACTGCCGCTCCACAGCCTCCAGTGAGGAGAATTCGCTGAAAAACTCCCGCTCCGTGATGCCCAGTCCCTGGCACAGGCGGAAGACGGAAACAGGTGCCCGGCCCTCGGAGCGCAGTTCATGCAGATACGCTTCCTCGATGCGCTGGCGGAGGGGCGGGGTTTCGTGAGAAGGATCGTCCATAACGCCAGAAGATACGCCGCACGCAAAAGGGGCGATGCTTTCGCATCGCCCCCAGGATTGAATATCGAAGTCTGATCTCAGATCACGCGCCGGTGTTGTAGGCGCGGATGGCGAGAACTTTCACTTTACGACCGGTGCCGTCGTCAGTTGGGATTTCGACTTCATCACCCACGACCTTGCCGATGAGCACCTTGGCGATCTCGGAGAGGTAGGAGACGATGTTTTTGTCCAGGTCGCCGTCCCAGGCGCCGAGGATGGTGTAAGTTTCCGTTTCGCCGGAGGTGACATCCTGGAAGTCCACCATGGTGCCGATGCCGATCTTGTCGGTCGCGACGTTGGCGAAGTCGGTGCCGCGGGAGAGGCCGACTTCACGCTCAAGCTGGTCCTTCATGCGGTTGAGCACGGCCTGCTGGTCGCGGGCGGCTTTGTAGCCGCCGTTTTCGCGAAGGTCGCCTTCTTCCTTGGCGATCTGGATTTCGCTCTTGTTGTGCGGGATCTTGACGTTAACGAGTTCGTCAAGCTCGGCTTTTTTCTTCTCCAGGCTGTCCCAGGAGACGATGAGGCGGTTGTCCTCGCGGGACTCGGCGTTTTCAGACATCAAGGCTTCCATTTCAGGACGGGCCTTGATGACGCGGGCCAGGAGGGAACGGCGGGTCAGCTCGTCCAGGACGGAGCTGCTCATGAGACGTTTGGCAAAGTTACGCAGGGACTCGGCATCCGTATCCTGCACCATTTCCTGGACGAGGGTTTTGTCATCCGAGAGCTGGTCGGCCAGGCGGCCGGTGCGCTTGGGTCCGCCCTGGACGTGGTCGTCTTCGCAGGCGTCCAGGATAGCGTTGCCAAGGTCAATGCTGAACACGGACTGGGCCAGGCCTTTGCGCTCTTTGCAGATCCAGATGAGCAGATCAGCGCTGAGGGTGCGGTTACGGACGGATTTCTTGAGGAATTCGGTCAGCACTTCCAGCTCGCCATTGGCATCCAGCACGACGGCGATTTCCGCCACGGCACGGCCGCCGGTGCGGGTAAGGTGGTTGAGGATTTCCGGCACCCAGACGCGCTCCGGGAAGGCCTCCGGGAAGGCGCGGTACATGCGGCCAAGCTGGCTGACGGGCAGACCGCCGATGTTTTCGGCCAGGAGAGGCTTGGCTTCGCAGACGAGGTCTGCCACCTTCATGGAGCCCATGGGGGCGGAAGCGTTTTCGATGGATTCGATGAGTTCATCGCGCGCCAGGAGAAGCTGAAGGCTGTCCTTGAGGTGGAGCTTCCAGGCTTTGCGGACGGTATCGGAAATGTCCTGGAAGACGGGGACAAGCTCGGTGCCGGGATCTTCGAAGAGGTCCAGATCTTTCTGGATGAGGGCGAGGACGCCGAGCTTGCCTTTCAGATCGCGCTTGGCCAGAAAGTTCTGCACCATGACGCCGCCGGGTTTTTCAGCGCTGTCACGCAGGACGAGAGGTTCCGTGCGCTTGGAGGGGACGACGATGTGACGGGCGGTCTTGAGGGTCTTTTTGGCGGATTCCCACCACTTTTTGTATTCACCCTCGGTGACGATGCGGGGCTTCAGCAGGCGCTCCAGATCATCCAGGGACATGGAGCTGCCGGAGGATTTGAGGGCCAGCTCGATGAGTTCGGTGACCTTGGTCTTGGCGAGGTTTTTCAGGCCTTCCAGATCGGACAGGCGGCGTGCCAGCAGGTGCTCCCCCGGAAGGATTTCCAGGGAGGTGATGGCAAAGGACAGCTTCAGGCCGTGGCCGGGCTTGTCTTCAAAATCCAGAATGATGCGGTCCCCCATCAGGTCCCATTGCACCACTTTTCCTACGCCCCAGCTTTTGTGCAGGCAGAAGGTGCCGGGTTCGAGTTTCGATAATTTTTCGCCGTCAGCGGAGGCAAGTTTGCCTGCCGCGACCAAGTTTTGGACCTCAGAATTCATGGGAGGGTGATGCTAGCGCGCTGCGAGAGGGTAGCAAAGGAAACATTTTGCTTATCCTGTTAGGTCCTGTTCTCAAAATGACGAAGTTTGACGGGAAACTTGCCTTTTAGGACAAAATCAGGTGTGTTTTGCTGCATGCGCGCCTTTTCCCTGAGTCTGGTCCTTTTCTGGGTGTCCTGGTCCTCTCCTGCGGCCTCGCCAGCCGAAGCGCCCGTGTATTACGATGAAGCGACGAAACGGTATCTGACGCTGGAGGCGGGAGATTTTGGCAAGACTCGCGTCCTCGTCCGCTTCGCAGGTGACCCAGGGTCCATGAATGTGTGGACGGGCCAGGGAAGCCGCAGTGACAAGGAGATGTTTTTTTCCAGAATGGTGAATGAGGGGGAGGATCCGGGTGTGCAGTTTGTGGCAAAGATCAGCGAATCGAAGATCGAGGTGGATTTCAAGCCCCAGCAAAAGGCTCCGGTGGATGCCGGGATCAATGGCAGCTACCGCCGGGTGAATGACAGCAAGCTGCTGCAACTGGCCAAAAAGGAATTCCAGGCGGCGGATGAGCGGCTGCAAAATTCCCTAAAGGCCGGCACAAGAAGCTGGGACCGTAAAGACCGGCCTGCGCTGGACTTGTGGAAGGAGCAATGGCCTGCGCTGCGGCAGAAGTGGGTGGACCTTTTTTCCAGCCAGCCCTCGGGTGCAGGAAGTGAAAAAGCGTCCGTGACAGATAAAACGGCCAAGGACTGGGTGAATGTGGCGCAGGCCACTGCGCGTGGATACTACTTCGTGGAAACGCTGCCGGACCCCAAAACCGGCCTGGGCTGGGAGGGAGATTATTTTGACCTGGGCGGGGCCCATATCAATCTGCGCCTGGGTCAGGATGGCAAGCTGCGTGCCACCCTGGTGAACTACCGGATGCCCGGAGATGAAGCCGCCACCCTGGAGGCCACTTTTCAGCCAGAGGAGATGCGCGAGGAGAAAAATGGGACTCTGGTGGCCGAGGCCGTGGTCAAGGACGCCGAGGTAAAGGAGGAAGCCCAGCAGGCGCGGGTGCGCCTGACGAAAACAGGCCGTTATCTGCAGGTGGAGACGGAAAATACCCGGCGGTATGCCGGGCGCGGGTGGTTTGATGGCATTTACCGGGGCGCGCCGGTGCCGGTGCCCGCGCCGTGATCTTGCGCGGGCCGCATTTCCAGGCGTATGTCTGGCATGTCCCTTTTTCCCACCGAAGCTGACCGCCTGGCTGAATTCCCCATCGCCCAGGAGAGCATTTTCCTGGCGCATGCCGGGGTGACCATCCTGCCACGCCGGGTCACCAAAGTGATGCAGGACTACCTGGAGGAAAGCTGCCGGCGGATGCAGGAATTCCCGGAAGCCTGGCGGGCGGTGAGTGAGTGCCGGGTGGTGGCCGCGCAGATGCTGGGGGCCAAGGCCAGTGAGATCTCCCTCCTGGGCCCCACCTCCCTGGGGCTGAGCCTGGTGGCCAACGGGCTGGACTGGCAGCCAGGGGATGAAGTGGTGTGCTATCAGGATGATTACCCGGCCAATGTCTATCCCTGGACGGATCTGGCCCGCCATGGCGTGGTGGTGAAACTTTTGAAACCGCAGGCCCCCGGGGCCATCACCCCGGAACTTGTGGAAGCCCTGCTGACACCAAAAACGAAGCTGGTGGCCCTGGCTTCCTGCCACTTTCTCAGTGGCTATCGCATCCAGATTGACGCCATCGGCCAGATGCTGCGGGCACGCGGGGTGCTTTTTTGCCTGGATGCCATTCAGACGCTGGGGGCCTTCGAGACGCGGGTGGACTATGTGGATTTCCTTTCTGCAGACTCTCACAAATGGATGCTGGGGCCGATGGCAGCGGGGGTCGTTTATGTGCGCGAAGAAGTGCAGGAACGCCTGCGGCCCACCCTGCTGGGATCGTGGAACGTGCAGAGTCCGAATTTCATCGCCCAGGAGGAGATCGCCTTTGAGAAGGGTGGCCGACGTTATGAACCGGGGGTTTTAAATGTGGCGGGTATTTTAGGCATGAAGGCCGGGCTGGAGCTGCTTTTAGAAAAGGGTATTCCTGCCGTCAGTGAGCAACTCCTGCGGCTGAAAGCGCGGCTTGTAGAGGGATTGGAACCGCTGGGCTTCCGCTTCCTGGGGCCAACGACCGGGCCAAATGCCTCCGGTATCACCACCACCTGGCGGGAGGACGGGCATTATGGAGCCAGCCTGACGCAGATCTTTGACCATCTGACGGCGCAGAAGATCAGTCCCTCCCTGCGCTATGACCGCGCTGGGAAAGCGTATCTGCGCTTCAGCCCGCATTTTTATAACACGGAGGCGGAGATGGACCGCGTGGTGGCCGCCATTGCCTCCACGCCGGCGGCTTGAGCCTCGCCGGCGGCTTGAGCCTCGCCGGGGGAGGAGCACCCGCCGGGGGAGGAGCACCCGCCGGTAAATCCCCGTGACAAGACGGGGCTGGACACTTCTGGCCATATTCGCATAGCCTAACCGGAAATCTGAAAAAATTCCGCGACATGGCCAAAAAACCTATGCCCTCCAAAGCGGCCGCAAAGAAAGCTGCTGCCAGCATCAAGAAACCGGCCCCTGCGGTGAAATCCAAGCCTGTGGCCGCAAAACCAGCGGTCAAAGCAGCAGCCAAAAAGGGTGCAAAACCAGCGCCAGCGCGACCTGCATCAGCGAAGCCCGCCACCAGACCGGCTGCAAAAGCCGTGTCGAAACCGGCTCCCAAGGCACTCCCCAAGCCCGCCCCAAAGGCCGTGGAGCCGGTGAAAGCTGCGCCTGTTCCAGTGCCTGAGCCGGAAATCGTTCCGGAACCGGTGATCGAAGCGGCAGCCCCGCCCCCACCGCTCTCCACCCTGCCCAAGACCGTCCCGCTGACCGTCAATGTGCAGACCTCACAAGGTCTCGCGGCCAATGGCAACCTCCAGCCGGCCAATTTGCTGGTCATCGTCACCTGCGCAGGCTGGCCCGTGACGGAGCTGGACAAAAACCACTTCACGCTCATGGAGCATTTTGAAGTGCCGGGACAGGCCGCCCCCTTCAGCAACAGCATCACCACTTTCCGCAATGCGGGGACTGGTGCCTACCTGCTGCAGACAAAACCCATCAACGGTGCGCCCTGGCGCACGGGGCATCATTTGGGCCAGCTTTTGGTCTCCAATTCCGAAGATCAGCAGGGGCAGGCCGCCTTCAAGATCATCATCCGCTGAGTCCGGTGGCATTTTTGGGGCGATTTTCTCCTGGCATGAAATAGGCCAGAGAAATTCGAAATCGTCCTTGCAATGTGACCGCGAGTTTTTAATCTTCGCCTGCTTGTGAAATTTTTCACAAGCTCTGATCAGGCACTCCCTGCCAGCTCGCTCCATGAAATATTTTTTCCTCAGCTACCTCTTTGTTGCCGCGATCATCATCGCCGCCTTCGGCACTCGTGGCAGCAAGTCCGAATTGCCGCCCCTCGAAATCTTCCAGGACATGGATCACCAAGCCAAGGTGAAGTACCAGGCCCATAGCGATTTCTTTGCCGATGGCCTTGGCGCACGCCGTCCAGTGAAAGGCACCGTGCCAGTGGGCTTCGAGATCCCCGCCAAGCCTGCCTCCGCCCCGGACTTCAAGCCGCCGCAGTATGGCTTCGCCAACGGTCTTGACTACTACAGCACGGGCAAGATCGGTGACTATTACGGTGACGGCCTGCCGAAGGAAGTGACGCTGAACAAGGCACTGCTGGAGCGCGGCGAGCGCCAATATAACATTTATTGCACCGTTTGCCATGGAGCCTCCGGCAACGGCAAGGGCGTGACGTCCAAATACGGCATCATGACCGCCTTTAATTTCCACCAGCCCGGCAGCACTGATCCTTCAAATCCGGGTGCCTACCGTGCAGACGGAGCCATTTATGATGTGATCGCGAACGGCAAAGGACTGATGGGCCCCTACGGCGGCAGCATCACCGTTCAAGATCGCTGGGCCATCGTGGCCTACATCCGCGCCATGCAGGTGGCGGTGAAGGAAAACAACGTGTCCGTCCAGTAACAGCAGGCATTTCAAGGCATGAGTCACCACGTCACATTCAACGATCTGCCTGCGGGCGGTGAGAAATTCGAAACCGCCAAGGGCAGCAAGCTCATCGGAGCCTTCGGGGCCGCCGGTGCGCTGGGCCTTCTTGGCTCCGCCTATCTGTTTTTTGCCCAGACGGACGTCTTTGCTTACAGCTGGCTCTTCGCCTTCTTCTTTGCCTTCACCTTTGTGTGCGGCGGCTGTTTCTGGATCCTGCTGCACAGTGCCTCCAACTCTGGTTGGGGCGTGGCCATCCGCCGCCTATGGGAGCAGATGGCCAGCATGGCTTTGATCGTCGGTCTCCTTGGTATTCCTCTGTTGATTCCCCAGGTGCAGTCCCCTCTCTATGAGTGGATGAACCATCACCGCGAGGCGAAGGAACTCCTCATCGCCCATGAGCAGGGCGCTGCAGCCCACGCCGCCCCCGCCACCGAAGGTGACGACCACCATGAGATGCACTCGGTGAAGGACGCACTCCATCACATGTCTCTGGAAAACCCGCATCTGCACATCCTGGTTTCCAAATACGGTTATTTGAATGTGGATTTCTGGCAGGCACGTTTCGTCATCTATTTCCTGATCCTCGGTTACATTGCCTACAGGCTGCGCAAAAAGTCCACAGACCAGGATAAGGATGGTGACATCAAGCACACCATTTCCGCCCGTTCCTTCTCCTGCCGCTGGCTGCTCTTCTTTGCCCTGACGGTCACCTTCGCCGCCGTGGACTGGCTGATGACGCTGGACTACTCCTGGTTCTCCACCATGTGGGGCGTTTACATCTTCGCCGGCTGCGCCTGGGCTTCCATGGCCCTGACGATCCTGCTTGTCACCTGGCTCAAAGGCCTTGGTTACCTGAAGCAGGTTGTCACCGAAGAACATTACCACCTGATGGGCAAGCTGCTCTTCGCCTTCACGGTGTTTTGGGCATACATCGCCTTCAGCCAGTATTTCCTCATCTGGTACGCGAATATCACCGAAGAAACACGCTTCTACCTGACCCGTAACACGGAAGGCTGGCGCTGGGTGTCCATCTTCATCGTGGTCGGCCACTTCATCGGCCCTTTCGTCCTTCTTCTCTCCCAGCCGCGCAAAAAGAATCCCGCTGTGATCTCCGTGGTCTGTCTTTGGATTCTGTTCATGCATCTGGTGGACATCTACTGGAACGTCATTCCTGAGCGCGGTCCTTCCCTGGGCCTTGGCTACTGGGTCGCCGGAGCCTGGATCGGAGACATCGTCGCCCTGCTTGCGGTGGTGGGCACTTCCGGTTTCTTCTTTCTGCGCAGCCTTTCCAAATACAGCCTGTATCCCTGCCGTGACCCGCGCCTGCTGGAGTCCGCCAACGTCACCAACTGATTTTCCACTTCATGTCATCAACCGCTACACCTTCGAAAGCCGGAGCCACCTTCCTTTGGGTGCTGGCCGCGTTTGCGAGTTTCGCCGTGCTGTTTTATCTGATCCAGTCACTGTTTGCCACCCAAGGGGCGGAAGATCCGCGCATCCCTGAGCGTCTGGCCAACAAAGAGGAAATCACCAAGGCGCAGAATGAGATCATCGCCAAAATGGGCCTCAACGACAGCAGCAAAAAAGCCGCCATCTTTGCCAAAACCCTGGAAGGACTGAAGGCCAGGCCGGAAGGCGTCAGCACCCAGGTGGTTCCCGGTTCTCCGACTCAATTGCGGCTCGCTGCCGAGCCGGCACCTGCTGCCATTGCCCCTGCTCCTGCAGGCACAGCTGCTCCAGCAGCACCCGCTCCAACTCCTGCCGCTCCGGCAGCCATACCTGCTCCAGCGAACTGATTTTTTGCCCACGGACCCTATGCAGACCACCCCAGCATCCACGGACACCCAGGCCGACAACCTTCGCCGCGCGGCGATCGACAAGTCGGTTAAAGGCCCGGTGCTCTTCCTCTTCCTGAACGGCGCTTTCTGGCTGATGGCTTCGACCATCCTGGGCGTCCTTGCCGCCATCAAGCAGTTTGCCCCGGATTTCCTCGGTGCCTGCAGCGTGCTTCAATACGGACGGCTCCAGCCCACACACATCAATGCCCTCGTTTATGGCTGGGGTGTTCAGGCCGGTCTCGGTGCCATGCTCTGGATCATGGCCCGCCGCTCCGGCCAAGTGCTTCGCACTGGCAAAAGCGTCCTATACGTGGCCGCCATCTTCTGGAACATCGCCGTGACCATCGGCCTGGTCTGCATCCTTCTCGGCAAAAGCACCTCCATGCAGTGGATGGAAATGCCCGCCTTCATCTGGCCGGTATTGCTCATCAGTTTCCTCGCCTTCGCCTGGCCTATGGTGTTCATGTTTGGCCGCGCGTTCCGTCCGGAAGGTTTCATGGTCAGCACCTGGTATATCCTGGCCGCCTGCTTCTGGTTCCCCTGGATCTTCGTCACTGCCAATGTGGCCCTTCATTGCCTCCCCGGCTTGGGTGCGCTCGGTGCTGGCATCAATGCCTGGTATGTGCATACGATGATCCTGCTGTTCTTCGCCCCGGTGGCCATTGGTGCAGCTTACTACTTCATCCCGAAAGTGACCGGCCAGCCTGTCGCGAGCTACCAGCTCTCGCAGATCGGTTTCTGGCTCCTGGCAGTTCTCGGCGGCTGGACGGGCATGCAACATTACATGGGCGGCCCCCTTCCGGCCTGGATGCCTGCGGTTGGCGCTGCTACGGGCGTGCTGCTTCTGATTCCTGTCGGCGTGGTGGGTCTAAACCATCACCTGACCACGCTGGGCAAGCATAACATGGTGGCCTCCAGCCCGACGCTGCGTTTCGTCTTCTTCGGAGCGCTGTTTTATCCTGTCAGCGGTGCCATCCTGGCCCTGATCTCCAATTTCTCCACGGGTGCCACCCTTCAGTTCACTCAGGCCTGGTATGGCTTCCAGATCGTGGCCGTCTATGGTTTCTTTAGCATGACCATCTTTGGGGCCATCTACTACATCGTCCCCCGCCTGACCGGCTGTGAATGGCTTTCCGTCCGCCTCATCCGCAACCACTTCTGGTTCTCCGTCTATGGCATCGGTGCCATTGTCGTGACCAGCCTCGTCGCCGGTATCCAGCAGGGCGGTGACCTTAACTCCCCTGAAATGTGGGACCAGGACTTCATGCAGCTCGCGCTGAACCTCCGCCCTTACATCATCGCCCGCGCCATCGCCTGGGCACTGATCACTTGGTCCAATGTTTGGTTCCTGATCCATCTCATGCTCATGGTGGCCGGACTTGGTCGCCGCAGTTCCGCCCCGACGCTGCTTGAGCATGATCACGAAGAAGCCCTTCCCCACGCCGCCCACGCATGAGCCAGTTCCGCACGTTTATCCTCGCCCTGATTGCCAGCTTCGGTCTTCCCTGGCTCTTCCTCATCATTGTTCCGACGATCCAGTATCAGGCGCTGTCCCCTGTCCCCTATGACAAAGACCGCGATGGTCTGGAAGGCCAGTATCCGCCTGCACCCATCAACCGTCAGGGCCAGCTCGTCTATGCCCGTGAAGGTTGCGTCCAGTGCCACACGCAGATGATCCGCCCCACCCAGCTTGCCCTGGACGGCTGGCGCAGAGGCTGGGGCATGGACCAAGATGCCCGCCCGCCTGCACCCGTCCGCTCCAATACGCTTCTGGATTATCTGGATGAGCCGTATGCTTTCCTCGGCGTGCAGCGCAACGGTCCCGACCTGACCAACTACGGCTGGCGTGCCCCTGAGCGTGCGCGCATCCACCAGATGCTGTATGCTCCCAAGAGCCTGCATGACTGGTCCAACATGCCTTCCTTTGCCCACCTCTACACGGAGCGTCTGGCTCAGGGGCAGACTTCGGAAAAGGCACTGAAGCTGCACAAGAAATTCGCCGTGAAAGAAGGCTACGAAGTGGTGCCTACCCCAGAAGCGGAAGCCCTGGTGGACTACCTGCTCTCCCTGAAAAAAGACTATCCTGTCCCTGGTGATCCAGCCGCCGTCGCTGCCGCCCCTGCCGCAGCTAAACAGTAACCCCGGAACACTCGAGACCCCCGCCCATGAGCGCTCCTTCCTCCTTCCCCAATCCTGACAGCAATGATCTGGACCGCCTGCACGCAGCGGTGAAGCGTGAAAAATCTGACCAGGAACCCGGTCACGAACCTGCTCCCGTCTGGGTCATCTTCCTGTTCATGATCGTCGCCATCATCGCCGGCGGCCAGCTTGGTCCTATGACGGGCGGTTTCAGTTTCAATGTCAGCAATCCTTTCTCCACCGGCAAGCTCGGCGGTGGCGACCCGCGCCCCGGACAAAACGATGGCGGTGCTGAAGCCGATCCCTTCCAGGTGGCCATGAAAAAGGGTGCTAGCGGTTATGCCGTCTGCGGTGGCTGCCATCAGGGTAGCGGCCTGGGTCTTGCTGGCCAGTATCCGCCGCTAGCAGATTCTGAATGGGTCACCGGAGGCACGGAGCGTCTGATCCGCGTGGTGCAGCACGGTCTGGTCGGCCAGGTCACGGTCAAAGGCCAGAACTACAACTTCCCCGGAGGCATGCAGGGCTTCGGTGCCGCGATGTCTGCAGGCGACCTCGCCAACGTGCTGACCTACATCCGCAATACCTGGGGCAACGAAGGCACGATGATCACCAAAGAAATGGTGGAAAAAGTCCGTGCTGACGAGAAACGTGCCACCCAGTGGACGCAGGCCGAGCTTGAGCCTTTCAAGGACAAAAACGTCCCCGGTGACATTCCTGCCGGCCCCGGTGCAACGGCAGCAGCCGCTCCGGCTGCAGCTCCAGCTCCGTAATTGCGATTTTATCTTTCATGTTCTGCAAATGGCAATCTGATTTCAGCAAGGCTCCCCCGGCAGCCTCTGAAGCCACATTGCCCTCTTTTCAGGATTCTCCCACGGTGAGGGTCCGGTCCCGTCTGGAGCCTCGCTTTTTGTCCTCCATTTTGATCGTCACTCCAACGACTTTCACCGTTTCTGACACGTAGTCTTCCCGGTCCCTTTTCATTCAATCTATGAGCGCCGCCGCCACCACCCACGATCACTCCCATGGAGCCGATCATGCGCATGATCACCACGACGAGCCGGGATTCCTCGGCAAGTATATCTTCTCCTGTGACCACAAGGTCATCGGCATCCAGTATGGCCTGAGCGGCCTGCTGTTCCTTCTGCTGGGTTTCTTCCTCATGCTCCTCATGCGCTGGAGCATCGCCTTCCCCGGCGAGACCGTGCCAGGGCTGCTGTTTGTGGAGAGCCTGCCGGTCATCGGACCTTTCTTTCATGACGCCATCGGCCGTTGGGCACCGGGCGGCATCGTGAACGGCGAGTTATACAACATGCTCGGTGCCATGCACGGTACCATCATGGTTTTCCTGGGCATTGTGCCCCTGGGTTTTGCCGGGTTTGTGAACTTCGTCATGCCGCTGCAGATCGGCACGATTGATATGGCCTTCCCGAAACTGAACATGTGGAGCTTCTGGCTCTTCTTCATCAGCGGCGTGATGATGATTGCCAGCTTCTTTGTCGGCACGGGTTCGGTGCAGACAGGCTGGACGATGTATTCCCCCCTGGCCTCCACGACGACTCTCGCAGTGACCAATGTCTGGATGCACGGCCACACCTGGTGGCTCCTGGCCATGGTGTTTAACATTTCCGCATCCCTGCTTGGTTCCGTCAACGTCATCACGACGGTGATCAACCTGCGCGCCAAAGGCATGACCTGGATGCGCATGCCGTTCTTCTGCTGGGCCATGTTCGTGACCAGCTTCCTGCTTCTTCTGGCCTTCCCTCCTCTGGAAGTCGCCGCCCTGCTTCAGCTTGTGGACCGTGTCTTCGGTGCCAGCTTCTTCCTCCCGACCGGCCTCATGGAAGGCGGCCAGCACTTGGACATCTCCGGTGGCGGCTCTCCTTTGCTTTACCAGCACCTTTTCTGGTTCCTGGCCCACCCTGAGGTGTACGTGCTTATTCTTCCGGCCTTCGCCATCCTGGCGGAAGTCATCCCGGCGAACACCCGCCGCCCTCTCTGGGGCTACAAGTCCATGGTGTATGCCGCGCTGACCCTCGGTTTCCTCAGCTTCCTGGTCTGGGCCCACCACATGTATCTGACCGGCATGGGCACGATGATGTCCACCTACTTCCAGATCACCACGGTGCTCATTTCCGTCCCTTCCGTCATCCTTCTGACCGGTCTAATGATCTCCCTTTGGGGCGGCTCCATCCGCTTCACCCCGCAGATGCTTTTCGCATCTGCTTTCCTGCCCATGTTCGGCATCGGCGGTCTGACCGGTCTGCCTCTGGCTTTCACCTTCATTGATCTGGCCCTGCACGATACGTATTACGTCATCGGTCACTTCCATTATGTGGTGGCTCCCGGCACCATCTTTGCCCTCTTTGCCGGCATTTATCACTGGTATCCAAAGATCACCGGCCGCTTCATGAGCGACTTCCTGGGCAAGCTGCACTTCTGGCCTTCCCTGCTCGGCATGAACCTCATCTTTGCCCCGATGTTCATCCAGGGCATGGGCGGCTTCCACCGCCGCTGGTATGACGGTGGCAAATACTTCGAGCAGACCAGCAGTGCCTCCAACTGGGTGACAGAACTCACTTCCTGGACCTTCGGCCTCGTTGGCATGGATGTGCCTAACAACCTCCTGGGCCTGAACGTCCTCATGTCTGTCGGCGCTTTCATCCTCGCCCTCGGCCAGGTGCCATTCATCCTGAACGTCTTCCTCAGCATCAAGGGCGGCCGTAAAGCCAACAGCGACAACCCATGGCACTGCACGACGCTGGAGTGGGCCACGCCAACACCGCCTCCGCACGGCAACTTCACCTTTGAGCCGGTCGTCGTCCGCGGTCCTTATGAATACAGCGTTCCCGCCTGCTCCCAGGACTACCTGCCGCAGTGGGAAACCGAGCCCGGCAAAGCTGCTGTGGCCGCTGCCTCCCCGACTCCTGCCCCGGTTGCTCATCATTGATCCGAGCCCAGCCCTGAGACCCGAAACCTGAGCACCTCCCTTTCGCAATGGACATCCCCTATACCGTCACCGCCCGCCCCGATACGGGCCTCTACAATGCCAAGGTCGGCATCTGGCTCTTCCTCGCCTCCGAGGTGATGCTCTTCGGCGGCCTTTTTTCCTCCTACATCTTCCTGCGTGTGGGGGCGGACTACCACTGGCCGGTTCATGAGCTGGCTGTCGCACCGGGATTCATCAACACCCTGGTGCTCATCTTCTCCTCCGTGACGGTGCTTCTCGCGTGGGCCAACCTGAAACTGCGCAACATCGCCAAGTTCAGGGCTTATCTGGCCATTACCATCCTCTGCGCCCTGGCTTTCATGGGCATCAAGAGCTACGAGTATTACGGCAAGTTCACTCACTACGCAGTCAAGCTGACCGACGGCACCTTCCTCACCGGCCACCTTCCGCAAGGTTATGAAATCACCTTTGGCGAAGCCACTGAGTTCACCCTGACCATCGCTGGCGAAAACAAGGCGATTGATGCCGATCCTGAAGACTACGTCCTCCCTTACATCCAGGGCGAGGCCCCCACCTTCAAACTGGCCTCCGGTGAAGAGCTTTCCCTGAGCGACTTCGGTGCTTTCCGCAAAAAGACAGTGAAAGCTGCTGAAGAAGCCCTTGAGAAAAGGAAACAGGCTCTCCGCGACCAGGGCAAGGACCGGGAAGCCCAGAAGATGAACATCGTGGCTGACACTACGGTCAAGCTCACCGCCAGCCAGCCGGTCACTTTCAAGGTCAAACCATCCAAGCTTCTCGGTTACTCCGCCAGCTCCATCACCTTTGCCGATGGCACCACCGCCACGGGAAAGCTGCTGGATGACAAAATGGTCATTGATGTGGACGGAGTGGACCTCCGCTCCGTGCCCGATGCGGAAAACTCCCTCGCCTGGAGCAGCCAGTATCTGGGTGAAGGCTGGAAACAGGAATTCATCTCCACCCGCGACCACGCCAAGGCTACGTTCAAGAAGGACTATCCGAACCGTGACCCGCTGAAGAGTGCTACCCACCAGAAGGAATCCTTTTTCCTGCATATCAAATCCGCCACACCGCCAGCCGCCCACGCTGAGGGGGAACACAAAGCGGAAGCGGCTGCCGGTCACGCCGAAGATCATGGTGACCATGGCCACCATCCGCAGGTGACCCTTGAGAAAAAAGACATCGCCTTCTTCTCCAACTATACACCGAAACTGAATACCTACTACGCCATCTACTTCACCCTCACGGGTCTGCACGGCCTGCACGTGGTGGCGGGTGCCCTGGTTCTGACCTATTTCCTCCTGTTTGATGGCAAGATGCTCCGCAACGACCCTGAGCGCTTGGCCAACCGTGTCGAAGTCGGCGGCCTCTTCTGGCACTTTGTGGACTTGGTCTGGATCTTCCTGTTCCCGCTGCTTTATCTCCTCTAACCGCCGGTTGTTCCCCTCTCACCTTTTTTCCCTCACCGCATATGGCAGACAGTCACGAAGAAATTCACAAGTCAATTAAGAGGATCAAGATCATCGGCTTGGTGCTGGCCTTTTTCACGATCGTCACGGTATGGCTTTCCACGGTGGAACTGCCCACGCACAGCCTGAACATCCTGGTGGGCATGATCGTGGCCACCTTCAAGGCGGGCTTGGTGGCGCTGATCTTCATGCACTTGAATCACGAGGCCAAGCTGATTTACAAGATCCTCGCTTTCACCGCTGCATTTGCCATCGCGCTGTTCTTTCTGTTCGTATTCTCTGCCAGTGATCCGCTGGTCTTCCCCGGATTTTACGAAAGCAACCAGTAACCCCTTCCCCCCACCGGCCATGTCTCTCAAGCACTTCCACATCGTCTTCCTTTTCTTCGCCATTCTGAGCGATCTTGGGTTCTGGCTGTGGACGCGCATGCTGCCTGAGCAGGCGGCTGCTCTGGGAGTCGCCGGTCTGGGATCCTTCGCCGGCTGGCTGAGCATCGTCATGACGGCCTACCTTGTCTGGTATATCGTAAAAAAGAGCCGCACCATTATTGTTTGACTTCCTTTCCCTTTCCACCGCCATGAACGCCCATCTTTTCCAGCTCGCCTGCGCCACCTGCCGTCCGGACCCGGGCAGTGTCATGGCCCAGGCTCAGGATCTGGCGGTGCTGGTGATGCTAGGCTTTCTGGTCATTGGCATGGGTGCCGTGGGCCTCATTTTCTTTAACTTCGCGCGCAAACAAAGCCGTCTTCCCGCAGACGTGCCTCTTCAATAATCTCCCCCGAATCACTCATGAGCGTCTCTGACATCAATACCTGGATTGGCATCACCGAAAACGCCTCCGAACACGGCGGTCTCCTGGACCACATGCTCGGCTTTGTGCACTGGTTCATGCTGGCCCTCTTCATCGGCTGGTCCATTTTCCTGATCATCGCCTTCACGCGTTTCCGTCAGAGCAAGAACCCCAAAGCCGATTACCATGGCGTGCGCGGCCATGCCTCCACCCACATTGAGATCGGCGTGGTCGTCGTGGAAGCCATCCTCCTCCTCGGTTTCGCCTTCCCCCTCTGGTCCCATCAGGCCGATGACTTCCCGACCAGCCCGGACACCATCAAAATCCGCGCCATGGGCGAAAAATTCCTCTGGAACTTCCAGTATCCCGGCGACGACCTCATGCTCAGCACCTGGGACATGCGCAGCATCGCCCCCACCAACGTCACTGGTCGTGATCTGCTGGACCCGAACGGCAAGGATGACTTCATCAACCCTGGCACCATGAAGCTCCCCCTTGGTCGTCCTGTGATCGTGGACGTGGCCAGCAAGGACGTCATTCACAACCTGGCCATTGTTCCCATGCGTGCCGCTCAGGACGCTATCCCTGGCGTGAAGGCCCACATGTGGTTCAAGCCTGTCAAGGAAGGTACCTGGGACATCATCTGCGGCCAGCTCTGCGGCCCAGGCCATGCCCAGATGAAGGCCAACCTGGAAGTCGTTCCTGGCCCCGAGTTTGATGAGTGGGCAAAGGAACAATCCGCCGCCGCCGCCGCGAAATCTGCCGCCACCCTGAACGCCCCGGTCGCCGCCAATTAAATTGATTTCCCTGTTCAGCTTTTAACCGGGATGTCCCGCTTCTGAACAGGGAGCGGGACATTTTTTTGGTCTCGCTAATCCCAATTCCAACCATTTTTTGAACCGCTATTGCCCAGAAATACGCACTAATATATTTCTGAACTCTCACATTAGTGGCCATTGCCGGGCATTAGTGGTTCAAAAATTTCTTCGCACCGAAGACTGAAAACTGCACACCGAAGACTGCTCCCCGCTCCATGATCTGGACCCGCTTCCAACGCCTTGCCCTCATCGCCTTCATCACCGTGGAGGTGCTGATCTTTGTGGGTGCCGTGGTGCGGGCGACTGGATCTGGGCTGGGCTGCCCGGACTGGCCGTTCTGCTACGGCTGCCTGGTGCCGCCGACGAATGCGGCGGACATTGATTTTGACAAGATTGACCTGGAAAAGTTCCGTACCAAAGCTGCCCGTTTTGGGCGGGATCCCGCCAGCATCACTCCGGAGACTTTGCGGGCGGAGTTTGATCCAGTCGCCACCTGGATTGAATACATTAACCGCCTGACCAGCCTGCCGGTGGGCCTGGCCATGCTGCTGCTCTTTTTCGCGTCCTTTGGCCAGATCCGCCTGCGGCGAAAACGGGTCTTCGTCGCTTCCGTCGCCGCATTCATCCTGGTATTGGTGAATGCCTGGCTGGGCGCGCGGGTCGTCTTCAGCGGGCTTAAACCAGGCATCATCACCCTGCACATGGCCCTGGCCATTCTGCTGCAGTGCGTGCTCGTTTACACCGCCTGGCGGGCCAATGACCGGCCCTGGCGGCTGGTCTGGAAAACTGGCCCGGTTCCCGTCCTGCGCGGGCTGGCCTGGGTGCTGTTTTCCCTCATCGTCATTGAGGGTGTCATGGGCTCCCAAGTGCGCGAGCTGACGGATCACCTGGCGCACACGCATGCCGGCGAGCCGCGCTCCCAATGGGTGGTGGAGCTGGAGCAAAGCTGGGTGTACCTCGTCCACCGCAGTTTCTCCTGGCTCATCCTCGGCGCAGGCATCCTTTTCCTGCATCTCAGCCGCCGTCACCTCGTCCGCGCCGCCTGGCTGGAGTGGAGCATCTTCGGTCTCATCTTCAGCCAGATGGTGCTCGGCATCGTCCTGGCGCATGTCGGCATTGTCGGCATCGCTCAGGTGCTGCATATCGGGCTCTCCTCGCTCCTAGTCAGCGCCCTTTACCTCTGGTTGCTTGGTGCGTCAGGAAAGACCGCACCTGCCCCTGGCGAAATGCTGCCAGCGCGTTAATCTATGCTCCCCATGTCCGAAAGCTCCAGCCCCGCCGCAGATCCCGTCTCCAAAACCTGGAGCATGAACGATCTGCTGGTGCTGACGAAGTTCCGCCTCAGCGCCCTGGTCGTCGTCACCACCTTTGTCGGCTTCTGGCTGCGCGCCGGTGCGGGCCTGGATGGCTGGCTGCTTTTCCACACCATCCTGGGCAGCAGCCTGGCCGCCTTTGGGGCTGCGGTTTTTAACCAGCTCATGGAGATCGAGCCCGATTCCCGCATGCTGCGCACGGCGGACCGCCCCCTGCCCTCCGGCCGCATCAGCCCCAGCGCCGCCTTTGCCATCGGCTGGCTGCTCAGCGCCTTTGCCCTGATCCACCTCGTTGCCAAGGTGAACTTCGAAGCCGCCGCCCTCACCGCCCTGACCCTGGCCACCTATCTTTTCATCTACACCCCGCTGAAAAAACAGTCGCCCACGAACACCCTCGTCGGTGCCGTCTCGGGTGCGCTGCCACCGCTCATCGGCTGGGCCGGAGCCGCAGGCCAGCTTCCGCGTAACGAAGCCTACGTCCGGCTGGAACTTCTGCTGGAGCCAGGAGCCATCTACCTTTTTGCCCTGCTCTTCCTCTGGCAGCTCCCGCACTTCTTGGCCATCAACTGGATGTATCGCGACGAATACCGCCGGGGCGGATTTGTCATGCTGGCCAATGACGATGAAGCCGGCGTGCGCACTTCCAAGCATGCCCTGGCCTACGCCATCGCCACCCTGCTGCTGATGTTTTACCCCGTCATCATGGGCCTCGTCGTCACCTGGATCTTCCTGCCGCTGGCGCTGGCCCTGGCCGGCTGGCTGTGCAAGCTGGCACTGGATTTCCAAAAAGCACCGGAGCGCGCCACCGCCCGCAAACTCTTCTTCTGCACCCTGATGTACCTCCCGGGCATCCTGCTCGTATCCAGTCTGGCGTGGAAACGCGCCTAGCCATTTATTTTCCACCCAACCATGTCCGACCAGCCTGCTCCTGACCCCAAACCCAATCTGACCCCCTGGGCCATCTGGATTCCTATCATCGTTGCCGTACTCGGCATTGTGGTGTTTTATAATTACCTGCTGGCCATGAAACAGCAGGCCGCCAGCGAGGAAAAGGACCGCCCGGCCATCCTGGGACGCCTGGAGGACGATTTGACGCTGACGGAACGCACGGGCAAAACCGTGCATCTGAATGATCTGCGTGGAAAGATCATCCTGGCCTCCTGGGTCTATACCCGCTGCCCGCGCGGGTGTGCAGGCGTCATCGCCAAGCTGAAAAAGCTTCAGGAGGAATATCGGGGTAATCCGAACATCCATTTTGTCTCCTTCACCCTGGACCCGGATGACACGCCGGAAATGATGGCCCAATTTGCCAGCGGCATTGATGTGAAGGAAACCGACCCCTGGTGGTTTGTGCAGGGGGACAAGGAAGAGGTCCGCAGCTACCTGACCCAGTTCCTGAAATTCCGTCCGGTGCAGGATCTGCCGGAAAAGGACCGCCTTTCTCCGGATGACAAATACATCCACGACCTCCGCGTGGCCCTGGTGGATCACCAAGGCCACCTGCGCGGCACGCTGTATGACCTCATGAATGCGGACCCGCAGTTCGCCGAGCATTTTGATGAACAGCTCCGCAAGGACCTGAACTTCATCCTCAAGGAGAAGCAGAAGGACAACGAACAGGCCCCTTAACCCCCGCTTTGCCGCTCCCCCAATGACTGTTTACGACCTGCCCAAGCTTTACACGATTTTTAATGCCTGTGCCCTGCTGCACATCATCATCGGCCTGGTGCTGATCAAGATGAACCGGCAGAAGGGGCACATCGTCTGCATGACGATTGCGCTGCTGTTTTCCACTGCCTTCCTGGGCTGCTACCTGTATTACCATTACAATGCCGGGCATGTGCAGTTTGCCGGCACGGGGCTCTCCCGTCCGATTTATTTCACCATTCTGCTGACCCACATCCCGCTCGCGGTGGTGAACGTGGTGCTGATCATCATGACGGTCATCCCGGCCCTGCGCCGCCGCTATGACAAGCACAAGCGCATGGCCAAATGGAGCGTGCCCATCTGGCTTTATGTCTCTTTCACCGGCATCATCATCTACCTGATGTGCTACGAGTGGTATGGCCCACCGATCCGGCCCTGAAGTTCCGCGACATCCCTCACTTCAGAGAGTCAAGCCCCACCCGGCGGATGCGCAGGCGGTTCAGGCCGCCGATCTTGGAATCCCCGGCGCAGTAGGCCAGAAGGACCGCGTCTTTGACGTAATGGATGGCCGTGTAGCAATACCAGCCATCCGGGTCGGATTCGAGAAGCTTTTGGTTAGACCATGTCTTGCCACCGTCGCTTGAAAGCGCCAACACCAGGGGCGTGCGTTTCTTTTCCACCATGGGGTGGTCGCCGCTGTGATCGTTCCACACGCACAGCAGGTCATCGCTGCCGGGCAGCCGCTCGATGCTGGCCGGGGAGGTGGGGGACTTCAGCGGCCCGGCCACTACAGGAGTCCAGGTCTGGCCACGGTCCGTGGAGCGGCTTTCATACTGCACGCCCTGGTCTGTGCGGAAGAAGCTCAGCAGGGATGCGTCCGCCAGTTCCACGATGCCCGGCTCCTGAAGCCCGGTGCGCGTGGCAGGCACCGGCAGCGCCAGCCATTGCGGCGCTTCTTTCCAGGTGGCCCCGTCATCGTCAGAAACCACCCACAGCGCGATGGCGCGTCCGTCGAAAGACTTGCTGGTATCCGGGTCTGTATTGCGTGCGCGATGTGAGGCGACGGGAGCGATGAGCCGCCCGCTGCTGTGCTGGATCACGCGGTCGTTGTTCAGGACAAAGTAACCCGGTGCCTCCAGCATGCGCACGGGCTCGCTCCAGGTCTGCGCTTCATCATCGCTGAAACGCACATGCGGGCGGCAGTCCAGCCAGGTGTTTTTCAAAAGATAAAACAGCGCGATGCGGCCGCTTTTCAGCCGCAGCAGGGAGACGCTCATCACATTGGCCCCGCCTGCATTTTCCAGGATGGTGCGCGCCTGGGTATCCCAGGTGCGGCCTTCATCATCGCTCTGGATGGAGACGAGCCGCGCTGCGCTGTGGTCGGATGCGCCGCCATAAAATTGCGTGTAGATATAAAGGATCCGCCCCGACTTCAGGGTGATGAAAGAGCCTTCCGAATTGCGCGGAAACTCCGGGCTGGGCTCGATGTTCAAGACAACATCATTTGCGGCGGCTTGAAACTGAAACAGCAGGAGCAGGGCGAAGATAAAACGCATGGGCTACCTACGCAGGAAAAAGCCGCGCCCCTTCATGCGATTGAGGTGATAAAATCCCTTGCGCCGACCTGTCTCGCACGCTGGGTTCACTGGCATGGCCCAAAACCTTGATGCCCTCCGTCTGGCACTGCAACATTCCCCCGATAATGTGCCGCTGCTGCTCCTGTATGCAGCGGGCTGCATGGAAGAAATGATGCATGACGAGGCGGAACAGGCCTACACGACCGCGCTGAAAAGCGATGCCTCACATCCGGAGGCACGCGCGGGTCTGGCCCAGGTGGCGTTTCTTCAAGGCCGCCTGTCTGAGGCCGCTGTGCGGGCCGAGCAGCTCATCGCTGAAAAGCCTGACTATGCCCCCGGTTACCTGCTGCTGGCACGCATCTTCGTCACCGAAGGGGAGATGCCACGCGCCCGCAGCTTGTATGACAAAGCGCTGTCCTTGAACAAATCCCTCTCCGATCCCGGCCTGGAAAAATCCCTTCAAAACATCAAACCCGGCGGCGATGAAACCGGCGGCCGCAAGCGCGCAGGTGTCACCTCAAGCGGCAGCTTTTTGGAAGCCTCCGACGATGACGAGGATGATGACGACGACGGCCATCCGCTCGGCGGCGCCGCCTTTGACCTGGGCCTGGCGGACTTTGAAAAACCCAAGCTGAACTTCTCTCACGTCGGCGGCATGGACGCGCTGAAGGAGGAGATCCGCATGAAGATCATCTATCCGCTTCAACATGCGGAACTGTTCAAAGCCTACGATAAAAAAGTGGGTGGCGGCGTCCTTCTCTACGGCCCTCCCGGTGTGGGCAAGACGCTCATCAGCAAGGCTACCGCCGGGGAGATCCAGGCCAACTTTATCGCCCTGGGTCTGCACCAGATCCTGGACATGTGGATCGGCAATTCCGAGAAGCACATGCACGAGGTCTTTGAACTCGCCCGCAAAAACGCGCCCTGCGTTTTGTTTTTCGATGAAGTGGATGCCCTGGCCGCCGACCGGCGGGATCTGCGGCAGAGTGCGGGGCGGAATTTGATCAACCAGTTCCTCTCCGAAATGGATGGCGCGGATTCCCAAAACGACGGCGTGCTGATTCTCGGGGCGACCAATGCTCCCTGGCACATTGACCCCGCCTTCCGCCGCCCAGGCCGGTTTGACCGCACGCTGTTTGTGCCGCCGCCGGATGAGGCCGGCCGCTCCGCCATCATCGAGGTGATGGCGCAGAAGAAACCCATCGGCGAGCTGGACCCGCGTGCGCTGGCCCGGAAGACCCCGGACTTTTCAGGCGCAGATTTGAAGGCCGTTTTTGACATCGCTACCGAGGATGTCCTGACCGGTGCCATGCGCACCGGCAAGGTGGTGCCGCTGACGACCAAGGACCTCATCAAGGCCGCAGGCAATCATAAACCGACCACCAAGGCCTGGTTCGAAAGCGCGAAAAACTACGCCATGTATTCCAACCAGAGCGGCTTCTATGATGACGTGCTGAAGTACCTGGGCCTCATCAAACGCTGAAGCGCCATGTCTGATCTCGATTACACCAGCGCCAGCGCCCACTTCGCCCGAGGGCGTCTCTTGCAGACGCAGCACCGGCTGAAGGATGCCATCCAGTGTTATAAACAGGCGCTGGAGCTGGATCCTGAACACACTCCCAGTTATGTCATGCTGGCGCTCTGCTGGCTGAATGAGGAAAGCACAGCCGCCAGTGCCGTGGATTCCGCCCAGCGCGCCGTGGCCCTGGAGCCGGAGGATGCCTTCGCACGCGGTGTCCTGGCGCTGGCCATGAACGCCCGCGCCAAGGACGGCCAGAAGGCCGAGATCCAGGCCGCTCTGAAACAGGCCGAGGAGGCCGTGGGCCTGGACCCGGACAGCGAATTCGCCCATGCAGTGACAGGCAGCCTGCACCTGCGCCTGCGGGATTATCCGAAAGCCGAGGCTTCTGCGCGCAAAGCTCTGGAACTGGACACCGAAAGCACCATGGCAGCTGAAGTCCTCTCCGCCGCGCTACTGATGCAGAAGAAAGATGGCGACCACAAGAGCCTCATTGATTACCAGCTCCAGCGCAACCCGGACGACGACAGCGCCCACACCAGCGCCGGCTGGCAGGCCCTCATGGAAGGCGACCACAAGCGCGCCAACCAGCATTTCATGGAGGCACTGCGCCTCAGCCCCAACAGTGAAAATGCCCGTATGGGCCTGGTGGAATCCTTCCGCGCCCGCTCCTCCATCTACCGCCTGCAACTGCGCTTCACCCACTGGATGAACCAGTTTACTGAAGGGCGGCAGACCATGATCATGGTGGGCGGTTTTGTGGCCTATCGTGTGCTCAGCACCTTGCTGCAGGATGTGTCCCCTATCCTCAGCTCGCTGCTTATCGGAGCCTGGCTCATCTTTGCCCTGTGGTCGCACCTGGTGCGCGGGTTCAGCTCCTTTTTCATCGTTATGGACCGCTTCGCCAGACAGGCATTGCGTCCCCGTGAATACTGGGAAGGCGTGGTCGTCGGCGGTCTCATCTTTGCCTCCTTGGGCTGTGTCGTTCTAGGTTATATATGGGACGTTGAGGAGAGCGGTTACGCTGCGCTGGTCATGCTGCTGGCCGCCGTGGCCAATGCTGCCGCCTTCACGAATGACCATCACCTGGGCCGTCATCTGTATGCCATCGCCGCCGGCATTGCCGGTTTCGGCGCCGTGTATGTCACCACCGCCATCTTCAGCGACCTGGCCCTACCCTCCGCGTCTCTTCTCGGCCTCATCGCCCTGTTAACCGGCGTCATCATTAGCTGGCTGCGCCCATTGAGGGTGCTGTATGCCTGAATAGCGCAATGGAAATGTGCCGTCTTGTCTGTCTAGGAGCGATGGACTAGAATACCAGACTAACTAACTTTAACGTTATGACCGGAATTGCACTGACTGTCCTTGTCTCCCTGGCCATCCTGGCATTGGTTGTTTATCAGCTCGTCTCGCGCGGCCTGCAGATGCGCGAGCTGTGTGACCACGGCATCGAAACCACCGGCATTGTCACGAGCAAGCGGCGGACCAGCGTCCGCCAGGGCCGGACGGAAAAGCTGGCGTATGAATACCTGGACCAAGCCGGCCAGCCCCACAGCCACACCTCCGTCGTGTCCATATCGGTGTACCAGGACCATCCAGAGGGACAGCCCATCCAGGTGGTCTATTCGTCCAGGCAGCCGCAAATCAGCGCGCCGCTCTATCTGGTGGAACTGTCCCGCAAGGCTTTAAACCGCGCTTGAATCACTGCACCCGCATCAGGTAGGCAAAGAAATCCTTCAAATCGGCATCGCTCATGCCGGTGGTGAGTGCCTCAGGCATCAAGGAGACGGGAGAGGCCTCGAGCTTCTCAATCTCAGGCTGTTTCACGGGGATCTTGTTCCCGGCGATGTCCTTCAGCACAATGCCGCTGGCGTCCTGGGCATCCATGATGCCGGTGAGCATCTGGCCGTTCTTGAGCTTCACAATGTAATTGCCGAATCCCTCGCGGATCTCCAGGCTGGGGTTGAAGATGTTGTCCAGCCAGAAGTCCACATTGCCCCGGTCATAACCGGTGAGGTCGGGGCCGATGATGTTGCCTTCCCCGAACAGCTTGTGGCAGATGGCGCAGCGCGCGGCGAACTGGAGCTTGCCCTTTTCAGCATCGCCGAGGCCGGTTTTCAGCACGGCTTTGATGCGCTCCATTTCCTTTGTCTTGGCCTCGGTGGGACCGGTGGCCAGCAGGCCTTTCCAATGACGGTCAATGCTGGCATCCAGCTCCGGGTCTTTGTAGAGGCTAAGCTGGCGCACGGTATCAATGTTGAAGTGCTTGGCGGGCACCTTCCATTCGTTGACAAAAAAGGCCAGCAGCAGCGCCCACTCTTTACGGCTGGCCAGCACGCGCAGCGCGTCTTCACGCAACGCCACATCGCCGGCGATGCGCGCCTCCCACCCCTCGAGGATGACCTGAGGGATGCGTTTGTCTTCAAACTTGGCTGCCGCCTGCAGGATGCCGCGCTTCAGGCTGGGCGCGGTGGCGCTGTTTTTCAGGATGGCCACCATGGGCTCCACAGCCTCCTGTTTACCCAGCTCCGCCAGAGTCTTCGCGATGGCGATGCGCTGCGCATTCGTGGCCTTACTGTCGGCCAGCAGCTTGAGGCCCTGTTTCAAAGCATCCTCACTGCCGGTGCGCAGCGCCAGGGTCAGGTCACCGCCGGACTGCTTCATCAAATAATCCTTCAGAGCATTGGACAGCGCATCCGGCAGAGGCGGCATTTCAGCCCCTTCAAAAGCGGTGGCGATCCCGGCAATCACTTGCGCCCGCGTCTTTGCATCCGTGGCCAGGGCCAGCAAGTCCGCACAGGATTCAAAGTTCTCCGTGCCACCAGCCATGGCGTAACGGCGGGCCAGTTTCTCAGCAAGGTGATCGCGGAAAACGGATGTCTTCAGAAAAGCAGGATCGGATTTAAAGAAAGCGAAGACAGCGTCGCGCTGCTTTTCTGCCTTGGACTCCAGCGCCCACCAGGCCAGCAACGGGATGTGGCCACTGATGTCTTCCTCCCCATGCGCGCTCCACAGGAGAGGCAGGCCGGCGGCCGGAAGCCTCTTCGCTGAAGCGAGGATCTGCGCACGGACTTCCAGATGCTGCTCAGTCTTGGCAAGCCGGACCAGCGCTTCAGAGGCACGGCGTTGTTCGCCGATGATCTTCACCGCCCAGCGACGGATGTAAGGGTCGCCATGACCTAACAAGGAATCCACCAATTCATCATCCGCAGCGCCCAGCATGTCCAGGGTCCAGAGAGCATCCAGGGCGTGCGCATCCGTCCCTTTGGCCAGGGCGACGAGAGGTTCTTTGAGTTCGATCAGCCCCCGCCACCCGATCTCCAAAGCCGCCTGCTTGCGGAACCACTCATTGGCATGGCTCAGATAACCAAACAATTCGTTAGGCGCAGCTTTACCCAGATCAAACGGCTTCAGCTCAGGCACGCCTGCCGCCGGGCGCACACGGTAGATGCGGCCGCTGGTCTTATGCCAGTCGTCAACCGGGCTCACGTGACTGAGGCGGGTGTCATACCAATCGGCCATGTAGAAACCACCATCCGGGCCGACGCCTGCCCACACCGGGCGGAACCAGCGGTCCGGGGAGCTCATCAGGTTTTCCTCATCCTTGGTGCGGAAGGTTGATCCATCAGGAAAAAGCTCGCTCACATAAACAACATTCGCCAAGGAGTTTGGCGCGATGATCTTGCCCTCGTAGGCGGAACCGAGAAGACCACCTTCATAGATGGTGAAGGCCTGGGGGAAGCGCTTGTTATCGCCTTCATGCTGCATGTGGACGAACCAGCCAAAGGCATAGGGATTGGTCAGCGGGCCGTGTTTGCCCCAGCCTTTGATGCCATAGCTTCCCTGCTCATAATGCATACCGCGCGTGTTGCCGTTGTTGGTGCCGGAGAACACGCGGCCTTTGCTGTCCATGTCCAGGCTGAAGGTGTTGCCACCGCCTTCGGCATAAATTTCAAAGGTCTTGTTCTTCGGGTGATAACGCCAGATGCACTGCCCCTCCCACTTCACATCTTTGGTATTGGCGCTGCTCACCTTGCCCGTCGTGGTGCTGCCGTTGGCCCCGTAAAGCCAGCCGTCCATGCCCCACATGAGGCTGGTGGCCACGCTGTGAGTATCTTCCAAACCAAAGCCGCTCAGCTCCACCACCGGGCCCCCTTCCGGGATGCCATCCTGGTCTGCATCGGCATAGCTCAGCAGGTAAGGCGGATTCAGCACCCAGATGCGGCTCATGCCGTGCAGCGCTGCGCTGGCGATGTTCAGGCCCGTGATCACATCCGTATGCTTGTCAAAAGCACCGTCGCCGTCCGTGTCTTCAAACACGGTGATCTTGTCCGCCCCCTTTTCACCACGCGGCGGCGGCAGCGGCACCTTGTCAAATTTCGCGCGCAGGTGCTGGTCGTAGCTGACGATTTTCAGCCCCGCCGGAAACTGATACTGGATGTATTGCGTCACCCACATGCGCCCCTTGGAATCCCAGCTCGCATACAGCGGCTGCTGCACCGCCGGCTCCGCCGCCATGAGATCCACTGCGACATCGTTGCGCTTGATAAAACCCTTCACTGCTTCCAGGGGCGGTGTGGGCGGCGTGTCATCCGCCATCACGCCCCGGCCCTGGCGTGTCTCGATGATTTTTTGCACCGCCTCATTGCCAGCAACTGCCGGAGGCGTCTGCGCATGAAGCGGCAGCGTCAGGCCGAGTAAAACAGGGAGAAGGGAGCGGTCGAATGTCATCGGAGATAAAACAGGTTAACGAAGCAGGTTTCCAGCAAGCTTGTGGCGCATAGGCGTATTCCTGTGACTTTGGACGTAGAGACGGGATGGGGGTGCAAGGGGCTGCGAACGATGGAGATGCCGCACTCGGAGAGTGCAGACTACTTTACTCCCGCGAGCCAGGCGTGATTTTCAGCTCCAGCTCTTTGCCCTCGCGGATCACCGTCATGGTGGTCTCCGCACCGATCTTCAACTCGCCCATGAGGGAGGTATAGTCATAAATGTTCAGCACATCTTTGCCGGACAGCTTGATGATGATGTCGCCGCCCTTCACGCCCGCCTTTCCCGCCGGGCCGATGGGGGAGACGCCGCTGAGCTTCACGCCTTTAGTATCCCCCTGCGCATAGTCCGGAATGGTGCCCAGATACGCGCGCAGGCCGCCACGGCTGTCCTTGTTCTTCGGCGCTTCCATCGCCACAAAATCCGGGTTCGTATCCGCAATGGCGATGCCACGGGCGATCAATCCCATGAGGCGAGTGATCTTGGCAGCGTTTTCGTAGTCAATCTTGTCCGCCGTATCGCTGGGCTTGTGGTAGTCCTCATGGCTGCCGGTGAAGGCGTTCAAAGTGGGAATGCCACGCTGATAAAAGATGGTGCTGTCCGTGGGCAGGTAGGCGTCATTTTGCGTGGTGATGGGCAGGCCGATGGGCGCATTCCGGCGCTCGATCTCCTTGGGCCACCAGGTGCTGGAGCCGACGCCTTGCAGCACCAGCGTTTTTTGAAACCGGCCGATCATGTCCATGTTCAGACAGGCGGCAAACATGCCCGTCAGCTTGCCGTTCGGATCTCCGCGAAACATCTTGGCCAGGCCTTCCACATAGTGCCCGCTGCCTAACAAACCGAGTTCTTCACCAGACCACGCGGCGAAGATGACATCGCGGGTCAGCTTGATCTTGCCCTGCTTTTTCATATCCGCCAGCCATTGGGCGATCTCGATGACACCGGCCACGCCGCTGGCGTTGTCGTCCGCACCATGGTGGATCATGCTGGTCTCGTCCCCCTTGGCTCGGGAGTTGCTGCCCGCCTTGCTGCCCAGGTGGTCAATGTGCGCACACACGATGAGCGGTGCCACATGCGGGTCCGGCTGGTCGCGAGCAGGCAATACCGCGATGACATTGCGACCGATCTTTTTCTCCTGCCGAATGTCAATCTGCGCACTGAACTTCAGCCCTTCGCAGTTGATGCCGCCCATCAGGTCACCAGTATCCAGCTTGTCCTGAAGTTCCTTCAGCGTCTTGCCCGCAGGCTTCAGCAGATCATTGGCCACGGCATCCGTGATGCTGATGGCCGCCAGGCCGGAGCTGGCCAGTGACGCATCAAAGGACATGGGCACCAGTTGCCCGACCACCTTGCTGTTAGGCCCGCTGGCAATAATGAGCCCGCGCGCGCCCTTCTGCCTGGCCACCAGCGCCTTGTGCCTCAGGCTGGCATAGCGGGTCAGCTCGTTGCGCCGCTCCTGGGTGATGCCCTCCGGCAGGTAGCGCAGCACCAGCACCCACTTGTCCTTCACATCCAGGTGCGCGTAGCTGCTGTACGTTTCCATTTTCTTGCCATCCTCACCCACCGCCTCATCCGGCGTCTCGATGCCGTATCCGGCGAAGACGATGTCGCTGGGCTTCACCTCGCCTAACTCAGAGAATGACAAAGGCCGCCAGTCCTTGTCCGTCACCAGGCTGCGCTTCTCCGGCAGCAGCGTCAGGCGGTTTCCCTCGCCCAGTGCCACACCGGCGGTGAATTCAAAAGGGTCAAACCACTCCTCATCGCCATACGACACCAGACCGATGCCCTTGAAAACATCCGCCACATACTGAGTCGCCAGCTTTTCACCGGGTGTGCCCGTCAGGCGCCCATCCATGGCATCGCTGGCCAGATACGTCACATGCTGGCGCAGATCCGCCGGCGTGATGTCCGCCTGCGTGGTCGTGAAATCAGGCGCATCCACCGGCTTCGTCGCCGCCGCTGTTTCCGTCGTGCCTTTGGCTGAGCCCAGAGCTTTCATAGCAGCCTCGTGATTCCAGTCTGCCATGTAAATCTGGCTCTGGCCATTGCTCGTGCGTCCGCTGGTCCAGGACAGTTTTTTACCATCCGGCGTGAAGACCGGCAAGCCATCAAACCCGTCCGTGGTTGTAATGCGCACCGGCTCCTGCTTGCCTGCGGCATCCACGATGTAGAGCTCAAAATTGGCGAAGCCGTTCAGGTTCGTCGTGAAGATGAGATACTCACCGCTGGAGTGGAAATACGGAGCCCAGCTCATGGCCCCCAGCTTGGTGAGCTGGCGGGCATCGCTGCCGTCTGTGTTCATCGTCCAGACTTCGGCCACATCGCCCTTCGGCGTGAATCGCCGCCAGCAGATGCGCTTGCCATCCGCGCTGAAAAAACAGCCACCGTCGTACCCAGGCGCATCCGTGAGCTGCTTCACATTCTGGCCATCCGCATCCGCGATGTAAATATCCATGAAGTACTGCTTGTCCACCTTCAGGCGCTCCGCGTCCTCCTTGGACAGCTCTTTGGCATAGGCCGCGCGGTTGCTGGCGAAGATCATTTTTGTACCATCCGGGGAGTAGGCACCCTCCGCATCGTAGCCCAGCGTCTGCGTCAGGTTCTTCAGGCTCTTGTCCGCCAGCGTGTATTCCCAGATGTCGTAGTGCTCATCGTAATCCCAGGAATACTTGCGCACGCGGCTGGTGGCGCGGTCCTTGAGCTCCGCCTCCTGCAGCTCCTTGGACTTCGGGTCCGAGTGCGTACTGGCAAACTGGATGCGCTTGCCATCCGGATGAATCCACGCGCAAGTCGTCTTCCCCATGCCCGGAGAAATGCGCTCCTGGTCCCCGGTCTCCAGGTCCATGAGGTAGATCTGATAAAACGGATTTCCTTCCTCCCGCTCCGACTGGAACACCATCTTCGTCCCGTCCGCGCTGAAATATCCTTCGCCGGCCCGGCGGCCTTCAAAGGTGAGCTGGCGGATGTTGGTCAAATAATCCGCCTCCGTCTGGGCGAAGGAGAAGGCAGTGGTGAGGATCAGGCAAAGGAAAACGGGCAGGCGCATGGTACAGGAGTGAGAACATACGCACGCAGGAGCGTCTTGCAGTCAAGCGATGGCAAGGTTCTCACCTCCAAACCGCCCTTTTTCCAGCCTCAGCGCAGATTCACCGCCCCACCGTCAATGGGATACGCACTGCCGGTGACAAAACCGGCCTCGTCGCTGCACAGGTACAGCGCCAGCGCGGCGATCTCCTCCGGCTTCGCCATGCGGCCAATGGGCTGCGCGGCGCTCAGCTTGGCAAACATCTCCGCCTCCTGCCCCGGATACGTGCGGGCCAGATAGCCGTCCACAAACGGTGTGTGTACCCGCGCCGGGTTGATGCAGTTGCAGCGGATGCCCTGGCCGATGAAATCCTTGGCGATGGAATACGTCATCGTCTGCACCGCACCCTTCGTCATCGAGTAGGCAAAGCGGTCCGCCAGCCCCATGTCCGCCGCGATGGAGCACAGGTTCAGCACCACGCCTCCGCCCTGCTCCACCATGCGCGCTACGGCGGCCTGGGAGCAATTGAACAGCCCTTTGACATTGATCTGGTAAAGCCGGTCCAGGTCCGCCTCCTCCGTGGTCAAAAGCGTGCCGATATGAGCGATGCCCGCATTGTTCACCAAGATGTCCAGGCGCGGACGCCGGATGCCGATCTCCGCAAACACCTTTTTCACTCCCACGTGATCCCCCACATCACAGGCCACCGCCCGCGCACTACCGCCCTCTTCCAAAATCAGGTCCACCGTGCCCTGCGCCGCCTCCTGCTGGAGATCCACCACCTCCACATGCGCACCCTGGCGGGCAAAAAGAACCGCAATCGCCCGGCCAATGCCCGAGCCTGCACCCGTGATGACCGCCGTTTTATGAGAAAGAGAAAACATGAGATAGAAAAAGAAAAAGGAGTGTCGAGTTAGCAGAATACCTCCATGAGGATCAAGTTCTAACAGCCGAGTGCTCCTGTCTTGTTCGGAGTTCCGCATTCATGCGGTGCTAGAAAAGTTGGCCGCACCCACGATCCGCTTCCCGCGTGCGGGGCGGCACTCCGAACTTCTGAACACCGAATACCGAAAACTGGAAACTGTCCACCCCGTCGCTTGACTCTGCAGGCTTCACCGCCACCCTTGCGCACCATGTCAAAAGTTCTCATCATCGGTGCAGGCGGCGTCGGCCGCGTCGTCACCCACAAATGCGCACAGCTCCCGGAAGTGTTCAGTGAAATCATGCTCGCCTCCCGGACCAAGTCCAAGTGCGACAGCATCGCCGCCGAGCTTCCCCACCCCATCCAGACCGCCTCCGTGGATGCGGACAACGTGCCGGAGCTAGTGAAGCTGCTGAAGGAATTCCAGCCCAAGGTCGTCATCAACGTCGCCCTGCCCTACCAGGACCTCACCATCATGGATGCCTGCCTGGAGGCCGGTGTGCATTACATTGACACCGCCAACTACGAGCCGCGCGACGTCGCCAAATTTGAATACCACTGGCAGTGGGCGTATCAGGAAAAGTTCAAAGCCGCCGGTCTCACCGCCCTCCTCGGCTGCGGCTTCGATCCCGGCGTGACCAATGTCTATACCGCCTATGCCCTGAAGCACCACTTCAGCAAGATTGACACCCTGGACATCCTCGACTGCAACGCGGGAGATCACGGCAAGGCCTTCGCCACCAACTTCAATCCTGAGATTAACCTGCGCGAAGTCACCGCCAACGGCCGCTACTGGGAAAACGGCCAGTGGGTAGAGACCAAGCCGTTGGAGATCAAGCGCAGCTTCGACTTCCCGGATGGCATCGGCCCCAAGAACATCTACTGCCTCTATCACGAAGAGCTGGAGTCACTGACCAAGCACTTCGACATCCGCCGCGCCCGTTTCTGGATGACCTTTGGCGATGCCTACATCAAGCACATGGAAGTGCTGGTGAATGTCGGCATGACCCGCATTGATCCGGTCATGCACAAAGGCGTGCCCATCATTCCCATTGAGTTCCTCAAGACCCTCCTGCCTGAGCCCGGCACCCTGGGTGCAGACACCAAAGGCAAGACCTGCATTGGCAACTGGATCGAAGGCACAGGCAAAGACGGCGAGTTCAAGCGCTACTACGTCTATAACATCAAGGACCACGAAGACTGCTACGCGGAGACCAACAGCCAGGGTGTCAGCTACACCACCGGTGTGCCCGCCATGATCGCCGCCAAGCAGCTCCTCACCAACGACGAATACCGCCAGCCCGGCGTCTGGAACGTCGAGCAGCTCAACCCCGATCCCTTCATGGCCGACCTCAACGCATACGGCCTGCCGTGGATCGAGACCTGGCCCACCGAGCCGCTGCCAGGGGAGTAAGCGACCTCAATCATGCAAAGAAGCCACACTTGCGAGAGTGTGGTTTTTTTGTGACCAGGAAGCTCAGACTAACTCCGCCCCCGGCGGACTGGAACCCTCATCGGGCCACCTCTTAACATATATCCGGTTAGGCTCGGGAAATGGCGCCCCGAAATTTCACTTTGCTGAGATCCAGGCTTCAGACCCAGAGGCGACGATTGCGGGAAATGAGGATGACACCCGCGGCAGCAACGAGGAAAATGACACTGCCAGGCTCTGGCACGGGGGCAAGATAACCTTCGAAGGCATAGCCGGTGAGGCTGTTGCTGTCCGGGAGATGCACCTCAGCTGTGGTCGTGAGGTTGTTGGCCACAACGAGGCCGTCAATATTGCCTGAAGTGGTAATGGAGGCGAAAGGAGCCAGTATGGCGCCTTTGAAATTGAAGGAGCCCAGGTTGATGCTGGTGGCCTCGGTAAAGTTCCACATCAGGCGGCCCTGCCAGTAGTTGCTGTCAAACTGGCCGACCATGTTCCCCTGTGTCCAGTTCACGGAAGTGCCGGAGACATTGATGACGATGTTCTGCGTATGCGAATCCGGCAGAAGTTCAAACTGCTGGCCAAGCGGATTGGAGAAAATGTCCGCCGCATTCACATGGAAGACGGCCAGACCATCAAGCCCGGCCGTGGCAAAAAACTTCGTTGGTCCCGGCTGGCCACCACCTGGCAGGGTGACGCTGCTGTCAGATGCCAGGTTTTGCAGCGCCATGGACTGGGCGATGGAGTAATCCTGAATGGCGGAGAGCTGGTCGCCGATGCTGCCGTCTGAGACGACAGAGCCGCCTCCATTAAAATTGATGATCCGGCCGTTGGTGCTGCCGCCGATATAGAGGCTGCCGCGCTGGAGGTTCAGCGGATTGCCACTCACCAGGTCGCCACCGATGACCAGGCTGCGGTCGCTGGAGGCAGTGGTATTTTTGAGGTGGTTGCCAAAATTGGCTGAATTGGTCCCGGTAAAGTCATTGCCGACAAAGGTGCGCCCCTCAACGTCCGAAGTGGTTTTGAGGTCGTTAAAGATGATCGCGTTGTAATTCTGGTAATCCAGCGACTGCGCCAGGGAAGCAGACATTCCTCCCATGAGGAGGATAGCCATGGCGGTGCCCATGACCTTGATCAGTGATGGAGTCTTCATAATCCTTTTCCTTTTATGATTCTCATATTAGAGAATTATATTGTTAATGATAGGATAGTCCGACAAGAAGGAGACTCGTCAATCTGAATTTTGATAATTATCTCGCCTGTAAATATCAAATATAATATTCAACATGCAAAGATATTTATTATAAATTAACTAAACACTGCACGTTTCAGGAAAGGAGTTAGCTTGGAGAGGGCGGTGTCATGACCGTCTGGCAAAGCCCCATCCCCCGCCGTCACGACCGGGAAGGGAATGAATTTTTTGACGAAAAAAAATGCCCGCAGACTTCTAGACTTCTATGTCCACCGGGTTCCTCAGGGTTCCTGATACCCAGTGGCTCGCACCGTCACTCCATCGGGGGCAGGCTGACGCCGGAAGAAGAGTCCGCCACCTTTCTCCGAGCCTGCGGGCAGGAAGTCCACCACCGCCTGACTTTCCTCCTTGTCTGGCCCCTGCCCATGCTCACCGTGAATGTTCACGTCATTGGCGGCCTGCCCGCCATGGTTGATGGCGCGGAACTGGGCCAGGTAGCCATCACGCAGCGACAGCACAGAGACGATTTCCACCTGGATATCCGGCGGGCTGTCTTCCAGCGTCAGGGCTGCATACCCCATGTAACCCACTGTGGCAGCCACTAGCAGCAGGCCGAAGGCACTGACGATCCACTCGGCCAGCGGGATCTGTGACGTGTCCGTCCTTGCTTTTGAGGGTGATTTTTGATGTGCAGCCATAGGAGTTTAAATCACAAGACGCGCGGCTGCCGCACCAATGGCAGCAGGAAAACCCAGCACCACGGTAGTGGCAGCGGCCGCCTGCAAACTGAGCCCGTCCAGCCGCCCGAAGGTCCACAGAATGTACAAGCTCATCAGCAGGGCAATGGCATAACCGGGAATGCTGAAACGCAGAAAGAGGCTCCAGCGGGGCGTGCCCTCCGCCGTTTCCGGCGTGCCGGAAAACTGTACGGCATAGACAAAGGCATGCATCACCACCAGGGAAAGCAGGGCCAGGCCCACGGCCTGAACATCGCTCATCTGCTGGGCGATGACGACCATCTCATCCGTCGGGGCCAGATTAAAGGCAAAGAAGATGGCACCCGCCGCCATGAGGAAAAGCTCACCGTCATAGCGCGTGAAGCGGTTTTGCTCCTCCTCTTCCTCCTCTGCCGTGCCAAACTGGCTGGCGGCCAGCAGCGCGCCGATGCTGCCGGGCACTGCCTGGATGGACACTTTAGTAATGATAACATCCCAGGATGTTTCCGGGCCGATGACGCCAAAGAGCCACAGGATGCCCGCGCTGGTCACAAACCCTATCGCAAGCGCCACAAAGGCATCCACCACGTCATCCAGCATACCAAAGGTCTCCTCAAAACCCGCGTAGTGGGACAGTCCCACCAGCAGCGGGATGCTGAGGATGAACAGCAGCGCCAAACGCTCCCGCTCTGCCGCACCGCCCAGCTCCCACATCTCCATCGTCATCAGCAGCGGCAGGCCAAAAACAAGAGCCCCGCCAAAGGCCCGGCACAGACCCACCCAAAACGCCCGGCTCGTCCGCCGGACTGACTTGCTGGCGATGGTTTGGGCAGAAGAGTCACTCATGCGTTGGCGGGGATGTTTGAAAAGGCGCAGATCCAAAGTGAGCATCGCCTTTGTCCGATGATTTGGACGCCACGCTGAAAAATTCCATGATCAAGTCGCGCTCGCATCGCCCTTCATTGCATCTAAACTCTGCCCCAAGCATGACCACCTATAGTGAAATCTTTGAGAACAACCTCGCCTGGATTGACGCCAAAAAGGCAGCTGAGCCAGATTTTTTTGAAAACCTGTCTCTCGATCAAAAGCCGGACTACCTCTACATCGGCTGCAGCGACAGCCGCGTGACAGCCGAGGAAATGATGGGCCTGCAACCGGGCGAGGCCTTTGTGCATCGCAATGTGGCCAACCTTGTCGTCAGCACGGACCTGAATGTCATGAGCGTCATCAACTATGCGGTCCGGTTTCTCGGCGTGAAGCACATCATCGTCTGCGGCCACTACAATTGCGGTGGCGTGAAGGCCGCCATGATCCCCAAGGACATGGGCCTGCTGAATCCCTGGCTGCGCACCATCCGCGATGTGTACCGTCTGCACCAGGAGGAGCTGGATGACATCCGCGATGAAGCCGCGCGCTACAACCGGCTGGTGGAGCTGAACGTCCAGGAGCAGTGCCTGAGCGTTATCAAGACCGCCTCCGTCCAGCTCAGCCACACGCAGTCCGGCTGCCCCACCGTGCACGGCTGGGTCTTCGACATCAAAAGCGGCCGCCTGAAGGACCTTCAGATTGATTTTGAAGCCAAGCTGAAGGACATCAAAAAGATCTACAATTTGTTTGAGTAGGGAATAGGTGAGGGAGGCAGTGGACGGTGGGGGTAACCTGCCCTTCAGTCCTCATCCAAAAATACCGTTAATCGTGCCGGTGCTGACGTTATTAAAGCTGTCCATCTCGGCGCCGAACTGTTGGGCGAGAGTGAGGTGCAGATTGGCCAGGGGGGTCCCGGGGGGGCAGGCGATGTGCTGGCCGCTTTGCAGGCGGCCCTGGCCACGGCCCAGGAGGACGAGGGGGAGGTCGGCTTTGATGTGGCCGTTGCCGTCTTTCATCTCGCTGCGGTAGAGAACCACGCTGTTGTCCAGCAGGCTGCCGTTGCCTTCCTCGATGGCGCGCATCTTGGTGAGCATGTAGTTCACCTGCTGCGCATACCAGCGGCTGACGGTGGTGTATTCCTTCACCAGCGCGGCCTGGTTTTTGTGATGGCTCATGCCGTGGTGGTCGTTCTTCACGCCGTCCAGGAAGGTGAAATTCTGCCGGTTGAATCCGTGCGCGCTCATGAAGGTGGCCACGCGGGTGGTATCCGTCTGCAGGTCCAGCATAAGGCGCATGTGCTCATCCTTGCTCTGCGGAATGCCCGCAGGCTGACGCTGCAGCACCGGCTGGCTGAGCGGGGTCCATTCCGGCACTGGCGGATTCAGGGTGCGTTCGATCTGCTACTCCACGCCGCGCACGCCATCCAGGTATTCATCAATCTTCTGGCGGTCACGGCCGCTGGCATGCGTTGCAGGCTTTTGGCATCTTGTAAAACAAGGTCCACCACGCTGCGACGGTTGCGCGCGGCATGCTGCGCTCAGCGCACTGTCACCCACAACGGTGAAGACCAAGCCATATTACCATCGCTTTGCTCGATGCGCAGGTAATAGCGGTTTTCACCATCCACTGGTGCAGGATCTGTCCAGGTGGCGGACACCTCCTTGGTACCTGGCTCCATGACATGCAGGTCCTGCTCATTGCGGACAATGGTGATGCGTTTGACCGGCGCAGTGCCGCCGACGAGAAAGTTGAGCTCCGGTTTGCCCGCCGTTTCAAAGACCTCGCCCATCAGGTGATCGCCGCTGCTGAACTGCACAAAAATCTTGTCCGTGGCCGCGCAGGTGCGCCGGGCATTGAACCCGGCGATGATGCCCTCACGGGTGAAGTCCTCCACATACACGCCGCCAAAGGACGTGTGCGTGGCGATGTGGTCGCTGGAGGCAAAGACGCCCAGCTTATGGCCCACCTCCAGCGCCTTTTGATACACTCCATTGTTATACCCCGGCTTCCGGGGAAACCCCGCATCAAAGTCCGTGATGACCCCAGGTGGCTTCGGATGCTCATCGCCCGCCGCCTTGTGAGGGGTGTAGGGCTCGCTCTTGCGCAGGCCCACGGTCGGCTGCGGCAGGCCCAGGCCTTCATAGCTCACGCGTGCGCCCTGGAAGATCTCCACCGTGTTTTCATAGGTGTTGTCAATGCCGCCCTCATACTGCGTCCAGTCCGTGCCCATGCCGGTGGCCCCGGTGTGGCTGACGATGGCACAGGGCTGGTCATATCGTTTGAGGATATCCCACAATTCCTTCGGTTGAATGGGCTGGATGCCTGCTGCGACGGGCAGTTCTTCCTGCCAGGGCGAGGCGCGGTAGTAGGCCCGGTTGATGTACACCAGCGGCCCGCCACGCTTGGTAAAAAGGATGTTCCGATGCCCCCACGGGAAAGGCTGCTCACGCTCGTAGGCATACAGCGAGGCGAACTGCCCCGGCGCATAAAACACATCCACCTGCCGCTGCGTATGCCACCATTCATAGGGGTGGTAAATCTTGCCCACATCCGTGTGGTCCGACGTGCCCATGAAGTCCAGCCCGGCCAGGTCATAGGCATAACGATAAGCTTCAACAATGCAGCCATCGAACCCTGTTCGGCAGTTGGAGATATCTGTATGCCGATGCACATCCCCCCACACAAGGCGGTAGGTTTTGCCGCCGATGGTCCAGGTATGAAGCTCGCTCAACGGGCGCGGCGGAGTCGGCTCATTCAAATACGGCTCCTGCTCCGGCGCGCGGGTGACGGTGGCCTCCGGCTCCTCCGGCAGCAGCGGCCAGGGCGCGTCCGTTTTGATCATCCCCGTGTGGATCTGGGCGATGTTGCTGAGTTTGGTGGTGCGGTTATCCGTCGGCCAGGTCACCCACAGCGCGCCCTTCGGCCCCACAGTCAGCTCCTGGTGGCGGTCCTGGCCCATGGTGCTTTCCGGCAACGCGGCAGGCTCCGCCCAGCGCTTTGCTACCGGATCATAACGCGTCACAGCCACCCGCCAGAAGGCATTGGAAAAATACCGGTAGCTCAACCACACCTGCCCGTCACGAAAGGCCACGGACGGCACATTCACCGCGAAGCCGGGGCTGGGGTCCGGCACAGGTGTGGGCCTGCCATTGTGCGGCACCGGCACCTCGGTGAACTCACCGCTGGCAATGTCATAGCGACCTAACAAAAGGCGTTTCTGTGCATTGAAACCCGTCACCCCCTCATGCCCACGTGCATCCAGCCCCCACTGCTGGCGGCCCCGCTCTGCCGCGATCCACAGCCCGCCAGCACCATCCGCCGTGATGCTGGCACGGGCTTCGTAATCCGGCGTTTGCACCAGCAGCGTGTCCTTCACGTGTCCGTCTGGCTTCACCTTCGCCAATCGCAGATTGAACTCGCTGCCTGCCGATGAATCGTACACGATCCAAGCTGATTCCGCATCGCTGAAGGCCAGGCGTGGCTCCCAGTTGCCGCCCTCAGCTAAGGCCGAGACGCTTACCGCCGCTGACCACTCCTTATTGTTAGGCGACCAATACCGCGTCCAGATTTGTGAGGCACCCGGCTTTACCTCCTGCCATGTCACCCACACCCGCCCGGCGGCATCCGTGGCCGCATCCGCAAAGGAGCTTCCCGCATCCTCCTCCGCCGCCAGCTCCACCTCGGCCTCCATTTTTCCACCCGCAAACCGGCGCCCCCGCAGCGTCATCACGTCCTGCTCATTGGCCTGCGCCCAGACACACCACACCCCGCCGTCACCATCCGCTGCGATGGCAGGCTGGTGGATCACGCCCGGCTGGGAAAGGCGGGCCACCTGCGCCAGCTCCCGGCCCTGCCTTTTGGCCAGGCACAGCACATCCCCCTGGCCGTCATGCTCAATGTAAACCGTCCAGATATTGGACCCTTCAATGCACAGGTCCGGGAAATCCCGGTGCAAAGCGGCGTCTTTAGAAGAATACCGCTGCCCCAGCGGCACCAGGAATGCCGGAGCCGCCACCTGCGGCCCCGCCTTGGCTTTCGCTTTGGTTTTCGCCTTGGCTGTGGCCTTCCCTGCCCCCTGTTTTTTAGCCCGTGGGGCCGCCGGATCCGCCACTGGTTCCTTTTCCTGGGCAACCACCAGGGTGAGCATAGCCAGGGCTGGGAGAAGGAAAAAGAGGCGCATTTTCATGGGCCTGAAAACGCTGGTGAAGGGCCGTTCTTGTGACGAATGCAGCTTTCCACCCGTTGCAGGTGCAACCGGCATCCTCGACCATGAGGAGATAGCCCAAACCTGTAAAAAAGCTTAATGCAGGCTGACAGCCACAGTCTTAATGCTTAGATTGAATTACCTTTATGAGCGTTCCGGCACCGATCCATCATGTGTTCATTGATTTTGAGAACGTGCGGGAAATTGACCTTTCATTGATTGGCTGTCCGAATTTTCAATTTGTGCTCTTGTTAGGGGCGCAGCAGACCAAGCTGAATGTGGATGTGGTGGTGAAGCTGCTGGAACATGCGGGATCAGTGCAGATGATCCGGCTGACCGCGATGGGAAAAAATGCCCTGGACTTTGCCCTGGTTTATTATGCCGGGCGGGCGGTGGCTGCTGCGCCGAAGGACCATTTTCACATCATTTCCAAGGACACCGGTTATGATCCGCTGCTGCTGCATCTGCGCAGCACCCACGTGCGCATCCGGCGGCATGAGGATTTTGCATCGCTGCAGCTGCTTGCCAGTGGCAGAGAATCTCCTGCCCCTGTTCAAAATCAGGAAGTGGCAGTCCCCAAACCCAAACCGGCTGCTAAAAAAGTGGTCCAGGTCATCGCCGCTAAAAAGACTCCTGCAAAAACACCGGCGGTGAAAAAAGCACTTCCCATCAATGCGCTGGAGAAAAGCCTGGTCTATTTGAGAAAGAAGAAGGCGGAAAACCGTCCAAAGAATGAAAAGGCGCTCATGAATGAACTGGCCAGCCATTTGCAAAAGCAGGCCGGGAGCGCGGAAATGCACGAGCTCATCCGCAAACTGGCGGAGGCAGGGCATTTGAGCATGAATGACAAGAAAAAGGTGGACTATCACCTGGAAGCAGCCTGATGGCGTATGAACCCGGATTCCGAGATTGACGCTGCGTGCTGTCCTTCTTTGCGTGCTGACTGATCCGGCCTTATGCTAGTGCTCAAGCCCCCTTCCCTTCCTTTTCATGAACACTGCCCCCTCTGCCCCCATTCGGCGTCGCGGACTGCCCTGGTTTCCCATTGTCGTTTGCCTTTTGGGACTTGGAGCACTGGCGTATGTGCGATCCCTGCCGGAATTTGAGCGGAATTTAAAAGGCTGGGTCTCGGCGGCGATCCCGCTGCTGGTGGTGATCTTAAATCTGCTTTGGTTTCTGGTCACTCCGCGTTTCTCCTGGCGGACGCGCCTGACGGGGCTGGGAGTGCTCATCGTTTTAGCCATCGGGCTTAGGCTGGCGATCCGGGTGGATGGCACCGTGGACGGCACTGGCCTGCCCAACCTGGTCTGGAAATGGAGCGAGGGCGGATTGCGCGCGCAGAAGATCACCCCGGTGCTGGCGGCGGAAAGGGATACCGCCCCGGCGCAGGATCCACGGCTGGCCGAGGCAGCAGATGTGACGCAATTTTTCGGGCCCAATCGCGACGGCGTGGTCACCGGTGCCGGGCTGGCGCGTGACTGGAAAACCACGCCGCCGAAGGAACTGTGGCGGCAGCCCATCGGCCTGGGCTGGTCTGCCTATGCCGTGGTGAAGGGGCGAGCTTATACCCAGGAGCAGCGGGAGGATGAAGAGATGGTGACCTGCTATGATCTTTTCACCGGCAAGCTGATCTGGGCGCATGCAGACAAGACGCGCTTTTCCCAATGGCAAAGCGGAGACGGGCCGCACGCGACGCCGACGGTGCATGAAGGCCGGGTCTATGCCTATGGCGGAACGGGCCTGCTGAACTGCCTGGAGGCCGCCACCGGCAGGCAGCTCTGGCAGCGCTCCGTGCTGAAGGAAAACAACCTGCAAAACAACGAGTGGGGGACCAGTTCCTCCCCCCTGGTGGTGGATGACCAAGTGGTGGTGACAGGTGGCAGTACAAAAGGTCCTGTGCTCTTTGCCTATGCCCTGGCCACTGGCGAGCCGGTGTGGAAAGCCGGGGATGACAAGGCCAGTTATGCATCCCCACAACTCGCCACCCTGGCAGGCAAGCGGGTCATTTTAAGCAACAATGCCCGCGCGCTGACCGCCTATGACCCGGCCACGGGCAAGGTGCTGATGGACCATGCCTGGGGTGGAGAAAACTGGCCCAAGGCTTCCCAGGCGCTGGTGCTGGGTCCGGACCGGATTTTCCTTTCTGCCGGATACGGCATGGGCTGCCAGATGCTGAAGATCGAAGCCGCGCCCAACGGCCTCCTGACCGCCAGCGAGCTGTGGACAGGACTGAAGATGAAAACGCAGTTTAACAGCCCCACCGCCCGTGACGGACATGCCTACGGCCTGGATGACGGCCGCCTGGCCTGCCTGGACCTCGCCACCGGGGAGCGGCTGTGGAAAGAAGGCCGCTACGCCTCCGGCCAGACGCTGATGGTGGATGATCTGGTCATCATCCAGAGCGAAAGCGGCCCTGTGCATCTGGCTGCGGCCAAGCCCGATGGTTATGAAGAGCTGGGCAAGATCGACGCGCTGAGCAGCAAGACCTGGAACCACCCGACGCTGGCCGGGCGCTATCTCCTGGTCAGGAATGACCGCGAGGCGGTCTGTTATGAACTGCCGAAGGAGTGACGGGGCTGGATGGAGGGGTTCCTTTATCCCAGCATGCGCCAATGCAGGCGTGCCGCTCTGTGTTGACGTGAGAATCTCCATGCCCTAGCAGTACCCGGAACGCGTGCCGTGCGTATCGTATTTAAATGGCCTTAACGCCAGGAATCCTACCTTTATGAAATGTGACGTTTGCGAAAGTGAAGCCACCGTGTTTCTGACCCAAATCATCAATGGGCAGATGACGACGGTGAACCTTTGCGATGCCTGCTCGAAAGCGAAGGGCGTCACGGATGAAACCGGCTTTGGCCTGGCGGAGGCTTTTATGAGCCAGACTCCACCGCCGATCAGCGCGGAAACGGCCTGCCCGGACTGCGGTTTCACAGCGGCCCAGTTGAAAAAGATCGGCCGGATGGGCTGCCCGGAATGCTACAACACTTTCCGTGAAGGGCTGGAAGGCCTGCTGAAGTCCATGCACAAAGGCACCCGCCATGTGGGCAAGGTGCCGCACCAGATCGTCACCCAAAACGCCATCGCCGGCAACCTGGGCCACCTGCGCGAGGAACTGGCCAGCGCAGTGCGGGATGAGCGGTATGAGGACGCCGCACGCCTGAAGTCTGAAATCGAGTCCCTGCAATCCAGCCCGCCCAGTCCGCCGGAGCTCAAATCACTGTAAATCTCATCGAACAAGTACGACCGTTTTCCACTCTATAGAATCATCCCCCCATGCGATTCACGACCCTCATCAAACACCCGGCTGACTGGATGAAAGGCAGCGGGTTGCACTCGGATGTCGTCATGACCTCCCGCGTGCGGCTGGCGCGGAATCTGCGTGGCTACAGCTTTCCCGGTTATTCGGCGGAAAGGCAGCGCGTGGAGTTGCTGGAACTGGCGCGTCCCTGCGTGGAATCCCTGCCGGAAATGGCAGATGGCTACAGCGAGGAATACGCCGGGCTGAGCAAGATCCGCAAGCAGGTGCTGGTGGAGCGCCACTTGGTCAGCCGGGAACACGCCGCCCGCTCCGCCGGTTGCGCCGTGGTGGTGGACCGTAAGCAGAGCCTCTCCATCATGATCAATGAGGAGGACCATTTTCGCATCCAGGGCATCCGCGCCGGACTGAACCTGCGCAGCGCCTATGCGCTGGTGGACAAGGCGGATACCGCCCTGGAATCCATGCTGCCCTATGCCTATGACGACCGCCTAGGCTACCTGACCGCCTGCCCCACGAATCTGGGCACCGGAATGCGCGCCTCGGTGATGCTGCATCTGCCCGCCCTGGTACTGTCTGACCAGATCAACCCCGTCATCAAGGCGGTGGGCAAGATCGGCCTGGCCGTGCGCGGCCTGTATGGCGAGGGCACGGAGGCCCTGGGCAATCTTTTCCAGATCTCCAACCAGCACACGCTGGGTGAAAAGGAGGGGGAAATCATCGCCCAGATCGAAAAAGTGATCGAGCGGGTGGTCAGCTCCGAGGTGAATGCCCGCCAAAAGCTGCTGGAGGACAATCCCACCATGCTGCATGACCAGGTGGGCCGTGCGTTTGCCATTTTGCGCTATGCGCATGTTTTGACATCGAAGGAGGCACTCAACCTGCTTTCCCTGCTGCGACTGGGGGCGGATATGGATCTCATCCCCAACTGCGACCGGAGTCTGCTCGACATGCTTTTGCTCGAAATCCAGCCAGCCCACCTCCAGCTCAGTGCCGAGCGCGAACTGTCGCCGGAAGAGCGGGATGCGCGGCGTGCGGAAATTACCCGGGCGCGGTTGCAATCCCTCGCAGGACCTTCTAACGTTTCGACAATCAACCAACCCTCGGAGGATAAACCCTCTGATTCCAATGATGAATAACTTTACCCCACGCGCCCAACAGGTCCTGGCCCTCGCCCGCAAGGAGGCCGACCGCTTTAATCACAACTACGTCGGCACGGAGCATCTGCTCCTGGGCCTGATCAAACTCGGCCAGGGGGTGGCGGTGAACGTCCTCACCAAGCTCGGCCTGGATCTGGAAACCGTCCGCCTCCAGGTGGAGCAGCAGGTCGGCTCCGGCCCGGAGACCAAGATGGTCGGCAACATCCCCTACACGCCCCGCGTGAAGAAGGTGCTCGCCCTGGCCAGCAAGGAGGCCAAAGCCCTGAACCACAGCTACGTCGGCACGGAGCACATCCTGCTCGGTCTGCTGCGCGAAGGCGAAGGCGTGGCCGCGCAGGTGCTGCGGAATCTGGACATCAATCTGGACAAGGCCCGCAACGAGATCCTGAAAGAACTGGACCCCAACTTCACCAGCAGCGGTGAGGAGGAAGAAGAAGATTCCGAGCCTGTGTCCCCCTCCGGTAACACGGACGATGACAAGAAGAAGAAAAAGAACGAGAAGATGCCCGCTCTGCGCGCCTTCGGCCGTGACCTGACCGAGATCGCCCAGAAGGGCGAGATGGACCCGGTCATCGGACGCACGGAAGAGATAGCCCGCGTCATCCAGATCCTTTGCCGCCGCACGAAGAACAATCCCGTCCTCATCGGTGAAGCCGGTGTGGGCAAGACCGCCATCGTCGAAGGCCTGGCCCAGGAGATCGCTGCCGGTAACGTGCCGGAGATCCTGCGCGACAAAAAAGTCGTCATCCTCGACCTCGCCCTCATGGTGGCGGGGACGAAGTATCGCGGCCAGTTTGAGGAACGCATCAAGGCCGTGATGGACGAGATCCGCCGCAACAAAAACATCATCCTTTTCATTGATGAGATGCACACCATCGTCGGGGCCGGTTCGGCCGAAGGCACGATGGATGCCAGCAACATCATCAAGCCCGCACTGAGCCGCAGCGAACTGCAGGTCATCGGCGCGACAACCCTGAACGAGTACCGCAAATACATTGAGAAGGACTCTGCCCTGGAGCGCCGCTTCCAGCAGGTGAAGGTGGAAGAACCTTCTGTGGAAGACGCCATCCAGATCCTCATGGGCCTGAAGGGCAAGTATGAGATGCACCACAAGGCCAAGTATTCTGACCAGGCCATCACCTCATCTGTGAAGCTGAGCTCACGCTACCTGACCTCCCGCTTCCTGCCGGACAAGGCGATTGACATCATGGACGAGGCCGGCTCCAAGGCCCGCATCGCCGCGATGACGCGCCCGCCTGAACTGAAGACCATCGAGGCCGAGATCGAGGCGATACGCATCGAGAAGGAAACTGCTATCAAGGACCAGGACTTCGAAAAAGCCGCCCGTCTCCGCGACAGCGAGAAGAATACCAAGAAGCGCTACGACGACATCCTGGAAACCTGGAGGCAGAACAACACCGAGCGCATCGTGGATGTGTCCGAGGATGACATCATGTCCGTCGTTTCCAAATGGACCGGCGTGCCGCTCCAGCGCATGGAATCTGCTGAAGCCCAGAAGCTGCTGAAGATGGAAGCCGAGCTGAAAGGCAAGGTCATCGGCCAGGACGAAGCCGTCATCGCCATCAGCAAAGCGCTGCGCCGCTCCCGTGCCGACCTCAAGGATCCCCGCCGCCCCATCGGCTCCTTCCTGTTCCTCGGCCCGACCGGCGTTGGCAAGACCTTCCTCGCCAAGAACCTGGCCGAATTCATGTTCGGCAGTTCAGAAGCGCTCATCCAGCTGGACATGTCCGAGTACATGGAGAAGCACACGGCCAGCCGCCTCATCGGTGCGCCTCCCGGATACGTCGGTTATGAAGAGGGCGGCCAGCTCTCTGAGGCCGTGCGCCGCCGTCCGTATAGCGTCGTGCTGTTTGACGAAATCGAAAAAGCCCACCCCGATGTCATGAACCTCCTTCTCCAGATCCTGGAAGAAGGCCAGGTGACGGACAACTTCGGCCGCAAGATTGATTTCCGGAACACCATCGTCATCCTCACCTCCAACGTCGGGGCCGAGACCATCAAGAAACAGTCCAGCCTCGGCTTTGCCGCCATGGCCCAGGGCGAGGCGGACAACGCCAGCATCAAGGACAAGCTGTCCGAGATGGCCAAGAAATTCTTCAAGCCGGAGTTCCTCAACCGTCTGGATGACCTCATCGTCTTCCGCATGCTGGAAAAGACCCAGCTCGTCAAAATCGTGGACCTCGAGGTCAACAAGGTCGTCGCCCGCCTGCGCAACCGGAACATCCACATCGTGCTCGACGAGAGCGCCACGGAGTTCCTCATGAAAGAAGGTTTCGATCCTCAATACGGCGCCCGTCCAATGCGTCGTGCGGTGGAGAAGAACATCGAAGATCCTCTCGCCGAGCACCTGCTGGGCGGCACGATCAACGAAGGCGACCACGTCAAAGTCACCTTCGATGCCGAGACCAAGCGCCTCAAATTCTCCGCCGAAACCCCGGTGGAAGCCGAAGCCGAAGTGGTGGAGACCACCAGCGTCTAAGGTCATTCAAGTCTAACTCACATTGCATCAAAGGCGGGCCCGCAAGGCCCGCCTTTTTTGTACAGTATTCATCACTCTCCGAGTGATGGGCTTCCGGCTGTAACCTTGAGTCCGCTTACATCCTCTTCCACGAGAAGAAGATCAGCAGCCTGAAAGACATGCTGCCTCTGCTCAGTTGCGCCGCAACTGAGGATTGGGCTAGATGCACTGCCATCCAGTGCGCCCCGATGAGGAACAAAAGTCCTCTTATAACCCTGCCATCATCATTCTGTCCTTCACGGATGCAGTTGCACCGTCCCGCAACCTCAGCCAGCAGTGGGCACGCCTTTCCCCTTACTGATTCCCGTGCCTGCCGCGCTTCCGCATTCTTTTTTGCTTTTGCCAGCCCCAGATGACCCAGCCCTGCTGGCCATTTCAGGAGGGCAGGATTCCGTCGCGCTGCTGCACATGCTGGTCACAGCCAGGCATCAGAATCTCATTTTGGCCCACCTGAACCACGGCCTGCGCGGACGCGAATCCGGCCAGGATGCGGCCTTTATCCGCCGCCTGGCCAGGACGTATGATCTGCCCTGCGAGATCGAGAAAGCGGACGTGGCGGCGCTGGCGAAGAAGGACCGGGTCTCGATCGAGACGGCCGCCCGCCATGCCCGTTATGATTTCCTCCGGCGCATGGCGAAAAAACATGGGGCGGAGCGGATTTACCTCGCGCATCATGCCGATGACCAGGCGGAGACCATCCTGGCCAACCTCTGCCGTGGCACCGGCATCGGCGGGCTGAAGGGGATGCTGGCGGAGACCCCTGCGCAGCCCGCACTGTGCCGCCCGCTGCTGGGAATGCGGCGCGCGGAGATCGAGGCGTATGTGGCCGAGCATGGGCTGGCGTATCGGGAGGATTCCAGCAACAGCAGTCCCGCCCACCGCCGCAACCGCCTGCGCCGTGAGGTGATGCCGCTGCTTAACCGGGTGTATGCGCGGGAGGTGGCGCCGCTCATTGTCCGCCTGGGCCGCCAGGCGGGACGGGACGATGAGTGCCTGTGGCAGCAGGCGCTCGCCTTTATGAACGCGGTCGGGACTATCCTGCCCGATGGCGCACTGCGCGCAGGCAGGGAGCTGCGAGCACTGCATCCGGCAGTGCTCAGTCGCGTATTGCATCATTGGTTAGGCAACATCCTCGGCCAGCCCGGCCTGGATGCCCAGATCCTGGATGCCGCCATGACCATGCTGAACCCCGGCGGCCCCGCTAAGGTCAATCTGCCCGGCGGCCGACATCTGCGTCGCAAGGCGGGACGAATGTGGGTGGAGGGGGGTGAACTTGCGTGAAGCTCTGATAACGATATCGTTCTGCCAGCAAACCCATCCACGAACCGATGATCCCACTGCCACTCGCCGCTGGATTCACCTCTGCAAAAGGGCCTTCAAATGATTGAACAGAAGACCAGCTCCAGCGAAATGACCGCCCAGTTGCTCGATAATCTGGAGTTCCTTCGCCGCATCCGCGGCCGGTTTCGCAATCCAATGAAAGATCGTATCGCATGCCACTTTATTGTATCATTCTTCGGCATTGCAGCGGTGGTGTTTTTTTATCTTCTGCTTCTCCGGACCCGTTCACAGTTGCCATTTACAAACGACGATTGGGCCGGCGTGTTGATCGTGTTTTCTTCCATTGGCTTGGCATCTTTCTTTTGGGTGAACACCGACCAGGAATGGCACTTTACTGGCCTTGAGATTATAGCTTACAGGGGAGGCAAATTGATCTGGCGCATTCCGATTGACTCGATCACGGAAGCCGGTGCCAAACGCGGTTCACACAATGTCCTTTGGATGCACTTGCATGCCAATGGCCGTAAATACTCGATGCCTGTAGTTCCCGAGCTTTCTCAAGAATGTCAGAGAGTGTTAGACCCGACCGGGGCTTCCGAAGATTGAAGGGTTCATTCATCACATCCTGTCTGGGGCGAGAAAGAGGAAAGCCCCAGGCGTGGGAGCTTTCCTCTCTTTCTATATCCTGGATGGGATAACCGGCCACGCACTCAAGGTCTCAGCACCACCTTGATGCAGCCGTCGTCCTTGTCCCGGAAAGTCTTGTAGGCATCTGGGGCTTCTTCCAAAGTCCGGCGATGGGTGATGACGAAGGAGGGATCAATCTCGCCTGCCTCAATCTTGGCGAGCAGCGGCTGCGTGTACCTTTGCACATGCGTCTGGCCCATTTTGATAGTGAGGCCTTTGTTCATGGCTCCACCGAAAGGGAGATTATCCACCATGCCCACATAGACTCCGGGCACGGAGACGGTGCCCCCTTTGCGGCAGCAGAAAAGGGCCTGGCGCAGCGCATGGGCGCGATCGGTGCCCAGCATGACGGCGACTTTGACCTTGTCCACCACGGCATCAAAACTGCCTGCGCCATGGGCCTCACAACCCACGGCGTCAATGCACCGGTCTGGCCCGCGCCCGCCGGTCATTTCCTGGAGCCGCTCATAGACGTCCTCCTCGTCAAAATTGATCGTCTCAGCGCGGCCCATGCTCCGCGCCATGGCCAGGCGCTCATGCACGCGGTCAATGGCGATGACGCGCCCGGCCCCGAACATCCAGCAGCTCTGGATGCACATCTGAGCCACGGGACCGCAGCCCCACACGGCCACTGTATCCCCAGGCTCGATGTCGGCATTCTCCGCTGCCATGTAGCCGGTTGGAAAGATGTCAGAGAGAAACAGCACCTGCTCATCGGGGAGGCCGGACTCGATCTGGATGGGGCCCACATCGGCATGCGGCACGCGCAGGTACTCCGCCTGGCCGCCCGCATAGCCGCCCGTCATGTGAGAATAACCAAACAGGCCCGCCGGGGCATGGCCCATGGCTTTTTCCCCCAGCTCCGGTTTGGGATTGGTGGCATCGCAGCAGGCGTAGAGGGTTTTGGAGCAGAAGTAACAGCAGCCGCAGGCGATTACAAAAGGCACGACGACGCGGTCGCCTTTCTTGAGTTTTTTCACCGACTTTCCTACTTCCACCACAAAGCCCATGGGTTCATGACCCAGGATGTCGCCGCTCTCCATTGTCGGCATGAAGCCGTCGTAGAGATGAAGGTCCGAACCGCAAATGGCGGTGGAGGTGATTTTGATAATCGCATCCGTGGGTTCCAGGATTGTAGGATCCGGGACTGTATCCACACGAACATCAGATTTTCCATGCCAGCAAAGTGCTCTCATAAGGGTAGTTGAATAAAGGTTCAAAAAGTCTAACCACCCCTCATTCGCAGCCCTTGGGCCGACTGGTTGTGTGCGCAGTGAGGGGCGATCAGCTGCGAGCTTTTCGGGCCTGACAAAAGGGTGGGACTGAACTGCTGACCGGATGCGAATGGCAATTTTGGGTGGAAGCCGCCAGAAACAGACGCAAGGGTGGCCTACCTCACAAGAGCCATTCCCTAACCATGAGCCACACCCTGCATCCTGAAGTTAAAAAGTCACGGATCCGCCCATTGCCCAGAGTGCTGCAGGAGCCTGAGTGCCGCGCCTTGCTAGCGGAGCAGGGTCCGGTTTCAGGGGCTGGCGCGGCAGGATGACGGGTGAGGTTGCCGGAATTGCTGGCTAACCAAGTATTGTTTTAGAGGGTTCTTGACATCCACGGCTTTTTTGCATCTCATCACGAAACAAATCTGGGTGCAGCCATGCACCTGGACAAGACAGTTCAAAAGTGAGTCAATCCATCTATCCACAGGAAAAAGCCCATGAAACCGTCCTTGTTTTGGATTTACATGTCACTTTTGTTGACCCCCGTCCTTCCGCTTCCCGCCGGACAGGCCCATCCTGCCGAGAAAAAGGGTATTAAGTCCGAAAACAGCGACACGACAGCCCTGATCACGTTTCACAATCGCAGCAGCGAAACGGTGAAGGTTTACTGGCTGGATTTTTCCGGCAAGCGGGTGCTTTATCTAACCCTCCCAAGTCAGGAAAAAGTGGACCAGTCCACCTACCTGACGCATCCCTGGCTGATCACAGACAGCGATGGCAATGCCTGGCATGTCGTTTACCCCGATGCCCAGCCACGAACGGTCGAAATCTTTGCTCCTGCCGAGGACTGACTTGCACAATCTAATCACCGGCCACAATCCGTCGAAGCATCATTAGTTAGGCCACACCAGGACCCGGTGTAAATTTTGCTCAGGTCACAGGCCGCCGGTGATCTGCTTGAGGAGTTGAAAGAAGCCGCGTTTGCGGTCGCTGCTGAGCGTCCAGTTGACAGGCACGCTCTGGTAGCCCTGCTCGAAGGACTCGCCTTTCATGCGGTAGTCAAAGTAGCCCCAGGAGATGCGCTGTTTGACGGCGGCGATGAAGTTGTTGTCCTTTTCGGCGAAGTCGAAGTGGTCGTCTTCATTGATGACGATGGGGTAGGAGTGGCCGTGGGCGGCTTCTTTCACACGGGTGATGAACTGGCGCATGGCGGCGGGGCCTTTGACGCCGTTGCCATGAATGAGGAGAAAGTCGGCATTTTTGATGACGCCGGGGCTGGGGACTTTGCCGCCGCCAAATGAAGTGCTGACGAGGAGGCGGTGGTCATCCTGGCTCATGGCCTTGACGCGGAGAATGAGCTCATGGACGCGGTCCGGCTGCAGGATGGGGTGGTCGTATTTGACATTGGCCTCGTTGTTGATCTCCACCAGGACGTTGCGCCAGCCTTTCTTCAGGATCCAGCGGGTGATGCCATCCACAGCGCGGAGGACTGCGGCTTCATCCTTGAGACGCTGGTCCTGGCCAAAGTAGAAGTAGCCGAGGATGACGGCCATGCCGAGTTCATCGGCCTTTTGGATCACCAGCTCCATCCGGGCGAGGTAGGCGGGATCCAGGCTGCCGTCGTCGTTGATGGCGGAGTTATGCCAGGGCTGGTCTTTGGAGTAACCCTGCGGGGAGCCGCCTTGGAGGTTGAGGGTGATGGCCAGGAGACCGTGGGCGCGCCATTCCGGCATAGCGGCGATGAATTCGCGGGTGTTGCGGTCCGGATCCCACGTCTGGGTATCGGGATAAGCCCACTGGGCAGCAGTGTCCGGGTTTCGGTCGTCAAAGGTGGCCTGGACCATGCGGGAATTCATGAGCAGGCCCTCGATGCGGGTCCCCTGCCAGATGCGGCCGGGGTAGGTGGGCTTGCCGTTGATGTAAAAATCCTGGCCGGAGATGCTGACGGTGGTGGCTGCGCCCAGAGGGGTGACGGCCAGGAGCAAAAGGGTGAGGAGGTGGCGCATGGGTGGTTGGGCTGGTGGCTGCATGCTACTGAAGTCGTGACATGAATTGCAAGACGGAATGCAAATGCGGCGTTCCCAGCGGCCTTATGCGTCTGCGACTGATATTCTTTTCCCTTTTCCTGCTGGCGGCGGCGACAGTCTCTGCAGCTAAGCCGAATGTGATAATGATCTGCGTGGACGATCTGAAGCCGACGATCAGCAGCTATGGGGACACCGTGGCCATAACGCCGAACATTGACCGGCTGGCAAAACGCGGGGTGCTTTTTGAAAAGGCGTATTGCAACCAGGCGGTGTGCTCCCCTTCCCGCAATGCGCTGATGACGGGCCTGAGGCCGCAGACGCTGGGCATCTATGAACTGAGCACGAACTTCCGCAAAGGCGCTCCGGACGCGGTGACGATATCGCAGCACTTCATGAAGCAGGGGTATACAGCGGAGGCGATGGGGAAGATTTTTCACGTGGGCCATGGCAACACGGAGGATGCGGCGTCGTGGTCGGTACCGGCTTGGAAGCCGAAAGGCAAGGCGTATGCGAATGCAGAAAGCACGTCGGTGACGCGGCCCTCGCGCACGGGCAGTGACCGGGGCTGGGCGACGGAAAGCGCGGACGTGGGAGACACGACTTATGCGGACGGGCTGATCGCCCAGGAGGCGGTGAAGCGGCTGAAGCTGGCGGCGAAAAATCCTGGTCAGCCGTTTTTCATGGCGGTGGGGTTTATGAAACCGCACCTGCCGTTTGTGGCCCCGAAGAAATATTGGGATCTGTATGATCCGGCGAAACTGCCCATGCCGGAAGTGACCACCGCTCCTGCGGGTGCGCCGGAGTATGCGGGCAAGGCGGGGGGCGAGCTGCGGCAGTATTCAGACATGCCGACGAAGGGGCCTATTGATGAGGCGATGACGCGCCGGCTGATCCATGGTTATTATGCGGCCACCAGTTATATGGACCGGCAGCTTGGCCGGGTGCTGGATACGCTGGAGGCCACGGGACTGGCGGAAAATACGATCATTGTCTTTTGGGGCGACCATGGCTGGCACCTGGGGGACCACAGCATGTGGTGCAAACACACGAACTATGAGCAGGCGGCGCGCATCCCGGTGATCGTGGCCGCACCCGGAGCCTCGCAGGGGGTGAAGACGTCATCGCTCATCGAGACGGTGGACATTTACCCGACGCTGAGCGAGCTGGCTGGCCTGCCTGCGCCGGATAGGCTGGATGGAAAGAGCTTTGCAGCGGTGGTGAAGGACCCGGCTCAGAAGACGCGGGAAAGCATCATCCATGTGTATCCACGCAATGATTTGTTAGGCCGTGCCATCCGGACGGACCACTACCGCCTGGTGGAATGGAAGAAGGCGGGCAGCCAGGAGGCACCGGATGCGCTGGAACTCTATGATTACCAGGAGGACCCGCTGGAGACGAAGAACCTGGCGGCGGAGCGCCCGGAGGTGGTGAAGGAGCTGGCGGCCATCTTGGCCACCCACCCGGAGGCGAAGCCGCAGATCCAGGTCGCGGCGGCAAAGGGGGACGGGAAGGGCAAGAAGAAGGCGAAGAAGTAGGGGTATCGGGCTGTTGACAAGCCAACATTCCAATCTGCCATTGGAGACCTTGAGATTTCCGGCCTCTTTGACCTTTCGTTCCGCACTGGGACAGTGCGGGCTACTTTATCGGACCATGGTGCCGGGTTCGGGGGCAGGGTCGAGGTCGAATTCTTTGCGCTTGAGGTAGGCGATGAGGAGGAAGCAGAGGCCGAAGGGGAGCATGTAGGAGATGCACATGGCGGCTCCGTAGATGCAGAGGAACCAGAAGAACCACTGGGCGCGGTAGCGGTAATAAGTGGCGGCGATGATGACCAGGATCATGCCGATGACAGCGATGCCGGTGCCGAGGAAGAGGTACTGGGTGGCCTCGTTCATGATCGTCTCACCGCGTGCGACTTCGATAGCATTGGCCTCGGTGGCGCTGGGCAGAGAGCTGGCGCTGCGGGCAGAGTGCAGGGTGGCCAGGAGGGCGGCGAGGCCGAGGAGCTGGGCGACCTGCATCCAAGCGCCGAGTCTGGCCAGGAGGGCACCGCGCGGGAATACAGGAGAAGTCATCGGCCCGGTCAATGCGCTGGCTTATTTATTTGAAATCCGGCTCTTCTTCGCCTTCCGGCAGCGGATCCGCAGGCGGGGGCAGGTTGTCAATGGCATTGAGAATGCGTACGCCTTTCTCCACGGACTTGTCCAGGCGGAAGAAGATCTGCGGGGAGTTCTTCATGATGACGCGCTTGTGCACTTCACGCTGGATGGCACCGCGCTGCTTGTTGAGCTTTTCGATGATGCCTTCCTCATCCACCGTGCCGGTGGCGATGATGCCGATGTAGGCAAAGGCCTGTTTCAGGTCCGGCGTGGCGCGCACCTCGTGGACGGTGAGGATGGCGTTATCCATGCGGTAAAGGCGCTCCAGCACCATGCTGAGCTCGCGCTTGACCAGTTCGCTGACGCGTAGGACTCGTTGAGACATAAATGAATGACGAATGACGAATGAGGAATGACGAAATCAGAATGAAGGGACGGACCAGGAGGCCCGACACCCTTTATTCTAAATTTGGTTATTCCATTATTAGAGCACCTGGGCGAATTTTTCCAGTTCGTAACATTCGATGACGTCGCCTTCTTCGTAATCGCTGAAGCCGCTGAGCTTGATGCCGCATTCAAGGCCGTTACGGACCTCGGGGACTTCATCGTGGAAACGGCGGAGGGTTTCAAAACCACCGTCATAGACGGCCTGGCCGTTGCGCAGGACGCGGGCGCGCTGCTTGCGGTCAATGCGGCCGTCAGTGACGATGGAGCCACCGACGTAACCGCGGTTAACCTTGAAGACCTGCTTGACCTTGGCATGGCCGAGCACCTTCTCACGGGTCAGCGGGTCAAGCATGCCCGTCATGGAATCCTTCACCTGGTCAATGAGCTCATAGATGATGGAGTAAAGCTTGATCTGGACGCCTTCGCGCTTGGCCACGCTGAGCGCCTTGTTCTCCACCTTGGTGTTGAAGCCGATGATGACGGCATCCGACCCGGAGGCGAGAAGCACGTCGGATTCCGTGATGGGGCCGACATCGGAGTGGAGGATCTTCTGGTTGATCTTGTCGCTGGTGATCTCGCCCAAGCATTTGACGATGGCTTCCACGGAGCCCTGCACATCGGCCTTGAGGACGATCTTGAGGGTCTTCTTGTTGCCTTCATCAATGCTGTTGAAGAGGGATTCCAGGGTGGAGCGGCGGGTGACGGTGAGCTTCTTCTGGCGGAGCTCTTCCAGGCGCTCGATGCTGAGTTTCTTGACGGAGCGCTCGCTGTCCATGACGACGACTTCGTCACCGACGTGAGGCATGTCGCTGAAGCCGACAAGCTCTACGGGCATGCCGGGCCGGACTTCCTTGATAGGAGCGCCACGGTCGTTGATGAGGGCGCGGGACTTGCCCCAGTGCGGGCCGCAGATGAAGGGCTGGCCGACTTTCAGCGTGCCCTGGCGGACGATGACGGTGGCCACAGGGCCTTTGCCTTCCACCATGGAGGACTCGATGACGGTGGCGCGGGCCGGGGCTTTGGGGTCGGCCTTGAGCTCGAGCACCTCGGCCTGCAGGGCCATGGTCTCCAGCAAGCTGTCAATGCCGAGGCCGGACTTGGCGGAAACTTCCATGACCTCGGTATCGCCGCCCCAGTCAACAGGGGCGAGGCCGATTTCCTGAAGCTGGCCTTTGACGCGCATGATGTCTGCGGACGGCAGGTCGCATTTGTTAATGGCCACCATGATGGTGACATTGGCGGCCTTGGCGTGGTTCAGCGCCTCTCGAGTCTGCGGCATGATGCCGTCATCCGCCGCGATGATCAGGACGACAATGTCCGTGACGTGAGCGCCACGGGCACGCATGCCGGAGAAAGCGGCATGACCGGGGGTGTCAATGAAAGTGATGGGCTTGCCGTCATGGAAGACGCTGTAGGCACCGATGTGCTGGGTGATGCCGCCGGCCTCACCGTGAGTGACCTGGGTCTTGCGGATGGCATCCAGAAGGGAGGTCTTGCCATGGTCAACGTGGCCCATGAAGGTGATGATGGGGGCGCGGAGCTCAAGCTTGTCCTCCTCCATTTCCTCAATGACCTGGGCTTCAGGCTCGACGATGACTTCTTCCACTTTGTGGACGCCGGCGCCTTTTTCGCGCTTCTCACGCTCGAGATGGAAGCCGTGTTTTTCACAGACTTTTTCTGCCACTTCGATGTCAATGGCCTTGTCGGCATTGGCGACGAAGACCTTGAGGGCGATGAGGTCGGCGATGATCTTGAACGGGCGCAGGCCCATCCGCTCGGCCAGTTCCTTGACGATGATCGGCGGCTTGAGGTGGATGATTTTCTCACCCGTTTCAGTCAGCTCAAACTCAGGGGCGGCTGCTTCTTCCACCTTGGGCGGCGCGGGAGGCGTCGGCAGGGAGGGCGGCGGCGGCATGGCCTGGACGGGGCCGGGCTCGCGGATCATGGAGATCGGCGGCAGGGAGGTCGGCTGTTCCGGCGGACGGCGGCGGACCTTGGGCTTGTCGTCGTCTTCGAAAAGATTCAGCGCTTCACGCTTGTGATCATCCAGGGTTTTCTTGGGTGGCTCGGTCGCTTTTGGAGCGGGTTTGGGTGCAGGTTTGGCACCGAGCGCAGGCAGAGGCGTGGCTTCGCGCCGGGGGCCTCTGCTTTTCGGTTTCCCGTCCTCCTCGATCAATGAGAGCACTTTTTTAGCCGCCGCTTTTTTGGGGGGCATGCTCTCAGCCGCAGCATTTCCGTCAGCAGGGCTGGCGGAATCGGTTTTGGCGGGTTTGGATGAAGAGGATCGGCTTGGCATGAGAAACGTTGGTCGTTCGAACGGCGGGTCGGGCTGTCGGTTGGAGATTAAAGAGATGTGAGGCGGCGCGGCTCATAAGCTACGCTTTAGGAGTATAAGCTGCAATGAGGGCGTGAACCTGACGGGCAAGCTGTTCGTCGTCCCCGAGGACTTCGGCGATGTCTTCCACATCTGCCTGGAGGAGCATTTGCAAGTCGCCCATGCCACCATTAGCCAGTTTTCGGGCAGTATCAAGATTGATGCCAAGTGCGCGCTCAAGGTCATGGGCGGCGGTATCGAGCTGGCCTTCGAAGACTTCGGCGGCGTGCTCGTCACGCTCAATGCTCAGCTCCATGCCGACGAGGCGGGAGGTGAGGCGGGCGTTCTGGCCACGGCGGCCGATGGCCTTGGAAAGGTCTTCCTCGCTGACGGTGAGGCGGGCGGCCTTCTGGTCTGGGGCCACCTGGATGGATAGCACCTTGATGGGCTTGAGGGCTTCGCGGACAAATTCAGCCGGATCTGATTTCCAGCGGATGATGTCCACCTTCTCGTTGTTCAGCTCGCGGACGATGTTCTTCACGCGGGCACCACGAAGGCCGACGCATGCGCCGACTGGGTCAACTTTTTCATCGGCGCTGTGGACGGCGACCTTGGTGCGGTAGCCGGCCTCACGGGCGATGGAGGCGATTTCCACGGTGCGGTCGCCGATTTCGCTGACTTCAAATTCAAACAGGCGGCGGACGAAATTGACATGCGCACGGCTGAGGATGATCTCCGGACCACGGGCACCTTCGCGCTCCACAGCCTTGACGTAGAAGCGCATGCGGTCGCCGGGGGTGTAATCCTCCGTGGAGACGCGTTCTTTGGAAGGCATGGAGCCCTCAAATTTGCCAAGATCCACGATGACGTCGGACTTGTCAAAACGGCGGATGGTGCCGTTGACGACGTCGCCAGTGCGGTCCTTGAACTCGTCGTAAAGGTTTTCTTTTTCCGCCATGCGGAGGCGCTGGAGCATGGTCTGCTTGGCCGTCTGCGCGGCGATGCGGCCCATGTTCTTCGGGGTGACTTCCAGGTCAATCTCGTCGCCGAGCTGGGCGTCTTTTTTGATCATCCGCGCCTTGGCCAGCGGCAGCTCTTCCCAGGGATTGGAAACAGTCTCAACGGCCAGCAGCTTGGCCCACGCCTTGATGGTGCCCTTCTCAGGGTCAATATCAATGCGCAGCTCCCGTGCAGGGCCGATGCTCTTCTTCGAGGCCGCGAGAAGCGCCTGGGAGAGGGCTTCGACCATCTTGGTGCGGTCAATGCCTTTCTCTTTCTCGTAGTAATCGAATAGTGCTTTAAGTTCGCTGATCATAAAAAGGGTGACTTCACCAGACAAAAAAGAGCGGGGAAGACCCCACTCTTGCCAAAAAACAGTGCCTTGTCCCGGTAAAGGAGCACTGAGTGTAGTTCAGCGGGACATTTCGGCAAGCCAAAATTCGGATAGTCTTATAGTCCTGGGATTGAGAAGGGGCGTATGGCAGACGGGAACCCGCATTATGAAGGGCCGGGGAATGATAGCGGCGGGGGTTACTGGACGGCCTTGTTCTTTTTCTTTTTGCCTTTCTTGGGCTCCTTCTGGCTCCGGGGCATGCGCTCCAGGGCGGCCATCTCGGTGGCCTGGCCTTGGTCTCCTTGTTGTTTCATCCAGGCATCCAACTGAGTGCGGAGGTCCTGGCGGACGGAAGCGAGGTTTTCATCGGCGATTAGATTGGTGCGGTTCCACGGATCCGCCTCGCAGTCGTAAAGCTCCTCGCCCGGGCGCTGCTGGTAGGCCGTCACCAGCGTCTGGGCGGCCACATCCCCGTCCTTGGCCAGGCGCTGCCAGCTGGCAAAGGGAGCGTCTTTGGTGGCTGCGCACTCAAAGATGGCCTCCGGGGTGAAATTGCGGATGTAGCGGTAGCGGTCATTGCGGACGCTGCGCACGCCGTAAAACTCCGAGCCTGCATTGATGCCGCGCGTGGTTTGCAGGCCGAAGACGGCTTCCTTATGCCGGTCAGCCTGGCCCCTCAGCACCGGCAGGAAGCTGCGCCCCTCCAGGATCTCCGGGCGGGCGATGCCGGCGGCTTCCAGAAAAGTGGGCACGATGTCCACGTATTCGACCAGCGCGGCGGATTCCGCCCCCGCCTTCACCTGCCCCGGCCAGCGGGCGATGCAGCCGCTCTGCAGCCCTGCATCGTAACAGGTCCATTTGGCGAAAGGGAAAGAATTTCCCTGCTCGCTGAGGACGATGACCAGGGTATTCTCACGTTGGCCGTTTTGGTCCAGCAGGTCCACCAGCTCACCCACCTGGGAATCGAAGTAGGTGATCTCGGCCAGGTATTTGGAATAGTCCGCGCGGGTCTCCGGCGTGTCTACCCAGATGGGCGGCAGGGCCAGGGTGGCCGGTGGATAAGCGGAAGGATCTCCCTTCGTGTAGGGTCCGTGCGGCTCATTGGAGGCGGCGATGAATAGGAAGGGCTTCCGGCTTTCGGCACTCGCTTTCAGCACCTCTTCAAACACGGCTGGATCTGGATTGTTATCTCCTTTGCGCTTGCTGAATTCAAAGGGGAAGACGGACGGCGGATTGATGTGGGTCTTGCCAGACAGGTGCGTAGTGTAACCGCCCGCCTGCAAGTAATGGGCGATGCTCTTCACCCACTCATGCGCAAAGGTGTGATTGGGATAGGCCCCGGACTTCACCGGATAAAGGCCCGTGTATAAACAATGCCGCGTGGGGGAGCACATGGGCGCCGCCTGAAAGCAGCGCGTCATCTTCATCCCTTCGGCGGCGAGCTTGTTCAGGTGCGGCGTCTTGGCCTGGCCTCCATAGACGCCCAGGTCCCGGTAAGTGCAGTCATCGGCAATGATGAGCAGAAGGTTAGGCCCAGCGGACTGCGCCGGGGACATCGCAAAAGGAAGGAGCGCCAGGAAGATGGGCAGGAGACGGTTCATGAAATGAAGTGACCGACTTCATGAACGGGGGGACGGGGCCGATTTATCCGGGGATTGTGCAAAGCCCTGTGGACAATGTCTCTGGTCAAAATTTCCGTGCTTTGATTGGCTTTCGGCGCTCTGGCCGCTCATTAAATGAACGCTGAAGTTTCGGAACCGGTTAGCTCAAGTATTTGAGGGCAGAGTATGGGACGCTTGTGGAACCACCGGATTGCGCTAAATCTTTTTGGCAAGCTTGCGCCCCATATTAATAAATGGGACCTCAACAAGGCCGTAGAGAAGAAGGGAAACAAGCGTGGTAAGAACCAGTACAGTTCCAAAGAAAATAAATGCAGGGACCTTTATGAAGGAGAAGCCATAGGCAGTGAGCAGCAAAATTGGAAAGTGGAGAATGTAGATGCCGTAGGAGCACTGGCCAAGAGAGACCAGCCAGGGGCGGGAAAGCGAGGTTGATAGGAACGAGTTTTTTATGGTGGCCAGCATGATCATGGCGGATCCCAAGCCTGCCACATAAAACTGGCCGAGGACGCCGATGCTTTTTCGGTCCAACCACGTGGCGGCACAATAGAGCAAAATACCGGTAACCAACAGGCCTGCCGTCGGCACTTTCATGGCCGGTTTGGTCTCGACCAGCCTCGCCAGGATAATGCCGAGCGCAAAGAGCGGTATCATTCCAATCGTGGGTATGGTAAAGTCTGCCAGCGTGGGGCTGGCGCAAAAGATCAGCAAAGTAACAGCCAGAGCGATCCGCCAATGAAGGATGGCCAGCAGGGCAGAAAGCAAAGGAAAGAGGATGGATATTCGCAGCTCAGCCGTCAGCGTCCACATCGGAGGATTGAAGAAGGTATTTTCGATCGGCGGCATGACCATGGTTGTCTGCATCAGCCATTGAAAGACATCATGATGATTTTGCCTGATCGTTTCGTAGGTGAAATAGCTATTAACCAGACTTTCGATGCTGGAAAGTGGTAAGCCCAGCAAGACAAGGGCTCCCAGCGCTAGCGAAACATAAAACAACGGATAGAGCCGGAAAACCCTCTTTACCATGAAGGATGCGTAAGACCTGGGAGTCAGCGTTTTGTTCTTCAGACTCAAATGCAGCACATAGCCGCTAAGGACAAAAAAGAAAGCAACCGCCGACTTGGCATTGAAAAAACCAGCGAGAAAAAAAGGCAGCTTTGGAACCATTGAGTAAACCGAGTTGCAATGTTCAAAGACGACAATGATGGCGGCGATGAATCTCAGGGTGTCCAAGGCTAGAATCCTTTGGTTCCCGGGCAGAGGGATGGTATTGGGCGTATCCATGAGAGTGCAGATAAAGCCGGCTCAGCGGTGGGATGTGCCCAGCAGATCGGCCGAAAAGACTTGAGGAAAACGCCGGTGACATTCCTCATAGGCAGGCCGGAGAGCTTCCGCATCTTGCTCCTTTGCATGACGCGGATAGGGACGCCAGTGGGGTAGCACCGTGTCTTGTGTCCATGGCAGCCCTCGTTGTTCAGAGTGCTGTCGCAGGACTTGGGTTAATTTGGCGTGGGTTTGAAGGCATGAGATATTTTCCATCGCCCATGCAGCCGGCTTGAGTGAAGGCGCAGCCTGGTGCAGATCATAAATGTCCTGAGCGATGCGCCCAGGCCTCAGCCGCTTTCCAGTCTGTTCATGTATGTAATGCAGAGGTCCGACATGGGCGTCTGCCCTGATGCCGAGGGCACACCCGGCAAAGAGGGACTCCACAGCGGCTACGCAACAGCCCTCTCGCAAGCTGAAAATCAATGAAACCCGGGCTTGCAATTGTAGCTGTGACACCTGCTCAGCCGGGATTGACTGGTGGATTTCCAACTGCTGAAGAACACCGATTTCCCGTGCCAGTTTTAAGATGAAATCGGCATCGCGTCCGCCCTCTTTCTGGCCCACCAGCACCAGCCTCCAGTGAGGGGGGAGATGGCGCAGAGCATTGAAAAAATCCCAGTGTCTTTTGAATTCGCCCCAGTTGGCAACCATGAGGATGTCAATAGGCCGTTCCCCGGTTGTTTCGGAAGAATAAAACTGCGGATCGATCCAGTCGCAAGGAAGGCTCTCCAGAGGCACAATCCGCGGGTGGAACTTTGCCAGCTTGCTTCTCTCCTTATAATTGCAGGGCTGCACAAACACCGGCCCCGAAGTCCTGGCCAAAATCAGACTTAACGAGGCGTAGTCCGTCGGGGACCAACTGGTTGAAAGGATCAAATCATAATGATCGTCCAGCCATTTGAATTCTGCTTCAGGGATGCCTAGGGCCAGCCGCACCCAGTTATACTCGAAATACATCAGCAGAACACCTTTTTCTCCAGAGGGACCTGGGGCCTTCAGAATGATGGACCGGGTGAGGTGTGGTTTCTGCACAACCAGAGTTCTATACCGTGGAAGTGCCGCCACAATGGGCTGCCAAAAATCGGACGCTTCAGGAAACCGTCCCGCGTGCCGAAGCCGGCGGATGATGATTGCATCAAGTTTGGGAGATTCACTAAACTCTAGCGCACGACAAAGCATTCCAGCTCCGTTTTGTGGACTGGCCAGAAAGGACAGCAACAGCCACCGCATGCCATTTAGACTACGGAGGCGCCGTGAATGCCTCAAGGAATCCACCACCCAAAGAGGAAAAAGCACCCTGCAGCGCTTAAGCGCTGAGAATCTCCCTGATGTCGTTTGAGATAGTGGCCTTGCAGACTGCAAACTCATAAATCGGGAGTTGTGGAGCGGAAATTGAACAGGCCTCAGTTCACCGCCAGGCTGGCGGCGGCGACGAGGCCTTCTTCGGAGACGATCTTGCCGGTGAGCTCGGGTTTGCACCCGGCTTTGAGCTCATCGCCAAATTTCTTGATGAAGCTCTGGGTCGGCCAGGAGCAGGCTTCGCCGAAGGCGCAGATGGTCTTGCCTTCGATCTGGTTGGCCACGCTTTCCAGGGTGTCCACATCATCCGGGCTGGCGGTGCCGGCGACGATGCGGTCGCTGAGCTTTTTCATCCACAGGCTGCCTTCGCGGCAGGGGGTGCACTGGCCGCAGGATTCGTGGGCGTAGAAGTTGTTCAGATTGTTGATGACCCAGGACATGCTGCGGGTGTCATCCATGATGATGACGCCGCCGGAGCCTGCCATGGAACCGCAGGCGGCCATGGTATCGAAGTCCATGGGGATGTCCATGATGGTGAGTTCGCGGCCATCCTTGAGCTTGAATTTTTCATCGGCGCGCAGGACCTTGGCAGAGCTGCCGCCGGGGATGATGGCCTTGAGCGTGCGGCCGGGCTTGAGGCCGCCGCAGAGGTCGTTGATGACCTCACCCATGGTCACCTTGCCCACTTCCACTTCATAATAACCGGGCTTCTGGACGTCACCGCTGACGCACAGGATGCGGGTGCCGGTATTGTTCGGCGTGCCAAGTTTGGCATACTCCGCACCGCTCATCTGGATGATGTGCTTCACATGGCACAGAGACTCCACATTGTTCACAATGGTGGGGCACATGTACAAGCCGAGAGCGGCTGGGAAATAGGGCGGCTTGATGCGCGGGTAGGGGCGCTTGCCTTCGAGCGATTCAATCAGGCCGGTCTCCTCACCGCAGATATAAGCGCCGGCACCGCGATGGACGTAGATTTCGCAATCGAATCCGGAGCCCAGGATGTTGCTGCCCAGGAAACCCTTGGCGCGAGCCTCGGCGATGGCTTTTTCGACGATCTTGGCGGCGTGGGGAAATTCTTCGCGGATGTAAATGTAGGCCAGCTTGGCCCCAGTGGCGAAGCAGGCGATGGTCATGCCCTCGATGAGCTGATGCGGGTCCTGATGCAGGATGTAGCGGTCCTTGAATGTGCCGGGCTCGGATTCATCCGCATTGCAGATGAGGTACACGGGCTTGGTATTGGTTGGTGGGATAAACCCCCACTTCACGCCGGTAGGGAAACCGGCACCGCCACGGCCACGCAGACCGGCGGCCTTGACCTCATTGATGATGGCGGACTTCTCCATCTTCAGGGCGACCTTGAGCTGCTCGTAGCCGCCGTCGTTCAGGTAACAGTCGATGGACGGATCGTAGCCGACACGGTCAACGTTCTTGAAAATGAGCCGCTTCTCGCGGGAGTGCGGTTCTTTGCCGGGGAGGTACTGGACAGCGGAGGCCATATTTTGCAGTATCAGGCTACGTCAGAAGGCGGCAACCGGGATTTGTGAAAAATTTCACAAGCGGGGCGGCGAATGACGAAGGGTGGTAGCAGGAGGGTAAAAAGATTGGGGGTGGATCTTTTTTGGACAGGATTGCAGATGGGCAGGATTTACAGGAGGGCTTGTGGCCTGGGCACTGGGATTCTCTTCGCGGCGCTGCGCCAGGTGCGGGCTACTTTTTGCGGCCGGTCTCGGGCCGCCTACTCGCGCTTCTTCAGGAGGATGCGTTTGAAGCGGCTGTCGCCACCGTCCAGGCTGAGGCTCTGGACCTGGGGATCGTTGACGAAGACGTTGTGGATGAGACGGCGATAGTAGCTGTTCATCGGCTCCAGCGTCTGGCTCATGCCGGTGGCGCGCACGCGCTCGCCCAGCTCGCGGGCCTGCTCCACCATCTTGTCCTCGCGGATGGAGCGGAAGTATTCGATGTCCACGCGGATGCGCGGGGCCTGGGGGATGTGACGCTGGAGGATGCGGTTCACCAGGTACTGGATGTCCTCCATCGTGGCGCCGCGCCGGCCGATGAGCAGCTGGGAATCCTCCGTGTGGAGCTGGAGCGTGAGGCCTTCCGGCCCCTCAAGCTCATCAATTTTCACGGTGAAGCCGAGATACCCCAGCATGGTATCCACAATCTGGCGGGCGTGGGAGAGAGGCGTCATGACAGCCGGAATCTTAGCCCGAATGCCCCGGCGCTCAATGGGGAACTGCGGGTAATCCGCATCCGGAGGGAAGGCTGCTCCCCTCTGGAATCACAAATTCGCCTCCCCTGCCTCGCTGGCCTAACCGCCGAGCTTGGGGTTTTTCGGCTTGGTTTTCTTCTCCTTATGATTCGGGTTCATGGGGTTGAAGAAGGGATTTTGGGTGGGGGGGCCTTTGGGGGCGTGCTCGATTTTTTCCAGGGTGGGCTCTTTCATGTAGAGCTTCATGATGCGGCTCTGGAAAATGGCGAAGAGGTTCTGCGTGGACCAGTAAAGGGAGAGGGCGGCGGCGAAGTTATACGAGATGAAGAGGAAGAAGAAGGGCATCACGGCGAACATGATCTTCTGGCTCTTGTCCATGGTGGCGGGCTGCGGCGTCAGCTTCATCTGCAAGATCATGGTGACGCCCATGATGAGAGGCAGGGGATTCAGATCGAAGTCTGTACCCATGATGGGCAGGGAGAAGGGGAAGTTAAAGGTATGAATGGTGTCCGGAATGGACAGGTCCTTCACCCACAGCCAGCCCTGGCCACGAAGCTCGGCGGCATTCTGCAGCACGCTGTAGAAGGCGAAGAAAATGGGAATCTGCATGAGCATGGGCAGGCAGCCGCCCACGGGGTTCACGCCGTAGTCCTTGTACATTTTCATGACCTCCATCTGCTGCTTTTGGGGATCGTCTTTGTACTTGGCCTGAAGCTCTTTCATCTTCGGTGCCAGCAGGCCCATGCGCTTCATGGAATACTGCGCCTTGGACTGCAGGGGCCAGAGGACGGTGCGGATGATGAGGGTGAGGAGGATGATGGCGACGCCCCAGTTGCCACTGAGGTCATGCATCCAGCGCATGACGATGCTCAGCCCCTTGCTGATCCAGCCGAACATGCCGTAAAACATGATGAAATCCCGCTGGCCTTCCAGCTTGCTCAGGCGGTGGTATTCCTTGGGGCCGAGGTAAATCTCATACTGCTCGGTCATGCTGGCACCGGGGGCCAGTTCTACCGGCGGGAGGCTGATGGCGGCCTCGATGCCGTAGTCGTGCTTGGCGGAATCATAGTCGGCGTATTTGTCCGTGCTATGGTCCATGAGGTAGCGGCTGGCCCAGATCTTCCCCGGCTTGTCGCCACCGGGGGTTACACGGCTGACGATGGTGGCGTAAAAGCGGCTCATGACGCCGGCATAACGCATGCGGGTGTGGCTGCTGCGGTGCTCCGTCTTGGCACTGGAGAACCAGCCTCCGCCGAAGTAACCGGTGTCTTCATGGTCGGCATCGCCGCCGTCATTCCAGAAGAAGCTCGGCTTCAGCACCTCATCCGGGCTCAGGCTGGAGGCCGCGCCGGTGTAGAGATAATATTCCTCGGACTTGTGCGGCAGGGTGCCGGTATTGGTCAGCGTCAGGGTGAGCGCAAGAAGGTGCTCGTCGGACTTGTCCCCTTCTGTGAGCTGGTAGGCTTTGCGGACGGTGATGCCATCAGCGGTGACGCCTTCAAAAATGATGCCCTGGTCGGATTTGCTGACGATCTTATACGCCACCAGGTCCAGGCCAGTGGCCTCGCGGCGGAGAGCGCCCACGGGTTCCAACGTTTTACGCCCGGTTTCATTGAGGGTGATCCGGTCCCCGGCGGCGAGCTCCGCCGTGGCGACGCCCGCGCCTTTGGTGGTGAAGTGGTAGGTCACGCTACCGCTGACGATGCTGTGCTTTTCCTCAGGCAGACCGGCCGTGGCGGCGGTGATGGCATCCGGCTGGCCGGGCGTCATGGTCGGGGTGGTAATGGCGGATCCGTCTGTACCAGCGGTGGCCACGCCGGGCGTGGCGGGCTGCACCTCGGTGTTCTTCGGCTTGTTGGCCTCCTCCAGGGCACGCTGGGCGGCGAGGGCCTCCTGGTTCTTCATGAGGAACCAATAATTGGCAGCCATGCCGAGGCCGCAGAGGGTGATGACGATCCAGGCTTTTCTATCCATGCGATTTGAGAAAATAATGTTGAGAGGGGGAGGCGGAGTTCAGTGTTCCGTATTCAGTTTTCAGTCTTCCGGCCCGGCAGAAGGGGGGCGGGAGGGGGCGTCAACGGACGGACCGGCGGATACTGCACACGAATCTGCCGTTTGTCGCTGGCAGGAACACGGCCTTTTTGTAACCGGTGGGACGGGGTCATGCCCCTGGCCGCCCCAGGGATTGCAGCGGAGGATGCGCCAGGCACCCATGGCGCTGCCGCGAAAAAAGCCGTGTTTTTCCACGGCCTGAAGAAAGTACTCCGAGCAGGTCGGAGTGAACCGGCAGCCCGATCCGGGGCCGCCGAAGTAATGCAGAGGGGGGGAGATGAAACGCTGATAACCACGGATGAGGATGCGGACGAGCCATTTCATGGAGCGGGTGGCACAGGTTTCAAAAAAAGACCCTGGCGCCTGGCCAGGCGGAGCCAGTCCTGCTCCATTTCACCAAAGTCCGCGCCCGCAGCCCGCCAGCGGGCGATGGTGACAAACTGCCACCCAGGTGCGATTTCTGCCCGGTGCGCCCGGATGATCTCCCGAAGCTGCCTGCGCACACGGTTCCGCACGACGGCGTTTCCGAGGCGTTTGCTGGTGACGAGACCGAACTGAAATTCAGCGACCGCGTCCTCACGCAGCAGGGCCAGGACAAAAAAGCGGCCCGCCTGGCTGCGCCCCTTCTCCTTGATCCGCGCGAAGTCGCGCGACTCCTTCAAATGAAGGCGGGAAGGAAGACGCATGGGCGGGCCTGCCTGCTACTAGGCGTGCTGCTGGACGTGGCGCTTGTAATGGATCTCCACGCCGACTGGCATGAGACGCTTGCGGCCACGGGCGCGGCGGCGACGCAGGATGTCGCGGCCATTTTCAGTCTTCATGCGTTTGCGGAAGCCGAACTGGCGTTTCCGGGTGCGCTTGGATGCTTGGTAGGTCCTCTTGGGCATAATCGTGTGGGGTGCTTGCTAAAACGTCTTTTTCCTTCGCTGTGGGCCCGGCGCATCATCTAAAACTGCCTGGTCCCCCGCAACAGGGGGCGCGAGATTACGCAGTCTCGCCGGGTTGTCAAATGAGTGCTGCGACGAGTCTTTGCGGCCGGAAGGGCTAAATTACCGAACTTTCAGCAATTCCACGTCAAAAATGAGAGCTTCGTTAGGCCCGATGTCGCGTCCGGCGCCCTGTTTGCCATAGGCCAGCTTCGAGGGAAGATAGAGGCGGTGCTTGGCCCCTTCCTTCATCAGCTGCACGCCTTCCGTCCAGCCGGCGATGACGCGGTTGAGCGGGAATTCGATGGGCTCACCGCGCTTGTAGGAGCTGTCGAAGACCTTCCCGTCGATCAGAGTGCCTTCATAATGAACGAGTACCGTGTCCGTGGCGGAAGGGCTCTTGCCGGTGCCTTCGGTGATGACTTTGTACTGAAGACCGCTGGCGGTCACGGTCACGCCGTCTTTTTTGGCGTTGTCTTCAAGAAATTTTTCACCTTTGGCGAGTGCGATGTCGGACATGATGGGAAGGGGTACGGGTGGATATGGTCAAAAAACGACGGGCGGCGACCATACCCAGCCACCGCGATTGCGCAACCCAAGGCTGATTTCGATGAGATTTGGAAAAAACATGTCCAATCGCCAGCAGGAGCCGCCTTGTGACGTAAACCTCTTCACTCCAGTCATGACACCCCTGCCCCACCACGAAGTACTGACCAACCGCCGTGACTTTCTGCGCCGTGGCGGTGCGGGTTTTGGCGCGCTGGCCCTGTCTTACCTGCTGGGGGAAAACCCGCTGAATGCCGCCCTGGGCGATGAGGGCGGCCAGCCCGGCAGCCCCATGTCCGCCAAGCTGGCGCACCGGATGGGCAAGGCGAAGAGCGTCATCTTCCTGTTCATGGAAGGCGGCCCCAGCCACCTGGACACCTTTGACCCCAAGCCCCTCCTGCAGCAACTGCATGGCCAGGAGCTGCCGCCCAGCTTCGGCCAGGTCATCACCGCCATGGGTGAAAGCCGCTCCCCCCTGCTGGCGGACAAGCGCCAGTGGAAGCAGCATGGCGAAAGCGGCATGTGGGTCTCTGACTGGCTGCCGCACACGGCCAAGCTGGCCGATGAACTCTGCGTGATCCGCTCCTGCGTCTCCGACGGCATCAACCACGCCGGCGGCGTCTGCCAGATGAATACCGGCAGCATCTTCGGCGGGCGGCCCTCCCTCGGCTCCTGGGTGAACTACGGCCTGGGCACGCAGAACCAGAACCTGCCCGCCTTTGTCGTCCTCAAAGACAGCGATTCACAAGTGGTCAATGGCGTGCGCAACTGGGGCAGCGGCTTCATGCCCGCCGTCTATCAGGGCGTGCAGTTTGAGCCGGATGGCACCCCCATTGCCAACCTCACCACGCCCAAAGGCATGAGCGAGCCCCGCCAGCGGGCCAAGCTGGACTTCCTGAGCAAGATGAACACCCGCTACGGGCAGCCCCGCCAGGACAACAGCCAGCTCGATGCCCGCATCAAAGCCTATGAACTGGCCTTCCGCATGCAGGCCGAGGCCCCCGATGCGGTGGACCTGGCCAAGGAATCCGAGGCCACCAAAAAACTGTACGGCCTGGATGACAGCAAGACCGCCGTCTTTGGCCGCAACTGCCTGCTGGCCCGCCGCCTGGTGGAGCGCGGCGTGCGTTTTGTGCAGCTTTACTCCGGTGCCGGCAGCAAATGGGATTCCCACAGCAAGATCGAAGAAAACCACGGCCGCCTGTTTGGCCAGACGGACAAACCCATCGCCGGTCTCCTGATGGACCTGAAATCCCGCGGCCTGCTGGATGAGACGCTGGTCATCTGGGGCGGCGAATTTGGCCGCACCCCCATGAGCGAAGGCGGCACCGGGCGCGACCACAACCCCACCGGCTTCACCATGTGGATGGCCGGCGGCGGCATCAAAGGCGGCCAGGTCATCGGCAGCACCGATGAGCTGGGCCTGCGCGCCGTGGACCAGAAAATGCACGTCCACGACCTCCACGCCACCATCCTCCACCTCATGGGCGTGGACCACACCCGCCTCATCTACAAATACAAAGGCCGCCCCGAGCGCATCGACCAAAACGAAGGCCACGCCTTCACCAAAATGCAGATGGCCTAGGCGGTGGGGCTGTTTTCCTCATGCAATCCCCCTTGTCATAGCCGTCCTGATCGCAGCAGGCGGACATTCAGTCGCCCAGCCCATGGCGGTATGGTAACAACCTCCCGGCAAAGCATGCTGCCCGCGGTCAGCCAGAGCCTTTGATTGAAATGGATCTTTCTTGAGTGTTCTTCAGGAAGAAACTCGTCCGCCGCGCACCTGACCCACAAATGGCTGACAAATTTCAACAAATGCTCCTCTTGGACAAACCGTTTTTGATGCTAGCATTCTTGCAGTTGCGTTTGCCAAATGCTTGCGAAGCCTGATTAGAGTCTGCTTTTGATGGAATATCGCGCCGCCCTCATATTCCTTTTTCTTTATTACATCCGTCCCCAGGACTGGGTGCCTGCGATTTCGGGCGCGAACGTCATCCGTCCGATGATGCTCATCTGGCTGGTCAGTATTCTGAGCGCACGGTCCAGACCTGTGGTTACGGGCATTTTGCGGACGCCCCATGACTGGGCGATTCTGGCCTATTATGCCTATATCGTATGGCACGCCCCAGATTTCTCCGGCACTCTCAAAGGCTTTCTCCCTTTCGTGGTTTTTTATGTTTTTACTGTCAAATCACTGATCTCCTGGGAACGTCTGCAAGGGTATCTGAAATTTTGGAACTTCATGCTCATGGGTGTTGCAGCCATGGCGGTGGCCAGTCTTCATGGGGTGGATATGACGGGAGCCAAAGACGCCACTGAAAAGATGTTTGGCCGGCTTTGTATCGGCACCTGGTTGCATGACAACCCCAACGCCCTCGCCCACTCGGTCATTGTCGTTCTGCCCCTGAGCTATATTTTTTATTTCTGGAAGCGTGGGGTGATCGGCCGGATGATCATCTTTCCAGCCTGCGTGACCCTGGCCTGCTATTGTGTTTACGCGACGGAATCCAAGGGTTCCTTTTTGGTTGGCGGTGTGCTGCTGGTGATGATCTTTGTGGTCGGAAGGCCCAAACCTGTGCAGATCCTGGCTTTGACAATGGCCGCTACGATGGGGGTCTCAGCCCTCAGCTTCCTGCCTCGCATGCAGCAGATGGGCAATCTTAGAGGTGACGCTGGGGTTCAGGGCCGTCTGATGGTCTGGGAAATGGCCAAGCGGACTGCTGAGGAAAAAAGCACGGGGGTCGGGTGGAAGCAGTTCCAGGGATTCATCATCTGGGATGGCCAGATGGAAAACAAGGCCACACATTCCAGCTATGTCCAGATTGGAGGAGATCTGGGACCCTACGGCATGTTCTTTTACCTTCTGCCCCTCTGGCTGGCTCTGAGATCCCTTTTAATGAGTGCTAAACTGACCCGCGAAGATCCTCGCATGGAACGCTGCAGACGGGCCATTATGATTTTGATCATCGCCTACATGGTTTCTGGGTGGATGATCAATCGTGAATATCACACGGAGTACTTCCTGCTGATCGCTGCAGCCGCCGCATTGCACCGCCTGACCCTTGCCCAAGAACTGGAAACGGCTGCCTTGCTCAATGAAACCCAGACGAAGGCCGTGGAAGGCCAAATGGTCTTAGCAAATGAAGCGCCTCCAACGGGCGTTTTACCGGTATTTGAGGCCTTGCACCAAAAAGGAAAAAGGCTCTGGAACCGCATCACCGTTGTGGATGTGGGCATAGGAGTGACGATGACCTGGGCGGTCATGTCCGCCTGGGATTACATCCTCAAGAACCTGTAACACCTCCCTTCCCTGCAGCCAACCTGCAAGGGTTGGCTACTTGCCCAGTTCAGTGAGCAAGGCCTGGTTCAAGCGGATGCCGGCTTCAAAGTTGGCGATGGGGAAGTTCTCGTTCGGGGCATGGGCCTGGCAGTCAGGCAGGGCGAGACCCAAAAGAAGGGTATCAGCTTTGAGCACGTCTTTGAAGGCCTGGACGATGGGAATGCTGCCGCCTTCACGAATGAGGGCGATCTTACCGCCAAAAGTCTGGGTGAGCGCACGCTGGGCGGCCTGACCGAGGGGGCCCTGGGGGTCCATGAGGTAAGCCTGGCCGGTATGGCCACGATGGATGTCCAGGCGCACGCTGGCAGGCGCATGGGCCCGCAGGTAGGCGCAGGCCAAGTCCAGAATGTGCTCTGGATTTTGGTCCGGCACGAGGCGGAAAGAGAGCTTCACAAAAGCTTCCCGCGGGATGACGGTTTTAGAACCTTCCCCCTGGTAACCACCGCCGATGCCGTTCACTTCCGCCGTTGGGCGTGCCCAGCGGCGCTCGCGGTCGGAATAACCGGCTTCGCCAAAAAGAGCGGGCACTCCGGTGAGGGAGAGAGTTTCGGCATCGGCGTCGCCCAGTTCTTCCCAAGCGCTGCGCTCCCAGTCGGCCAGAGGCTTCACGGCGTCATAAAAACCGGGGATCTGGACGCGGCCCTGGTCATCGTGAAGGGAGGCGGCGAGCCGGGCGGCGATGGTGGCAGGATTGGCCACGGCACCGCCGAAGATGCCGGAATGCAGATCGATGCTGGGTCCATGGACTTTGACCTCCATGCAGGCTATACCACGCAGGCCATAAGTGAAAGTGCCGACGCCCGGCGCGACCATGCCAGTATCGGAGATGGCCACGACATCGCAGGCCAGCTCCTGGCGGTGGGCCTCCAAGAAAGGCTTCAAATTGGGGCTGCCGATCTCCTCTTCGCCTTCAAAAAGAATGGTCAGGTTCACAGGCAGGTCGCCATACTTCGCCAGGGTTTCGGCCAGGCCGGAGACGTGGGCGATGAGCTGGCCTTTGTTATCCGTGGCCCCACGGCAGTAGATGACACCTTCGCGGATGGTAGGCTCAAACGGCGGCGACTTCCATTCCGCATACGGCTCCGCCGGCTGCACATCATAATGCCCGTATAGAAGAACGGTGCGGCGGCCGGGGATGTGCTTGTTTTTGGCGACGATGACGGGATGCCCTGGTGTCTCATGCAGGCCCGTGGTCAGACCCATGGAGGTCAGCTTGGCCACCAGCCACTGCGCGCAGGCTCGGGTATCCGCGTGGTGGCGGGAATCCGTGGAGACGCTGGGAAAACGCAGGCAGGTGAGGAGGTCATCAAGAGCGGTCATGGTCGGGAGATGGGTGGGAATCAATGGTGGCTGAGCATTGGCTTACGCCTGTGCTCAGGAGACGGCCTCAGCACAACGGCCGCAGAGGGTGGGGTGTTCGGCGACACTGCCGACATCGGGGAGGTGCTTCCAGCAGCGGGCGCATTTGGGATTGCCGCAAACGGTTACGCTTGCGGTTAGGCCGCTGCCCTTGGTGATGTTGAGGTCGCTGAGAATGAAGAATTCCTGGAGCGTGCCGAGGTCGCCAAAGACGCTGTGGTCGAAGCCTTTTTCGGGGAGGGTCAGGGAGACGGTGGCCTCCAGGTTGGAGCCGATCTTCTTTTCCTGGCGGGCTTTTTCGATGGCCTGCTGGATGACGGCGCGGGCCTGGAGAAGCTGGTCCACAGCAGCCGTGGCGTCCTCGGTTGGGGCGAAGTCGGGGTTGGGCTGGGGGAAGGCTTCCAGGTGCAGGCTGTCGGCATGGCCCAGGTGCTCCCAGGCTTCATCCGCAGTGAAGGCGAGCACGGGGGCGAGCAGCTTGCACAGGGTCTCGGTGATCTCACGGATGGCGGCCTGGGTGGCGCGGCGGCGCGGGCTGTTCGCCGCATCGCAGTACATCCGGTCCTTGGTGATATCAATGTAGAGAGAGCTGAGATCGCCGGTGATGAACTGGTTCACCAGGGTGAAGACCTTGCGGAAATCGTAGGCGGCATAGGCTTCCACACAATCCTTCGTGAGGGTGTGCAGGCGCTCGAGGATCCAGCGGTCGATAAGGGTGACCTCACCGGCTGCATCGCGCGCTTCATCATGAAGGTTGCCTAACAAGACGCGTAATGTGTTGCGGATGCGGCGGTAGTTTTCACTGTTCTGCTTGAAGAGGTCTTCGGAGAAAGGCACTTCATTTTGGTAATCCACACTGGCCACCCAGAGGCGCACCATGTCGGCACCATAGGTGTTGTAGTAATGGTCGGCGGTCATGGGCTTGGCGCTCTTGCCGGCGGCGCCCTGGTCGCTCTTGCTGATCTTTTTGCCGCTCGTGTCCACGACGAAGCCGTGGGTGATGACGCTCTTATAAGGCGCGGCATTGCGGGCGACGATGCTCATCATGAGGCTGCTCTGGAACCAGCCGCGATGCTGGTCGGTGGCCTCAATGTAGAGGTCGGCCGGGGCGTGGAGCTCAGGGTGCTGGTCCAGCACGGAGACATGGCTGCAGCCGGAGTCAATCCAGACGTCCAGGGTGTCATTGCCACGCTTGGTATCCGCAGGCAGGCCGACGGCCTCGGCCCACCAGGCATCGTCTTTTTCAAACCAGAGATTGGTGCCCTGCTTGGCGACGATGTCGGCCACCTTGCCGATGATGGCGGTCTCCATGATGATGGTGCCATCGGCGGTGTAGAAAACGGGCAGCGGGACGCCCCAGGTACGCTGGCGGCTGATGCACCAGTCCGGGCGGCTTTCCACGGTACCATAAATGCGGTTACGCCCCCAGGCAGGCAGCCAGGTGACTTTGTCAATTTCCGCCAAGGCGCGGGTGCGGATGTCATCAATCTTGATGAAGAACTGCTCCACGGCACGGAAGATGATGGGCGTTTTGGAGCGCCAGCAGTGGGGATACTGGTGGACATACTTTTCGTTACCCAGCAGCGCGCCTTTTTCTTCCAAGATGGCGATGATGCCTTCATTGCTCTGGAAGACATGCTTGCCGACGAATTCCGGCAGGCCGACCTCGGCGGTGTATTTGCCATCGCCATCCACGGGGGAAAGGATGTCCAGGCCATGCTCGCGACCGGCCTGGTAATCGTCCGCGCCATGGCCGGGAGCGATGTGGACGGCTCCGGTGCCGGTGTCATCGGTGACGAAGAGGGTATTGATGACCTTGGACGTGCGCGGCAGGAAGGGGTGCTGGGCTTCCTGGCCGGCGAGATCCTTGCCCTTGAGTTTTTCGACAGGCTGCCCGGCGTCCAGTTTGAAACCGGTGCTGGCGGTGAAGGCTTCGATCCGGGAGGTGGCGATTGTGAGCTTTTCCGTGCGGCCGCTCTCATGTACAAACGTACCGGCGGTGTAATCGAACTCGGGATGAAGCGCGATGGCCAGGTTGGCCGGCAGCGTCCAGGGCGTGGTGGTCCAGATGACCAGGGCGGAGTCATTCGGGAGGGCAAACTTCACGAAGACGGCAGGCGAAGTCTTCTCCTTATATTCCACCTCCGCCTCCGCCAGCGCCGTCTGGGCACCGTAGCTCCAGAGGACGGGACGCTTCATGCGATAGACCAGGCCCTGCTCCACGGCCTTGCCGAAGGTGCGCAGGATGCCGGATTCGTAACCGGGATCGAGGGTGAGGTAAGGGTTCTCCCAATCGCCAAAGACGCCGAGGCGCTTGAAGCTGTTGCGCTGGATGTCGATGTATTTGCGGGCCTCAGCCTCGGAGCGCTGGCGGACTTCCACCGGGGTCAATCCGGCGGCCTGTTTGACGACTTTGAACTCGATGGGCAGGCCGTGGCAGTCCCAGCCGGGGACGAAAGGGGCGTGGAAGCCGGCCATGGTCTTGGACTTCACGATGAGGTCCTTCAGGATCTTGTTCAGGGCGGTGCCCATGTGCACATCGCCATTCGCGAAAGGCGGGCCGTCGTGAAGGATGAAGGTGGGCTTGCCTTGGCTCTGGGCCTGGATGCGCTGATACAATTTTCCTTCCTGCCACTTGGCCAGGCGCTGCGGCTCCCGGGCGACGAGGTCCGCCTTCATGGGGAAGTCGGTCTTCGGCAGGAGGACGGTGTCTTTGTAGTTCGTGGCGGGGGCTGGCTCGGCGCTCATGGGAAAAAATTCGGGAAAAGGGGCGCGGAGCCTAGACCAGAGGGCGGCGCAGGGCAAGAGGGGGAAATGAAATGACGAATGCAGAATGACGAATGCAAAAAAAATCTCCGGCACCTGGAAGGGTGGCCGGAGATTTGGGGGAAAAGATGGCAGACAGGAGTGTCCGCCTCACTTCACTTTATTTCACAGTACCGTGGAAGCCGGCCTTGTTCATGGAGGCCAGGAGGTCGGACTCGGTGAACTGGCCCTGGACGGTGAAGGTCTTGGCTTTGTTTTCGATGGTGTAGCCGGTGACGCCAGGGACCTCTTTGACGGCGGCGGTCATGGCATTCACGCACTTCTGGCAGCAGAGGTGGGCACCTGTGACGGTGACGTCGGTGAGCTTTTTGTCCGACTTGCTGGAGGCGAAGCCGGCAGATTCATCGGAGAGCTTACCGTAGTAACCGGCTTCCATGATGGCCTCGACCGCTTTTTTGGCGTTGGACTTGGTCTTGGCAACGATGGTCACAGTTTCCCCGTCGGCGGTGACGGTGGTGTCCTTGATGCCTGCGGCGGCCTTGACAATGCCGTTGGTGCAGCCTTTGCAGCAGTTGTGCACGCCTTCCATCGTGACGGTAGTTTCAGCCTGGGCCAGGCCGGTTAGGAGAAGGAAAAGGGAAACAAGGATGGCATTTTGCATAAGAGGCTGAATGAACGTGTGATGCGACTGCATGCTATCCGAAAAAAGTTCACAAAAATAAATGGTGTCTGATACCGGCCAGAAAAAATGGCGTATAAGATGCTGACTTGCTATGGCCTCACAGCCAAAAGCTGCTTCCGAAGTCAACTCCCGAGCCCAAACCAAAAAAATTAAACACACAAGATCCGACTCACTCATCTATCCATGAAAGCACTCCGTCTCAGTCTCTTAAGCGCCCTGTTGGGCAGTACCGCGGCCATGGGCGCCGCCATCCCTGCCGACATGGCAGGCAGCTATCAGGCGCTGATTTCTTCTGAAACATCGCCTTACGGTCTGCTGGCCCTGAAAGTCTCCACCAAAGGCGCGGTCTCCGGCAAACTGACCACCTCTGACAAAAAAACTTATTCCCTCAAAACGACGCTGGACTACACGGCGGGTGATGATCCCGCCACCGAGGGCGAAGGCCTGACCGAAACAGGTGTGGCCATTAATGCCGCTGCCATTGCCATCAAAGGCACTTCCTACACACTGGAGCTGAAATTCAGGGATTTTGCTGACCGGGACACCCTGGAAGTCACGGTGAAGGAAAGCGATGCAACGGTGGGTCTCGCTATGTCAGGTTTCAAGGTCAAGACCTATGCGAAGGGTGAGACGGTGCCGACGCTGGGCAGCTACACGGTGGCTTTTGAACTGGCAGCGGACGTTGATGGTGCTCCTGAGGGCTCAGGCTATGCCGTGGCCAAGGTGGATGCAAAAGGAGTCATGAAACTGGCAGGCAAGCTGGGTGACGGCACCAAGATCACAGCAACCCTGCCCAATGGCCCGGATAATCAGTTTGTGTTCTTTACGAACCCCTACAAGCGTGACGGCAGCTTCTTTGGCGGGAGATTGGCCATGACTGCGCGTGATGGCGGCGGTTTCCATGTCGAAGTGCCAAATGACATTCTCCTGTCCTATTATGACGCCCAGTGGAAAAAAGCGGCAGGCGCCAAGGACAAGAGCTACCGCGACGGTTTCGGACCTTTGAGCCTTCTGGCCAGTGCTGAACCATGGGCTCCGGAGAAAAAGACCAATGTGGCAACCTACCTCGGCCTTGATGAAGGCTACGTCTTTGATGTCGCGCTGAGTGGCGACATCCCAACTGACCGCCTTCCCGTCCAGTTCACTCTGGATGCGAAAAACAACCTCGTTGTCACCAAGGCACACGCCAGCGCACCGAATCCGGTAACAAGCGACGACTGGAAAAAGATACTCAAAGGCAAGGTGGACATCAAGACGGGCAAGGTGACCATCACAATCACTCTTGGGGACAAGCGCAAAGTGGTTATCGAAGGTGTCGTCTTACTTCCTGAGGGAGATGAACTGGCCACCTTCACACTCGCACCCGGTTTTGTCATGATCCCGCCAGTGGACAAAAAGACCGGCACCATCTCTTATGGTGCGCTTCAGTTCCAAGGGCCGTTTGTGATTGATCCATTGCTTGCCAGTGCTGCAGCGACCGCTGGCACCTACAATGCTGTGATCAAAGAGGAGTCCAACACCGTTCCTCCAGCATCAGGAACCGTGACAGATGGCGAAACCATCAAGTTCACGATTTCACCTGATTTGAAGACCCTGACCATTGATGGGAAAAAAATGCCTCTCGTTGGCGATAGCCGTCCTATCTCTTTGGGTTACGTTCTGATCAAAGGCATGAATAGCACAAGTGTGATCATGTATTTGGACGAATCCGGCACTCCAACGGGTTTCTTCCTTACCTATGCACAACCTAAACTGCCGCCAAAGCCAAGTGCACAGGGCGTCTTTAGCTCGGATCAGATCACCAAGCTTCCTTAAGCAGGCCAAGCTGAAATCTCGATAAAACAAAGCCCCGGTGTGACCCACCGGGGCTTTTTTGTGGCTGGGAATCAGGCCTTCTGGGCGGTCATGAATCCACGGCCAACGACGGTGTCTGCATAAGCGCCAGAGACGAAACCGGCCTCAGTGAGGAGGGCGGCGTATTCGCCGGTGCTGTAGCATTTGCCCTGGGTGGAGTGCATGAGGAGGCAGGAATATTCGGCGACGTGGACGGGGCCGGTTTTGTCCTCGTTGATGAAGGCATCATGGATGATAAGGAGGCCACCGGGAGGGAGGGCGGTGTGGGAGAGGGCGAGGAGCTGGCGGACCTCTTGGACGTCCCAATCGTGGAGGACGTTGCTGTAGAGGTGAACGTCGCAGCCGGTGGGAAGGCCATCAAACATGTTGCCGGTGGTGACCGTGACGCGGTCGGCGCAGCCGCGCTCGGCGATGAGCTTGCTGGCGATGCGGTCCACGGGGACCTGGTCGAACACGACGGCCTGGAGGTGGGGATGCTGGGCGGCGATGGAGCAGGCGTAGATGCCGGAGCCTGCGCCGATATCCAGCAGGCGGGTGCGGGCGGTGAGGTCCAGTTTTTTAGCCAGGGCCTGGGCTAGGTAACGGCCCCGGCAATCCATGGCGGCGGTGAAGCTGCGGGCGAAGTCCTCCTGCTCCATGGCCTGATGCCAGTCAAAGGCGGCCTTGTCCCCGGACCAGCCGGCGGGCTTGCCACTGCGGAGGACCTCCAGGTAATCGCGGGCGATGGGCCGGTCGTGCAGGGAGGCGTAATAAGGACCCAGGAACCACTCGGACCCGGCGCACAGATGCTCACGGGCGGTGGGGGTGAGCTGAAAACGGCCGGACTCCTGATGCACCCAGCCGTTGCTTGCGAAGAGGGTCATCATGACATCGGCGGGGCGTTCTTTGAAGCCGTGATAAGTGCAGATTTCCTGCAGACTGGAGGGTTGCGCGGCCAGCCAGGTGAAGAAATCCAGGCTGAGCGCGGCGGTGATGAGGTCCACGGCATACAGGCCGTCGCGGTAGCGGTAAATGCTGAGCGGATCAGTGGCAGGGGACGCGGAGAGGTCAGTCATGGAGAATAGAACCATGGAAGACTCCGCATCCGTATGCTACAAGAGAAAACCTTTCTCCCCTTCCCCATTCCTCCCTTTTCTTTCTTATGACTCCGATCGTGTATGTAAAAACCGGCTGCCCCTGGTGCGATGATGTGATCTCCTACATGGAGGCAAACAACGTGCCCTTTAAACAGGTGGTGGTTAGCGGCAACCGGGAGGCGATGCAGGAAATGATTGACCTCTCTGGCCAGAGCAAGGCACCGACGATGGACTGGGACGGGGAGGTGCTGGCGGACTTTGGCGTGGATGAGCTGGTGCCGTTTTTGAAGAAAAAAGGCGCGATCTGAAGGGCGGACTTTTCCAGGGTTGCCTAGCGCCGCTGGCGCGCTATGCATCCCGCCCCATGAAGATCCTGGTTACTGGCAAAGGCGGGCGTGAACACGCCCTGATTACCGCATTGAGCGAATCTCCGCAGAAGCATGAGCTGTATGCGTATCCGGGCAGTGATGCCATCGCGACGCTGGCGACGCGGGTGGATGTGCCGGGCCTGCCGGAGCTGATGACCTGGATGCAGGAGAATGCTATAGACTTGTGTGTGGCGGGAGAGGAGGCGTGGCTGGTGAAGGACCGGGGCCTTGCGAACCTGTGCGCAGAGGCGGGCATCCCATGCTGGGGACCGTTCAAAGAAGCGGCGCAACTGGAAGCCTCGAAGATTTTCGCGAAGCGGTTTCTGCAACGGCACGGCATCCCGACGGCGGACTTTACGGTGGCGACCACGGCAGCGGAGGCCAAGGCGGCGCTGAACCGGTTTCCCATTGTGCTGAAATTTGACGGTCTGGCGGCGGGCAAGGGCGTGGCAGTGTGCCCGGACAGGACGGAGGCGGAGGCCTTCATTGAAGATGTGATGGAGAAGCGCATCTTCGGCGCAGGAGACCTTCTCATTGAGCAATGCCTGTCCGGCCCGGAGATCAGCATTTTTGTCTCCGTGTGTGATGACCAGTACCAGATCCTGATGCCGGCTCGCGACTACAAGCGCATCCGCGACAATGACGAAGGGCCAAACACAGGCGGCATGGGCGCGGTGGCTGGCCGGGAACTGGCCACGCCAGAGCTGATGACCCAGATCGAAAACGAGATGGTCAAGGTGACGGTGGAAGGGCTGCAGAAGGACGGGCTGAAGTATCGTGGCTTCCTTTACTTTGGCATCATGCTGACGCCGACAGGGCCGCAGATGCTGGAATTTAACTGCCGCTTTGGTGATCCTGAGGCCGAGGCGGTCATGCCGATGCTGAGGGGCGACTTTGCCAATTATGTCTTTGAGGCGGCGAAGGGGACGCTGAAACCGGAGCTGATCCAGTTTGCCGAAGGCTGGAGCATCTGCCTGATCTCAGCTTCGGCCGGGTATCCGGTTTCATCCCGGAGCGGGGATGTGATCTCCGGACTGGAGGCGGTGGAAGGTGCGCGCGTGTACCACTGCGGGACGCGGAAAAATGAGTCGGGCCAGTTTGAAACCAACGGCGGCCGGGTGCTGGCGGTGGTGGCGCAGGGCAGCACGCGGGAAGCCGCGCGGGACAAGGCTTATGCGGAATCCCAGAAGGTAAACTTTGACGGCTTGCAACGGCGCGGGGACATCGGCACGATGCACTTTGAGTGAGTTTCAAGGAGAGGGACTTGCCAGGTCCCTGTCTTGACCGGTCAGGCAGCGACGGTTTGAGGCTGCTGGAGCACGCTTTCCAGGGGCTCCTTCAGAAGTTCCCGCTGCCAGGCCATGAGGGCATCCAGACCGGCTCCGTCAGCGACGACTTCTTCCAGGGTGCTGCGGGAGCCGAGGAGGCTGCTTTCGATATCAAGGCTGCCAGCGATGGTGTCGCGGAGGGCGCAGAGGCGGTCAATCTGGTCGCGCTGGGTATCGCTGAGGCGGGCTTTGGCCTTTTTGACACGCTGAGGCCAGGCGGACTGGCCAGCACGGAAGACATCAGCGATGAGATCGTGGAATTCTTTTTTCCAGCGCGGGCGCCAGCCGCCGGGAGGATTCATGACGCCGCCGACCTCGAAGGTCTCGGCGTAGCTGACCATCTGCTTGTTGGACATGATCCGGTAGCAAGGGATGTCCCGCTCCATGGCGATGGCCTCCCGCCAGTCCCACATGGCTTTGAGAATGGCAAGACCTTTGGAATGAAGACGGCCGCTGCCCTGGACGCGCCAGGGGTCTTCCTTCGGCGCGATGCTGCGGGCGGCGACATCCACCTGCAGACCGGCGCAGCTCTGCTCGAACCAGGCTTCCCTGCCCTTCTCGCGCAAGAGCTTCATGAGGTAATCAGCCAGGGGGATGAGGTAACGGACGTCATCCACGGCGTAGGAGAGCATGTGCTCCGGGAGGGGGCGGCGGCTCCAGTCGGCCTTTTGGGAGGCTTTGGAAAGCTGGAGGCCGAACATGGAATGGATGAGCGCGGCGAGGCCAAACTGGCGGAAGCCAACCAGGCGGGCGGCGATCTGCGTATCCCGGACGACGCGCGGCGCCCAGCCATAAGTACGGCGGAGCATGGTGAGGTCATAATCCGAGCCGTGGAACCAGAGCTCATGCCGGTCCAGGAGAGCGAGGAGGCCGGAGATATCCTCGATGGCGAGGGGATCTACGAGGGCGAAGCGGCCTGCGCAGGCGACCTGGAGGAGGCAGAGCTTTTCGTGGTAATGATGGAGGGAATCCGCCTCCGTATCCAGGCAGCAGCGGTTCTCACCGGTGGCCTGCATGTGGGCTTCTGTCTCGATGAGCCACTGCTGAAGATGCTCCGGCTGGTCAATAAAGACGTAATCGCCGGGCACGATGGCCGGGGGGATGAGAGGAGGGACGACGTCACTCATTTGAGACCCGTGAGCAAAATTTCAGCGTTGTTGCTGGTGCGGGCGATGTTGCGCAGCAGCAGCTCGAGAGCCTCCACGGCGGGCACCTGGGCCAGCTGCTTGCGGATGGCGGAGACGCGCTTGAACTCATCCGGGTGGTAGAGGAGGTCATCCCGGCGGGTGCCGGATTTCAGCACATGAAGCGCCGGGAAGATACGGCGCTCGGAAATTTCACGGTCCAGGGTGGCCTCCATGTTGCCGGTGCCTTTGAACTCCTCAAAGATGAGGTCGTCCATGCGGTTTTCCGTCTCGATGAGGGCGGTGGCGATGATGGTGAGGCTGCCGCCTTCTTCCACATTGCGGGCGGCCCCGAAGAATTTCTTTGGCTTGACCATGGCCTTGGAGTCCATCCCGCCGGACATGGTGCGGCCTTTGCCGCCGCCGAGGCTGTTGTAACCGCGTGCGAGGCGGGTGAGGGAATCCAGGAGGATGACCACATCTTTGCCCGACTCCACGAGGCGGCAGGCGCGCTCGCGGACGAGCTCAGCCAGCTGGCTGTGGCGCTTGGGGCTTTCGTCAAAGGTGGAGCTGTAGATCTCACAGCCGCTGACGGATTCTTCGAAATCGGTGACTTCTTCCGGGCGCTCATCCAGGAGGAGGATGATGAGGGAGATTTCCTTGTGGTTATGAACGATGGATTTGGCGATGTCCTTGAGGAGGACAGTTTTGCCGGACCTTGGAGACGCATTGATCAAACCGCGCTGGCCTTTGCCCAGGGGGGCGATGAGATCCATGATGCGCACGGAGGCGGCACAGGGGCGAGGCATCTCCAGGATGATCCGCTCATTGGGGAACATGGCGGTCAGTTTGTCGAAATGGACTGGCGGCTCCCAGGTATCAATAGAGACACCGTCCACCTCGGTGATACGGTCAATGGCCAGGTATTTGTCCCGGTCCTTCGGTGCACGGGCAAAGCCGGTGATGCGGTTGCCGGGGCGAAGATTAAATTTACGGACAAGAAAAAGCGGGATGAAAACATCCTCAGGCAACGGGGCAAAGCTGTACTTCGGATAACGGATGAGGCCAAAGTTATCGGAGCCGATTTCCAGGATGCCATCCACCTTCACGCGGGTGCGGTGGTCCGCCATCCAGGCGAGAAGATCATAGATGAGCTGGTGCTTGGACCGGCTGGCATTCATGCGGAAACCCACCTTTTCAGCCAGGGACTGGATGTCAGCGAGGGAGGCTTCCTGAAGGTCGTTGAGGGAGATCTCCTCCGGGAACGGAGGCTCGGCGACGGGAGCGGAAGGCTTTTCCGGCTTGCCCTGGGAATCAGAGGCAGGCACTGCGGGGGCATCGTTATCGGGCGCAGAATCCGGGGAAGGCTGCGGTGCGGGCAGGCCCGGTGCTTCAGAGACTTCCGCAGGCGCTGCGTCAGATGCGGGAGATAGGACCTCTGTGGAGGTCTCGGAGGAGTCGGTTGGATTCATGCTTGCCAGTGCTGTCTTACCAGTGTCAGCACTTGAGCCTCAAGAGCGCTGCGGTCACCATCATTCCAGATGACCACATCTGCTCTCTCAACTTTGGCTTCGATGGGCCACTGAGCCCTCAACATCTTTTCGATCATTGATTCGTCGAGACCTCGACGATCCATCATCCGCCTTTTCTGAACTTCCGGGCTAGACGCCACAACGATGATCAGATCCGCTGAAACTGTGGAACCAATCTCATAGTGCAGAGGCACCTCCGCAAGGAAAAGATTTACCCCCATTTCCGCCTGGGCTTCCCGGGCCTGCTCCAGGCTTTTCAGGACTCTGGGGTGCAGAATCTGCTCAAGAATTTTTCTTCTCTCCGGGTCTGCGAACACCTCTGCACGCAAGACTTCGCGGCTGGCCAGGATGCGGCCTTGCTGGTGCACAACGGCGGATTCACCAAAATGCCGGACCAGTTGGGTAGTGATTTCCGGGGTATCAAGCAGTTCCTGGACCGTACCATCAGAGGAAAAGACGCGGGACCTGTCCTTCAGGAGATGCGTGGCCAGCAGCTCTGTGACCAGACTTTTGCCGCAGGCGACGCCGCCTGTGATGATCCAGGATTTCATGAACCGGTCTTTTATTTTAAAAGCACACAGGCAGGTGATCAAGGACCACCTGCCTGCGGCAGAACATACTTTCAGATGAGTGCCAGATCAGTTGCCAACAGGAGGCAGCAGCAGATTGGAGGCCTCAGCACCTGCGGAGGCACCGCCACTGGTGGAAAGGTTCGGGTTGATGGGCTGGCCGGCAGGGTCAATCTGCTTGGCAGTCACAAAGATCATCAGGTTGCGCTTGAAGTGATCTTCCACGGTGGACTTGAACAGACGGCCGATGAAGGGCAGGTCACCCAGCACAGGAATCTTGTCTTCCACATCTTGCACGTCCTCGCGGATCAGACCGCCCAGCACCACCGTCTGGCCGTCCCAGATGGTCACGTTGGTCGTGACGCGGCGGACGGAGAACACAGGCTGGTTGATGATGTTCGGAGTGAGTTCGACTGTGCTAGGAGGAACGGCGGCAGTGGTTGTGACGAGGCCCGTAATTAGGTCAAGAAATTGTGACGCAGGGCTGCCAGGGTTGACGCTGTTGATAGGGCTGCCGTAGTTGATGAATCCGTCGAACTCCGTCACTTCAGGATTGAGCTGAAGATCAATGGTATAACCGTCGGCACCGACGGAAGGTTCCACTTCCATGCGAACACCCACCTGGCGCATTTCAAAAGCGGTAGGAGTGGTTGGGGTGACGGGAATGGAACCGCCGCCGCCGCCGCCGCCGCCCTGGATGGCACCGACGTTGGTTGGGATCTGCGGTGGGTCAAACTCGGTCGGGTAGATGAATTCGCGAACGACTTCAACCGTGGCCCGCTGAGTATGCTTGGCCGTGACGCTCGGGGCGCTCATGAGATCCACGCCTTTGCGCTGGGACATGGCCCGGATGACGAGAGCGAACTGAGGATCGGTTAGAACACCTGCGACACTAAGAACGCCAGGAGCTTCAGATACAGCAGGAGTGCCATTGATGAGGGAGTCAATCGCATTGCCGCTGATGGCATTACCACCCGTGCGGAGGCTGCGGCTGATGGGAGCCACGCCGCCGGCGAGCGCATTACCAGCTCCAGGCAGAATGCTGGCAACAGCAGAGGGGTAAGCAATCGTGGTGGAACTGACGCCGGAGTTACCGTCAGTGCCGCCGCCGCCCTGGACGTCGTTGCCGCGTCCGATGGTGCCAAGCAGCCAGTCAAAGCCGAGTTCATCGGTGTTTTTCTGGGACACTTCCACAAACTTGGAGGTGATGTAGATCTGCTTCGGACCTTCATTGCGGGTGGCTTCGACAAAGGCTTCAACCAGATCAAGGTTTGGCTGGGTGTTTTTGACGATCAGCTGGGAGGAAACCCGGTTGAAGACAGCGGAGGCACCTTCAGGGAAGGCAATGCCCTGGGATTTCAGGATCTCGATGGCCGTCATGCGGGTGCCAAGGCCCGTGGAGGGTGCCGTTGCACCCGTGGCGAAGGGATCCGCAGAGGCAGCTGGCGCTGCATCACCGCCACCAGAGCCGCCAAGGGTGAGGAAGTCCGGACCGACTTTGTAGATGCGGGTGAACTGCTCCACCGTCGTTTCAGAACCTGGCACGATGAGCACTGCAAAAGGCTCCACCTTATACTTCATGCCGGCAAGTTCAGTGACGTAGCGGAGGGCTTCCACCATGGGCACATCCTTCAGGTCAAGGCTGATGGAGGCGGTGACAGGGGCATCGCCGGCCTTGAGAATGATGTTCACACCTTTTTTGGTTGGATCGGTTTCCACCAGGTCAAGGTCGCGGCTTTTGACACGAAGGAACTCAACAGCTTCTTCGATGCTGGCACCGGCAAACTGGACGCTCGGGAAAACGATTTCCTGCATCTTGCGGGTCAGATAGACGGTGGGTTCGACACCGCCCGTGTCCATTGGATCAATGACCAGACCACGAACTGGCGGCTTGTGCTCCCAGGCTTCGTTAACCATGTTCAGCATGCGGGAACGCTGGTGGTCACGCGCAGTCTCAAAATATTCACTGCGCTTCTGCTCAGTCTTCTGCATGCCCAGGCGTGCAGCGGAGTTGTAAGGGTCAATGCGGAGGGCTTCCTCAAACATGAGGTTTGCCTTGTCGTAATCGCCGATTTCCATGGCGCTGTGGCCGAGGTGGAGCTGCTTGGTCACTTTGCTGACGTTCTCCACGTGCTGCGGGGTCAAGGCAGGCGGCCAGCGGTCCGGATCATCCAGATGCTTGGCGAAGATGCGTGCGGCGCGATGGTCAGGAACGGCAAGCTGGGCTTCTTCGATCAGCTTTCGGGCGGCGACGTAATCGCCGATCTTGGCCTTCTCACGGGCAACGACGATGGCACAGTCAGCAAACTTGAGATTGGCCAGATTCCGCCAGTCCTGAATGAAAGGAGCGTTTGGCAACTGGTCCAGAATGTCCTTGGCAGCACGGTATTGGGCCAACGCGGCTTCATACTCACCTTTGCCGTAAAGCTCGTCGCCTTTTTCCATGGCCTGCCTGGCATCTTCCACGCGTGCAGCACGACGGGCGATTTCCCGTTCTGCGATGCCGGGGACACTGACGATACCACCCTCGCCGGCAACGGCGGGCGTGGCGACCATGGGAGCTGCAAGAGCAACCATGAGGGCAATTTGGTTTTTCTTCATTCGGGAGAGGTGCATCATAGAAGGGTGCGATTTGACAAAATTAACAATGAGCCGAGCTGTTTATCAGGATTTGCGTGCGTCTGGCGAGATTTTTTTGGTTGGGCTGAATAAATTATCCTTTGTTGATTGTAATGGGTTCCCCGCCATCCACCGGCTGGATGACAGCACTGGTCTCTTCAATCTCCAGCAAGCGGTAGGTCGTACCGATGCCGGGAATCTGAAAGGTATCACCTTTCTTGACGATGCGCGTGGGCCGGTCACCGAGGATGAATTCAAATTCAGCCTCGTATTCGGCAAGGTTCATTTCTTCATTTCTGATGAGCTTGAACTCTTTGTTAGTGCCTTTGTCCAGGACGGTCAGCTCGGACACGTCCTTCTCACCCACTGTAGGGTCGGCGACGGTCTTGGCTTCAAAGCTGATGGCCTTGAAGCGCTCAACACCGCGATCAAACCCAAAGTCGGCACCTGGAATAACGAAGACGCTTTTGGCGGGTTCCGGAGTCAGGCGGCGGATCTGGAAGGGGGATGAACTGCTGTTCAACTTCAAGATATAGTCGAAGGTAATCCGGCGCTTCAGAACCAGCTTGTCTGTGAAAGGAGGGTGGTCCTTGGGATCACGGGGGCTGGTGTTCTTGTTGAACTCCTCCAGGTTGCTGAAGCCGTCACCGTCAGGATCCAGATCTCCCACATTGGGCGAGAGGATGTCCGGCAGGTCGTTTTCCACCAGATACTTGTTGGTCATGGGTGGACGGAACTGCGGCTGCTCCAGCTGAAGGTCGAAAAGCTCATCTCCTTTTTTAACCAGAAGGATGGACTTGTTGAGCGGCACAGGCTTGCCCTTCTTGACGGGGGAAACCCAGAGGGCTTTTTCGCTGAGGCGCTGGACGGTGGCCGTGACAAGGCCCGTCGGAGGCTGCCCAGGATCGTTCCTGGAAGAGCTGTTAAGACGCACAAGCCTGTCTCCAAAGCTTTGACTGGTCCAGACAAGGTAACCCGCGACCCCCAGGGCAATCACCGCGGCGATGCCCAAAAGGACTTTTTCATATTTCCCATTCCTGTTCTGCATATGGCTGATCTAAAGTTGTGACGAGATGATGCCGGGTGTCTTCACCGGGTGGCAGCGCTGGCCGTTTGAGCGTTCAAGAAGTACACGAGGTCAATTTCGAGGAAGACGCGTAGCCGCTCATTGCCCAGCACGGCCACGGCATCCACCGGAGCCGCCACTGTGGCCACGGCCTGGGCTGGTGTACCCTCTACCGCAGGCACCACCGGGACTGGGATGGGAACGCCGTTTTCATCAACTTCACCAGTCGTGGCGACGGGGATGAAAACTTCCGAGCGGAGAGGTCCTTCCTGGCGTTCGTTTTCAATGCGGAGCTGGCGGACGACGGTGAAGTAGGCCATTTCCGAAGGGCTGGCCAGATTGCTCATGAGAAGCTGAAGCGCAGCCTGGTCAAGCGTGAGGATGGCGCGCACCTGGCGGCGCTCCGTCAGCTTGGGTGCAGCCACGGCCGGACGGGCAGGGCCTTTTTTGGCTGCCCCTCGGGTGGTGGGCTGGACCTCGCTTTTTTCGGAATCCAGTTCAGAACGCTCCAGCATTTCCACCTGCCGGACACCCGCATTGGCGAAGGCATTGACGATGGCATCCACCGCGTCCAGGTAACCGGAAAGATCCGTGGCGACCTCGTTGGACTTTGGCAGTTCAGCCGTATAACGGTCGAAGGTGAGGTTATAGGTGGCCGGGAGGCCCATGCGGCGGTCTGCTGCGTATTTGCGGGAATCCGCAATCTTGGTCTTCAGCTTGGCCTGAAACTCCGTGTCCGTGGTAGGCTTGGCCTGGGTTTCAGACTGCATGGTGTTGAGCACCAGGGAAAGCCGGCCAGCTTCATCGGTGAACTCCTTGACGAGGCCCTGCTTGATGGCCAGGTTTTCAGGTGAAGGGGGCAGCGTGGCACTTTTCAGCGAGGCCAGGCTGGCGTTGGTAGCATCAAACTGCTCCAGGCTGGTCGTGTAACTTGAATAGGCGGAAAAGAGCATAAAGCCCAGACCGGCGGCACCTGCGGCTGAGACACCAAGAATGGCGGCAGGCAATTTGTTTTGTTGGATCCAGCTCATTACTTTGTGAATTCCATGGGCTGCGCGATAGGCAGCTTGATGTTAAATTGGTATGCGTAGCGGTCTTCCTCGACACCGCTCTGGGCGCTGACATAGTCGGCGCGTTTTTCTTCGAACTTTTCAGCGGCAAACCAGCTCAGTTTGGAAAGGGCGCTGGCATAGCGGTAAACGACCTGCTCGCCCTCGTCATTCTTGCGGTAAAGACCCTGGAGACGAAGTTCATAGACGGGCTGGGCTCCGGGTTTCGGCGTGGTGCCTGAATCCGAGGGGGAGTTCTCCACGTTGAAGAGCGGGATGGTGATGGGCTTGCCGTCCTTGAGGACTTCAACCACCGTGATCCAGATGAGATCGTCTTCAAACTGGTTGTTGATCTCGTTCAGCATCCGCACCCAATAGGAGCGCTCGCTGACGGCTTTGATCAAAGGCTGCGTCAAGGCGATGGACTGGTTTAAAGTGGCATCCAGGTTGCGAATCTGGTTGGCCAGGCCGGTCAGACGAACATTTTCCTGCTGCATGCCGCCGAGCTGCTCCAGGGTGACGCGCTCAGCATTTTTGAAGTACATCATTCCGGCACCAAGGGCGGCCCAGAGACAGAGGCCGGCCATGATCAGGGCAGGAGCGCGGCGCGCGCCATCGCGTGCGTTGGCCAGAGCGTCCGGAACAAGCTCTATTTCCGAAGGGCATGCGCCAGCAGACCTGAGGGCGAGACCGACGATCTCTGCCAGGAAGGGAGCATCATTGGTGGCCGCCTCAGCATTCACGCCACGGTCAGTCTGCACACCGCGGAGAGGATTGAAAAGCTCGACGGGGAGCTTCAGTTTTTCCTCAAGGAAAAGGGTCATGTTACCCAGCAATGCACCGCCACCGCAGACAAAGACCCGCGCTGGCGGGGACCCGCCCTGCTGGGTGCGGTAATAATTGATGGTGCGCATGATCTCGCCATGGAGCCGTGTGGCAGCATTGCGTATGACCTTGGAAAGGGCAGCGATGGCCGGATCCGAGTGCTCTTCAACGGCTCCGCCCTGGGCCACATAACCCACGGAGATCTTTTGCTGTTCAGCCTCTGCAAAACTGATGTTGAACTCCTTCGCAATGGCGTTGGTGATGGTGGCACCGCCAACGAGCACGTTGCGGGTGAAGAAGCGGCCTTCTTCCACAAACACCAGATTGGTGGAGCGTGCACCGAGGTCAATGATGACCACCGGTTCATCCACATCCGGGTAACTGTAGCGGAAGCCATTGAAGAGGGCCAGCGGGGCGAGGTCCACACAAGCGGTCTTCAGGCCCGCTTTGGTGACGGTGTCATTGACTTCATTGAGGGAGTCCGACTTGATCGCGACGAGGATGACTTCCGTCTCTCCCATTTCTGAGACCACTTCGTAATCCCAGATCACCTCATTAATGGGGAAAGGCACGTTCTGGCGGGCCTCAAATTCCACAATCTGGTCCATGCGGTCGCCCTGAACAGGCGGGAGCTTGACGAACCGGGAGAATACAGTGTGGCCTGCGACAGCGTAATTGACAGAGCTGCCTTTAATCTTGAGCCGGGAGACAAGCTCCTGAATGCCAACATTAAGCTGGGGGATCCGGGAAACGTCCACGGTGGGATCGCCGCTCATGTCCACAAACTCGTACTTTTTCAGTACAAGATCGCCCCCTGATTTGCCGAAAATGGCACCTGACAATCTCTGTGAGCCGAGATTCAGGACCGCTATGCTTTTGCTGTCTGCCATGCTGTTTGTTTGTAAAAAAACGTGCCTTGGAAAAAGAGGGCCGGGAACCTGATCAGTTCTTCTTGGCGCTGACGTCGTAGTCACCCCAAAGAATACCAAATGGAGTGTCTGTCTTGGCCAGCAAGACGCCGTCATTCATCGAGAAAGAGTCGCCCTTTTCCCACCAGGCATTGCCAATGCTGCTGTCACCGGCGATCCGCTTGCCGTCCACCATGATTTCATATCCCCAGGCTTTGATGTCGGAGGTGGTGAAGCCATCCTTACCAAGAAGGCGGCGTAGAGAGGCGGGTGCCACATAAGCCAGAGCGTGGCACTTTTCAGAAGCGGGGATGTCAATGTAATTAAAGACGCCCTTGATGACCTCAAACTTGCCTTCTTTGTTTTGGGCGTTCAGGCCGATGTAATAATTCACCGTCATTACCGAGAGGCTGCCGTTGCGGCCACCGGCCGCGTTGGCCAGTTTGATTTCAAATGGAAGATCAACTTCGAGCCAATCTTTGGGACGCCACCGTTTTTCGCCAACATTGCTCGCCTGAAACTGGGGAGTCTGAATCGAATTGATCTGCAGCTTTTCACCCTTCACCTGAACGGATTCGGCGTCCTGAGCAATGCCGGAGTGAAGACCAATGACAAGGATCGAGAGGGCTGTGTAAATTTTCATCATGGTTGGGGGGAATGAGACCTTTATGCTTGGGCTGATGGCGTTGGCACAATCGGGATTTTTTATTTTTATCCGCAAAGAGCCTCCGGCAGCAAGACACGATTTTCGGAAACAGCGAAAATTTGGAATAAAAACGCTGAAAAGTCCGTCACAGAGGGAAATCCAGCGGCAATCACGCAGCCTGCAAGCCCGCGTGAAGGAACTTTTGATGCAACCGGGAGGCTTGCTGAGGGTTATTGCCCCTTTATTTGACCCGCCTGGCGGCTGCCTGAACCTTTCGGCTGCTTGTGGAGCTTGTCTCCAAGCTCGGCACGAATGCGGCCAGCATGGGCCTTGAGCTGGCTGACGACCTCAGGCTGGCTGGCAGCGAGGTTTTTGGATTCGCTAATATCCGCATAAAGGTCATACAGCTCTGGCTCTGCCACCTTTGCAGGCTGGTATTGGACAGGGATCCCGCCGGTGGCAGGGGCTCCCTCGCCCAGGGTGCGGTAGGTGTGGGGGAAGACCAGTTTCCACCGCCCATCGCCGCTGGTGAGGGCCTGGAGTTCGTTTTGATGGTAATAAAAAGCGTAGAACTCCTGGGGGTTTTTGGCACCTTTTTCGCCGGTGATGAGGGGCCAGACATTTTTGCCGTCTATGGGGTGTTTGGGCAGGTCCGCGCCGATGACGGCTGCCAGGGTGGGAAGGATGTCAATGGTCATGAGCATGGCATCGCTGGTGCTGCCTGCGGGGATCTTGCCCGGCCAGCGCATGATGCCGCTGACGCGGGTGCCGCCCTCCCAGACGGTGCCTTTGCCTTCGCGAAGAGGGCCTGCGGAGCCGCCGTGGTCGCCGTAGCTGAGCCAGGGGCCGTTATCGGACGTGAAGATGACCCAGGTATTGTCCTCCAGCCCGTGTTTGTTCAGGGTTTCCATGATCTGGCCGACGGACCAGTCCACCTCCATCATGACGTCTCCATACAGCCCGGCTCCGGATTTGCCGGCGAATTTATCACTCACGAAAAGCGGGACATGAGTCATGCTGTGGGCGAGGTAGAGGAAGAAGGGCCGGTCTTTGCTGCGCTCGATGAAGCTGACGGCGCGCGTAGTATAATCCGTGGTTAGGCGGGTCTGGTCCTCCGGGGTGACGTCCTCATCCACGACCTTCTCATTTTCATACATCGGCAGTTTGGGATAGGTACCGGGCCTGGCCTGCGGGTGAAAGGGCCACATGTCATTGGAATAAGGGAGGCCATAGTATTCATCGAAGCCGTGGCGGGTGGGCAAAAAAGGCGGCAGGTGGCCGAGGTGCCATTTGCCGACGGCGGCGGTGGCGTAACCTTTCTGTTTGGCCACCTCGGCGAGGGTCATTTCATCCGCATTCAGGCCGTGGGTGGCCTTGGGAGAAAGCGCGCCGTGGATGCCGATGCGGTTAGGGTAACAGCCGGTGAGCAGGCCTGCACGGGAAGCGCTGCAGACGGGCTGGGGAACATGGAAGTTGGTGAACTTGCGCCCTTCCTGTGCCAGGCGGTCCAGGTTGGGGGTCGCATAACCCTGGGCACCAAAGCTGCCGACATCCGCATAGCCCATGTCATCCATGAAGATGACGACGACATTGGGCTGGGCTTGATCTGCTGCGGGAAGAAGGGAGGAAAGACTGAGGGAGAGGCAGGCAATGAGACGGCGCATGCAACCAGGAACGGCAGGCGGGGCGGCGTCCTGTCCTGAAAATGCAAAAGCCCGGCATCACTGCCGGGCTTCTGAAAAGAACTCAAAGGGGAAAGATTAAGCTTTGGAGATGCTGGTGATTTTGCCGTGCTCGCTGTCCACTTTGACTTTTTTACCGACGAGTTTTTCAGCATCGTCAGCGCCTTTGGCGGAAGGGGTCAGGGTGAGCTTGGCTTCTTTGCCGTCTTTGCCTTCAACGACGACAGCCTTGGTGGCGGCATCGAAGGACTTCAGTTTGCCTTCATTGGTGACGACCTTGCCGCAGCCTGCGTAGGCGGAGCCGAGAGCCAGGGAAACGAAGGCGAGGGTGGCGAGTGCTTTTTTCATAATTGTTTCAGGATGCGTGTTGGATGGGTGCAACCAATGGCGTTGCTATAACCTTATACGATTCTCCACATCCTTTGTTAGCTTACAAGCCTGAATTTTTATGAAAACCTGCCTGCGCCTCGTCGCCGCCCTCTGTTTTTTCTCCATCGCCTGGGGGCATCCGGTGCCGGATATCCCGGTGCGGGCCTACTTTACCCCGGAGGGAAAATGCACCCTGACGGTGGAGGTGGACCCGCGCTGCTTCGAGGCAGACCCGGAAAACGCACCGTCCCTGATGCAGCCGGTGGTGGGGGAACTGAAGCCTGAAAGGGTGGCGGAACTGAAGCAGAAAGCCGGGGAGATGGTGGAAAAATACATCGAATTTCTCTTCGAGCCTTCAGGCGTGGTGAAGCCGCAGTTCAGCTTCGAATTCACAGGTCACAACCGCGGTCCCCTGGATACGGAGGATGACATTGCGGTGCTAACAGGCACCTGGGAGACCCGGGTGCCAGAAGGCAGCACAGCCTGGCGTATCCGGGCCACGAAGGACACGCCGCTGGCGGTGGTCTTTCGCAATTACATCTCCTGCATGGAGCACCCGAAGTTTTCGGTGCTGTTCCCAGGAGAAACGAGCTTTCCTTTTGATTTGAAGGCCCCGGCGCAGCCTCTAAAGCACATTGTTTTCGGCTCCTGCCTGAATCTGACGAACCACCCGATGCTGGAACGCACCCTGACTCTGCCGATGGATCTTTTCTTGTTCATGGGGGATAACATTTACGCAGACACGGAAGACATGGCGAAGATGCGGGCGAAGTATATGGCGCTGGGCGAAAGCACGTTTTTCCAAGGTCTGCGCGCCAAAGCTCCGATGCTGGCGACATGGGATGACCACGATTTTGGTGTGAATGACGGCGGGGCGGACTACCCGATGAGAAAGGAATCCCAAAAGGAGTTTTTGGACTGGCTGAACGAGCCTGCGGGGTCGCCGCTGCGGAAACAGGAGGGGGTTTACCAGGCGCGCACGTTTGGACCCGATGGCAAACGTACGCAGGTGATCTTGCTGGATACGCGCTACTTCCGCAGTCCACTGAAACGGGTGCCGAAGGACCAGGCCACGAACGGCGGCAGCGCGGTGCCGACCAACGACCTGACCACGACCGTGCTGGGAGAGGCGCAGTGGGCATGGCTGAAAAAGGTGCTTCAAGAACCGGCGGAACTGCGCCTGGTCGTCTCCAGCATCCAGTTTGCCGCGGCGGCGAGCGGCAGCGAAAGCTGGGGTAATTTTCCGCATGAACAGCAGCGGATGGTGAAGCTGATCGCGGATACAAAAGCAGCGGGCGTGCTTTTCCTGAGCGGGGACCGGCACTGGTGCGAGATGTCCGCGCTCACGCAGGGAGTCCCTTACCCTCTCTATGACTTCACGGCCAGTTCCATGACGCAGGTGCATAAACGCGGCACGCCCACGCCGAATGAGAACCGGGTGCTGCCGAAGACCTTTCACCAGCCCAATGTGGGCACGCTGGACATTGACTGGCAGACGGCCGATCCGGCGCTGACGCTGCGCATTGTGGATGAGCAGGGCATGCCACAGATCGAAAAAGTGCTGCGCCTGGGCGAACTGAAACCGTAGTGTTGACGGCCCTGCATTATTGCAGACAGACTTCTACACCCGCCACCTTTACCTTTTCCCAACCCCAGTTTTTTTATTTTTTCTTTATGAGCAAGACCATCGCCTTTGTCGGAGTCGGACGCATGGGAGCCAACATGGCCCGTCGTTTGAAAGATTGCGGATACAGCGTGACCGCCGTGTATGACAGCCACCGCCCCATCGCCACTGCCCTGGCGGAAGAACTGGGCTGTGCCGCCCCGGAAACACTGGCTGAGGTGGCTGCGGCTGCGGACGTGATCTTCACCGTCGTCACCAATGACGAGTCCATGCGGACCATCTTCTTCGGCCCCGGCGACAACCTGCTGAATGAAGCCAAGGGAAAGATTTTCATCAACTGCGCCACCGTCTCCCCGGGCATCCATCGGGAAGTCTATGAAGCGGCGAAGGCAGCCGGGGCGGACAGCCTGGAAGCCAGTATGGCCTCCAGCATCAGCCATGCCCGCGAAGGCAAGCTGTACCTGATGCTGGCGGGTGATGAATCCGTCTATAACGACGTGCTTCCCATACTGGAGCAGATGAGCGTGAACCGCCGCTTCATCGGCGGCCCTGGCCGCGCAGCGGAAGTGAAGGCGCTGGTGAACATGGTGATGAACATCAACACCGCCGGCCTGGCCGAGGGCCTGGGACTGGCCGCCGCCCTGGGGCATGACCTGGACATGATCCGCGAGGTCTTCAGTCAGACCGGTGCCAACAGCCGTGTGCTGGAGACGGACAGTGCCGACATGGTGGCGCGCGAGCATGACTGCTGGTTCTCCGCCGAGCACGCCGCCAAGGACAGCGGCATCGCCGGCAGCATGGCGGAAAGCGTGAACCTGAATCTGCCTCTGAACCTGGCCACCATCGCCCAGTATCAGAAGATGGTCAGCCTGGGGCTTGGAGGTCTGGACAAATCCGGCATTGCGGAGCTGACGTTTAAAGGTCGGCACGGGTGAGCAAACCAGGGCTGCCTCTTCATCATTCCATAAAAAATCCCATGACCTGGCAGTCATGGGATTTTTTTGTGAGGAGTCTGGAGAAGTTAAGCGACCAGCTCGGCCTCTTTTTCATCAGCGGTTTCGACTTCGACGTCGTCGTACATTTCGGCGACGGCTTCATCGAAGGCTTCGGCCATGACGGCGATGCCTTCCTGGAGGGCGTCCAGAGGGATGGTGAGAGGGGGGCAGATTTTGACAGTCTGGCCCCAGGCACCGACGGGTGCGAAGAAGAGCAGGCCCTTCTGATAGCAAAGCTCGATGACGCGGTGGGCGAGATCGTGGTCCGGCTGCTTGGTGCCGCGTTTGACGGTCTGCAGACCGGCGACGAGGCCGGCGCAGGTGACGTTGCCGATGACTTCAGGATGGCGTGACTGGATCTCCTTGCAACCGGCCAGCAGCACGGGGCCCAGGCGGGCGGCATTGCCGGTGAGGTCTTCATCCAGCAGCTTGCGGATGTTGGCCAGGGCGGCAGCGCAGCAGACTGGGTTACCGGAATGGGTGCTCGTCATGGAGCCCGGAGGGAACTGGTCCATGATGTCCGGACGGCCGATGACGGCGGCCAGGGGGAGGGAGGAGGAGATGCCCTTGCCACAGCAAATGAGGTCCGGGACCACGCCGTAATACTCAAAGGCCCAGAACTTGCCTGTGCGCCCGAAGCCGGATTGCACTTCGTCAAAGGTGAGCACGACGTCATGCTCGGTGCACCAGGCGCGGAGTTTTTCGATGTATTCCACGGGGGCGAAGTCGGGGCCGACGCCCTGATAGCTCTCCATGATCACGCCGGCGATCTGGGAGGGCTTCATGCCGCTCTTTTCCACCGCATTCAGGAAACCGTCGAAGCTGCTGTCGCTATCCCAATAGCCGTCCGGGAACGGCACGTTGATGATGGCGGGGTCCATGTTGACGATCCAGGTCTTCTGGCCCGCCATGCCGCCAGCCTGCTGGGAGGCGAGGGTGCGGCCATGATATCCGCGTTCGAAGCCGATGATGCCGATCTTTTCCCGGCCGCCGACGGCAATGCCGTGGGCGCGGCTGAGCTTGATGGCGCACTCGGTGGCCTCGCTGCCGGTGCTCAGCAGGAAGACTTTTTTCAACGGCTCAGGAGAGACGCTGGCGATGAGCTCGCAAAGCTCCGGGCGCTCTTCGCTAGGGAAGACGTAGTTGTGGATGAGGCCGCTGTTGACCTGGTCAATGATGGCCTTGCGGACTTCCGGCACGCCGTGGCCGCAGTTGGTCACGAGGACGCCGCTGCTCCAGTCGAGCCAGCGGTTGCCGTACTTGTCATAAACGGAGATGTCTTCAGCACGGTCCCAGACGATGGGCGGCATGCCGCGCATGGAGTAGGGCTCATACTTGCGGCTCCGCTCAATGTGCTGGATGGAATCCGGGTGGGGGACCTGGGTGCAGATCGTGCGGTATTTCGTCGCGACGTGCGGGACGGTCTGTGGAGTGGTGTCGTATTCTTTGCCCATGGTGAAATTGTCGGTTGGTCAGGACAACGTTTATCATGTCCAGCATCCTACAGGCCAGCTACGCGCAAACTCTCCCATGTGGGTATTTTTGTGACTGACCCTCTGAAAACTGCTGAAAACACTGAAGTCCGAATTGTATCAATTGGAGTTAGACAGGCCTGGAATCCTTGTAAAATCAAGGATTCTCGATGTTGTATCGCGGCTGGAGGAAGCCGTCCGGATTATCAGGCCAGTAGGCTCCGTCCTCGATCCATTCATGCAGCGCGCCGATGTCATCATCTGTCAGCGTGATGTCCAGACGGGGCATGATGAGGGGGTGGGTGCCGACCCTGGAGACGGCGGTGAGCAGCAGGCTGGCCTCCGGATCCCCTGGGACGATGAAGGCGCGGTCACGCTTGCGCGGGGCATAAGCACCGCTGCGCTGGACGAGGGAAAGCCCAGCGGGTGGATTGGCACCCTGATGGCAGCGCAGGCACTGCGTCTCCAGGATCGGCTTCACGAATTGTACAAAATAATCCCGCCCGGCGAGGGCTTCGATGGGGTCTTCCGGGGCGACGGGTTTGCTGGCACAAGCGGCCAGTAAAAGACCAACAGCACAAACGGGAGCGAGTAATTTCATCGGGAGGATATTAACCGGGATTCAGGCGGATGTGACAGCCTGCTTTTGCCAGAGCAGGGCCAGGAAAAGCGGGAACTCTTTTCTAGCACGGTTTTCCGCCCGGGCGCGCGGCCCTGGCTGGCTTTCTTTGTGCGAATACCATTCCCCCAGCCCGGTCATGGCCAAGCCGGCCTTGAAGCCGGCGGAGGTGAGCGTTTCAAAACTGCGGTGAAAGCTGACAGTGCTCTCGCTGTCTGCCTTGCCTGGATGCATGAGAATGGGGATGCCGAGCGTGCTGCTGTAAGCATCAACACGGCGATACTGAATTTTTCTCTCCTCTTCATTGCCCCAGGAGGACTGGCGGGGGATGCGGAAGGCGGGGTGGTTCAGCACCCAGAGCATCCTGCCGCCGGGCTTCAAAACGGCTGCCGTGGCGGCAATGACCGTGTCCAGGTGCTCCATGTTTTGCAGGCAGAGGATGGCCGAGGCGGCATCGAACTCGCCCAGGCCCGTAAGCTCTGCAGCATCCCGATCATAATAACGGATGGGCGTGCGACTCTGATAGGTACGAGCTTTGGCGATGAGGGTAGGCGCAGCATCCACACCGGTGACCTTGGCCCCTTTGTCCGCAAGCGCCCGGGAGAAAACTCCCTGGCCGCAACCGAGATCCAGGATGTGCTCGCCCTTTTTTGGCTTCAGCAGGTCCAGTGAATTGGGAATGACGACGGCCTGATACAGCTCCGAGCCACGCTCCCCGAGGATGCGGTCATACCAGTCGGCCGACTTTTCCCAGGACGTACCGCCCTGGCTGCGGTCCGGGCGCGGTCCTGATGCCGGCCCCTGGGCCCCTTTTCCCTGAAAAGGACGAGGACCGGGACGTGGCGGCGTGCGTGAGCCGGTGGGCTTGCGATGAAAGTCGGAGCGCATGCTTCCTTATCGCTTGGAGATGGGCGTTGTGCCATCGCAAAAAAAACCCTGCGGGTCGCTGGGACCCGCAGGGTTTTGTTTTTTTACTGGCGGCTTAGCCGAGGTCGAAGAGCAGGGCTTCGGTGTCGGGGCCGTCGGAGGTGATGGTGAGGGTGCCGGCATCCTCGGTGCTGAGAGCATCGCCGGGCTGGAGGGTGTGGCCGTTGATGGTGGCCTGACCTTTGATGAGCTGGAACCAGACGCCGCGTCCAGTTTTCACCTCATGCTCGATGCTGGCGGAGCCGTCCAGACGGACGCGATAGACATCGGCATCCTGGTGGATGGTGGCGGAGGCATCCCGGCCATCCGGGGAGATGACGAGCACCTTGGGCTCCTTTTCCTGGGCGGGATCGGGGTGCCACTCCGTGTAGCTGGGGACCAGGGCGCGGGCTTGCGGCTGGATCCAGATTTGCAGAAAGTGCGCGGTTTCGGTGGAGGACGGGTTGAACTCGCTGTGCAGAACGCCTTTGCCGGCGCTCATGAGCTGGACCTGGCCGGGCTTCAGCTCGCGGCCGTTGCCCAGGCTGTCCTTGTGGGCCAAGGTCCCTTCCAGCACATAGCTGAAGATTTCCATGTCCCGGTGCGGATGCGTGGGGAAACCGCCACCAGGGGCCACACGGTCCTGGTTGATGACACGCAGGCTACGGAAGCCCATCTGAGCCGGATCATAATAATCGGCAAAGCTGAAGGTGTGGTGACTGTCCAGCCAGCCGTGGTCAGCGTGGCCTCTTTCATTGGATCTGCGAAGTTTGGTTTTCATGACAGGACGATACTGCACTCAATAGATAAGGGAGGCTAATGCGGCTGTGTTTGCCTGAGACTGCGGGCGGTGTATGCTGGAGCTCTCCTCATGGAACTCCGCCCCCTGCGCTCTTTTATCGCTGCTGCTGAAGATGGTAACATTAGCCGGGCTGCGGCGCGATTGCACCTGACCCAACCGGCGCTGAGCCGACAGATCAAGGGGCTGGAGGATGAGCTGGGAGTGGGGCTGCTGGAGCGGGGAGCGCATTCTTTTAGCCTGACTCCGGCGGGGGAGCTGCTGCTGAAGGAAGGGCGCGTGCTGCTGGAGCGGGCGGATGCGCTGGAGCAGCGCGTGCGGGCCACGGCGAAGGCGCAAACGATCCGTGTGGGCTACTCCCCTTCCCTGAGCGCGGGCATTCTCTCACCGGCCATGGAGGCTTTTTCCCAGGTGCATCCGAAAGCGCGGGTGGAGCTGTCTGACTTGGCCAACCAGGAAATGATGGATGGCCTCATCAAAGGCAGCCTGGATGTTATTGTGACCGTGCCGCCGGTGAAGGATATGCCGGACATCCTGTGGACCACCGTACAGCGCCAGGCCTGGCGGGTCGCCCTGCCGCGCCAGCATCCGCTGCAGGCGAAAAAGATCCTGTCGCCACAGGATCTCCATGAGCAGCGGCTGGTCGTGTACAACCAGCGCGACTATCCGGACTATTGGGCCTTCATTGGCGCCTGGTTCAAAGAGCACCGCATCAATGCGCGCATCGCCAGCGAGTGCGACGGCGTGACCAGCCTGATCTCGGCGGTGGAGGCGGGCATCGGCATCGCCCTGGTGGTGGAGCGCATCGCCTGCCTGATCCCGGAGCGCATTGTTTTAAAGCCGCTGAGCCCGCAGCCGCAGCCGATTCACATCGCCGTGGGCGTGCTGGACCGGCAGAAGAATGACAAGGTGTTTGCCGTCTTTGTGGAGGAACTGAAGCGGGCCGGAGAGCTGGATTTAGGAAGGCCTGGGATTTAGCAGTCTGGAAGCCTCTCTGGAAATTGCCAGCGAGGCAAACATACATTCAACCTGAACTCCGGGTTCAACCCCAGTTTTTTGGCCCCAGCGTTCGTTGGATGTTCCATAGCATGCAGCCATACCTGTTCAAAAATGGAATTTACCACGAACAGGGGCAGCAAGTGAAAGAAACGCCCCGTCACAGACATCCATTTATAATTGTATATAATATCCCTGGCCAGCTCTCAGAACTCTCATTTCCCCCACCAAAGAAATATCCAAATGCTTCCGGCCCATACCAATCTGTCATTTTTTTATCCCCGGTTGGCCACCTCATCCTCATCTTCCGCCGCCCGGAAGAAAATTCCCGACCACAGCTTCAGCCACCTGCCCAAATCCCCATCCATCCGCTAAATGATGATGCGTTAAAGAATTGTCATTTTTACAAATCACTGATATTCAACCCTTTACATCACCATCATTCATAGACGAACGACCGGTTCTTTTCATCGCCAGGCATATCCTGCCGCTTCTGAAGCCCGCTTCCACGCCTCCCGTTTGCCTACCAAAAAGCCTAAATTTGACCCACACCCCGTCAAAATTTGCCTCAGGCGCAAAAGCCAGTTTCGCTTCCTGGCATTCTCCTTGCTTGCCAATTCATTCTGAAGGTACAAACTACCCACCCCTCTGACCTGACGGCAGTCGTCTGGCAGAGGGGTTTTCTGCCCCATGAAATACCCATTCTACGACCAGGATATCCCCAACGAAGGCTCGCTCCACTTGATCGACATGGAACGCGATGCCTGTGGCGTCGGCTTTGTTGCGAACATCCATGGTAAACGTAGTCGTGACATTCTGGACATGGCCCTTTGCGGCGTCTGCAGCGTCCAGCATCGCGGTGCCGTGGATGCAGACCGGGTCACAGGAGACGGCGCGGGCGTGCTCACCCACATCCCTTATAACGTCCTTCTGCCTGAGGTCGAAAAGCTCGGCCACGCGCTGGACCATCCCATGGACCTAGCCGTCGGCGTGTTTTTCCTCCCTCATGATCCGGGTGAACAGCTCCGCATCCAGCTCCTCACCGAAGCCATCGTGCGGAACCGCAAAATCCGCGTGCTCGGTTGGCGTGACGTGCCGGTGAACCCCAATGAGCTGGGCGAGAAAGCCCGCCGCACCATGCCCTTCATCCAGCATCTCTTCCTGGAGCGCCCGGAGGAAATGGATGACAACACCTTTGAACGCCAGCTTTACCTCGTCCGCCGGGAGCTGGTCATCAAGGCTCGCGAGCAGAAGATCACCAGCTTCTACATCTCCTCGCTCTCCCACCGCACCATCGTTTACAAGGCGCTCCTGCTGCCTTCTTCCCTGGAGAAATTTTATACCGATCTCCAGAGCGATGATTATGACACCTCGTTGGCGCTCTTCCACCAGCGTTTCTCCACCAATACCTTCCCAACCTGGGCGCTCAGCCACCCCTTCCGCACGCTCGCCCACAACGGTGAAATCAATACCGTGCGCGGCAACCGCAACTGGCTCAGCAGCCGCACCAGCGACTTTGAGCATGAGTACTGGGCGCAGGAAGAGCACCTGCTGAAGAAGCTGGTGGATGCCAACAGCTCCGACTCCGCCAGCCTGGACCAGGCCCTGGAACTTCTCGTCCTCAGCGGCCGCAGCCTCACCCACGCCCTGGCCATGCTGGTCCCCAGCGCCTACGGCATTGACACCACCACCTCCCCGGAGCTCAAGGCCTTCTACGAATACCATGAGTGCTTCAGTGAGCCGTGGGACGGCCCGGCTGCCCTCGTCTTAACTGACGGTCTCACGGTCGCTGCCGGCCTGGACCGCAATGGCCTGCGCCCCAGCCGCTGGAAACTGACCGAAGACGGCATCTTCGCCCTCGGTTCAGAAGTCGGCATCATCCACATTGACGATGCCAAGGTCATCAAAAAAGGCCGCCTCGCTCCCGGCGAGATGCTGGAAGTGGACCTCCAGGCCGGAAAACTCCGTTTCAACGACGAGATCAAGCAGACGCTCGCCTCCCGCCAACCCTATGGCGAGTGGTTGAAAAACCGCAGCCGCCTGACCGCCCAGTCCCCTGGCGCACCCAAGGAAGAGCTGGACATCCTTGGTCTTTCGCAAAAGCAGGCCGCCTTTGGCTGGACCAAGGAGGAGCTGGACTTCTCCCTCATCCCCATGCTGCAGAAGGGTGAGGAAAGCGTCTATTCCATGGGCGACGACGCCTCCCTTTCCATCCTCTCCACCCGTCCGCGTCTGCTGCCATCTTACTTCAAGCAGCTCTTCGCCCAGGTCACCAATCCTCCGATTGACCCGATCCGCGAGCGTGCCGTGATGAGCCTGGACGTCGTCCTCGGCCAGCAGCGCAACCTTCTGGATGAAACGCCTGAGCACGCCAAGGTCGTCCACCTGACTTCCCCATTCCTTTTCGAAAACGAACTGGAAACGCTGAAGGGCATGTCCGACTTCCCCAGCCGCGTCCTGGACATCACCTGGCCCGTCAGCGAAGGCACAGCGGGTCTCAAAGCCGCCCTGGTCCGCCTCTCCCATGAGGCCACCAAGGCCGTCTATGACGACATCCAGATCCTCATCTTGAGTGATCGCGCCGTCAGCGAGGAGCGCGTCGCCATTCCCGCCCTGCTCGCCACCGGTGCCGTCCACCAGCATCTCAACCGCAAGCAAGTCCGCATGCGTCTGAGCATCGTTGTGGATACCGCCGAGGCCCGCGACACTCACCAGATGGCCACCCTGTTTGGCTTCGGTGCCTCCGCCGTCTGCCCCTACCTCGCCTTTGATACCATCCAGGAAGTGCTGGAGGCGGACAAGACCGCCCGCAAGCCCGCCCTGGAAGGCTACGACTACCCGAAGGTCCTCGCCAACTACCGCAAGGGCCTGGAAAAAGGCGTGCTCAAGATCATGAGCAAGATGGGCATCTCCGTGCTCAGCAGCTACACCGGCGCCCAGATCTTCGAAGCCGTCGGCATCGGCAAGGAAGTCATGGATTACTGCTTCAGCGGCACGCCTTCCCAGATCGCCGGCATCGGTTACGCGGAGATCGCTGAAGAAGCCCTCGCTCGTCATGCCCTCGGCTTCGGCCAGGCTGTTCCAGATGATGGCACCGCTCCCGCCGCCGCCTCCAAGGTGGACCTTGGAGATCCGGGCTACTACCGCCCGCGTCAGAAAGGCGAGATCCATGCCGTCACTGGCCCGGTCATCAAAAATTTCCACACCTTCGTCAAGTCCGGTGCTCCGGAGGACTACCAGAAGTACGTCGCCGCCCAGCTTGAAAACTCGCCCGTGGCCCTCAAAGACCTCCTGGAGTTTGTCCCGAGCAGCGATGGCCCCATCCCGCTTGATGAAGTGGAGCCGATCGAAGACATCCGCGTCCGTTTCACCACGGCTGCCATGTCCCTCGGTGCCATCAGCCCGGAGGCTCACGAAGCCCTCGCCATCGCCATGAACCGCATTGGCGGCAAGTCCGATTCCGGTGAAGGCGGCGAGGATCCAAAGCGCTTCAAGCCCTACGACAACGGCGACTGGGCCAACTCCAAGATCAAGCAGGTGGCCTCCGGCCGTTTCGGCGTCACCGCTGAATACCTGGCCAATGCCTGGGAACTGGAAATCAAAATGGCCCAAGGTGCCAAGCCCGGCGAAGGTGGACAGCTCCCGGCCATGAAGGTGAACCGCATGATCGCCCGTCTGCGCAACACCACGCCCGGCGTCATGCTCATCAGCCCGCCGCCGCATCATGACATCTATTCCATCGAGGACCTAGCCCAGCTCATCCACGATTTGAAGGAAGCCAATCCTCGTGCTCGCGTCTGCGTGAAGCTCGTCGCCGAATCCGGCGTCGGCACCATCGCCGCCGGTGTGGCCAAGGCCAATGCTGACATCATCCTGGTCTCCGGCCACGATGGCGGTACCGGGGCCAGCCCGCTCAGCTCCATCAAGCACGCCGGTCTGCCCTGGGAGCTCGGCCTGGCCGAAACCCAACAGGTCCTCATGCTCAACGGTCTCCGCGAGCGCGTCACCCTGCGCACGGACGGCGGTCTCCGCAACGGCCGTGACATCGCCATCGCCGCCATGCTCGGCGCGGAGGAGTTCAACTTCGGCACCATCGCCCTCATCGCCCTCGGCTGTGTGTATGTGCGCCAGTGCCACCTGAACAACTGCCCCGTCGGCGTCGCCACCACCGATCCCAAGTTCCGCGCCAAGTTCAAAGGCAAGCCGGAGCACGTGGTGAACTTCTTCAACAGCGTTGCTGAAGAAGTCCGCGCCATCATGGCCCAGCTCGGCGTCGCCAAGATGAACGACCTCATCGGCCGCCCTGAGTTCCTGCGCCAGCGCCAGGTCCCGGGTCATAAAAAGGCCAACATGATTGACCTCAGCCGCGTCCTCAAAGACGTCGGCCTGGAGATCAAACAGGACGTCGCCCGCACCTGCCAGATGAACCAGAACGACGGCCTGGACGAGCATCCTCTGGATGACCGCCTCATCCAGGACGCGCAGTTCGCCATCAGCGACAAGCGCAAGGTCAAGCCGGTCCGTTACAAGATCAAAAACACCTTCCGCAACATCGGCACCAAGCTCAGCGGCGAGATCGCCTTCCATCACGGCAACCACGGCCTGCCCCCTGGCAGCGTGGACATCACCTGTGAAGGCAGCGCCGGCCAAAGCTTCGGCACCTTCCTTTGCGGTGGCGTCAAGCTCACCCTCGTCGGCGAAGCCAACGACTACGTCGGCAAAGGCCTCTGCGGCGGTGAGATCATCATCCGCCCAAGTCCGCGCCTCAATCCCGTCTGCAACTCCTGGGAAAACAGCATCATGGGCAACACCGTCATGTACGGTGCCACCAGCGGCCAGCTCTTCGCAGCTGGCCGTGCTGGCGAACGCTTCTGCGTGCGTAACTCCGGTGCCACCGCCGTTGTCGAAGGCATCGGCGACCATGGTTGCGAATACATGACCGGCGGTGTCGTCGCCGTCCTGGGCACCTTTGGCAAAAACTTCGGTGCCGGCATGAGCGGCGGTCTCGCCTACTTGCTGGATGAAGCCGGCAGCTTCGACCAGCTCCACAATCCGGAGATGATCAAAGGCGAGGCAGTCACCGATCCCGAGGACATCAACCAGCTTCACACCCTGGTCTCTGACCACCTGGAGCGGACCGAAAGCCTCCGCGCCAAGGACATCCTCGACAACTGGGACAAGTACCTGCCCCTCTTCATCAAAGTGACCAGCAAGGCCGAGCCCGTGCAGGTCCCCGCCGAAGAGGAGACAGCCACCACCGCCCCTGTCATCACCGAGGCCATCGAACCCGCCGCCGCCTGACCCATGTAGCTGCCTGCGCAAGCAGGTGGCAGCTGTGATATTACTCACCCGTCCTCTTGCCCCGCAGGAGGACGGGTTTTTCGTAGCCGCCTGCGCAAGCAGGTGGTTCCCATGGCTGCCACCGCTCTCCCCCATCCCACGCTCTGGCGAGCGCAGCTACACTACTGCCCCCTCAATGCGTCAGCGCATAGAAGACGATGTTGATGCCCAGCGGATACGCATACTTCTCTGAGAACTCGCGGAAGTACCAGGGGTCCGTGCCTTCTTCCTCCCACCCATCGCCCAGGTCGGTGTTGTGGCAGATCATCATGACGATGCGCTGATTGTCATCAAAGATGGCCCGGTAATGCGGGGTCTGCGCATCCTGCCGCTCCGCCGTGATGCCCATGGACCGCCCTGCCATCGCGTGGCCCACACTGGGGATCTGCGGCTTCACTTTTAGCGGGAACACCATGTGGAAGATCTCATGCTCCAGCGGCAGTTCCTCCGGCTCCCGGTCTGGGAAGATCTGCTTCAGGGCTCCGTAAAAGGTGTCCCACTCCTGCTCCCCCCAAAAGTCATCCACCATGATGAAGCCGCCATTGAGCATGTATTCCCGCATCACCTTGGCCTCGTCATCCGTGATGCTGATGTTCCCCGGCTCGATCATGTAGATGAACGGGTAGTGGCGCATCTGCTCGGCATTGATGTCCACCACGGCCCCCTTGGGGCTGACTTGCAGGGAGGTGAGCTGCTGGAGGCGGTAGCTGAAGTTCAGGTCCGCATCCGGATAGTCGGTCGTCCAGCGGCCGCCCCCTCGCCGCCGCCCCCAACCGTAGCTTTCGGAATTGTACCTCAGGCGGGCAAAGGTGAATACATCGTTAGGCAGCTCCTTGCTCACTGGCCAGGTGGGAAAGTCCATGAACTGGCCGCCCCGGCCCGCCTCGCGCGGATCTTCCGGCACGGAGCCGTCTGTGATACCAAAGTTGGTTGGCGAGGCCGCCTCCTCCGCCAGGGCATAACCCAGGAGACCGAGGGCAAATAAAGCAGGCAGCAGTTTCATAGCTTCAGTTTCACACGGCGCAGGTAAGACTACCAGACAGAACAGCAGGGAGATGCCCAATCTTCCCTCTATTCTTCACTTTCCCGCTCAGGGCTTGCCCAGTACGGATTCAATCAGTTTATACGATTCATACCTCTCCACATCCGGGAAGTCATGGTCGCTGTCGGGGTGACGTATGTGAATACGGTCCCCTGCCTCGTAGAGCTGATACACCCCCGCCGCAGCCGCAGCGATGCGGTCAACGCTGTCCCACTTGAAGTTAGAATCGCGCAGGGGCGCATTCACATAGAGATGCCGGGGGGCCAGGCAGGCGATGAGTTCGTAATAATCAAAAGGCACGTCCTGCGGCCTGCCCAGGTAGTCCCCCATCTTCAGCATGTACCGCTCCTGCACCCATCCCTTGAGATTGCCGCCTTTATAGTCCAGCACCGAATCAAAACCGCAGCTGGTGACGATGACTTTTAGCCGGGTATCAAACACGGCTGTGAAGATGCTGTTATGCCCGCCCAATGAATGGCCGATGGTGGCAAAGCCCGCCTCCTTTTTCACATAGGGCAGCGTCTCCAGCAGGTCCAGACCGCGAATGTTATCCCAAACTGCCTTCATGGTGCCGCTGGTGAAGCCCAAGGCCTTTAAATCCGGCTGATACTGCGCCAGCAGCGGATAGCTGGGGGCCAGAGTGACATAGCCCCGTTCGGCCAGCTCGGAAGCATACTGCCGGTGCGGTTTGCCGCCGAGCCCGACCACCACCTTAAAGCCGATATTGTTCTCCGTGGGGTGCAGGCACAGCACACCCGGAGCCGCCTGGCCCGCCAGCGCCGCCTTGGGGATGCAAAGATACGCCGACACCCGTCCTCCGGGGGATGACTCATAGCTGATCAGCCGCCGCACATAGCTGCCGCAGTCTGCCTCCTCCTCCACCCGCAGGTCCAGCGGGCAGCGTTTGTCAGCGCCTGGAAGCGGCCCGGCCACGCTTTCAAATGCCGCGATGGCCTCCCGCCTCCGGATCTCCCATTGCGCTGGGGTAGCCGCCTTTTTCAGAGCGCCGCTGCTATCCTTATGCTCCAGGAGATCGGTCCGGCTCAGCCCCCGGATCGGCGGGGTTTCCGCCGCGTGCAAACCGGACATGACAAATCCCAGGAGGGGCAGAACATACAGGCTCTTCATGGCAAACACATACGTCGGCAGCAGGCAGGACCTTCAATAGAACTGCAGGGTGTCTTGATGCAGCATGGGACACGGGCGTCCCGCCTGAGTCCGGGTAGGATCTTCGGTAAAACCTCAGGATGTCTTGCACATCGCCCCGACGATCCCTTAGACTTCAAGTCGCCCCCCAATCGTATGACTGCCCAAGCCCAATTTCCGACCCACATCTGGCTGTTCGACGGCGTCTGCAACCTTTGCCATGAGGGTGTCCAGTTTGTGCTCAAGCACGACCGCCAGGGCCTCATCCACTTCGCCTCTATCCAGTCCGAAGCCGGCCGTAAGCTCTACAGCGAGCACGGTCTGGACCCCGATGCCCCCGATACCATGCTCTTCATCACTCCCGATGGAGCCTTCCGCGAAAGTGATGCCGCCCTGGAGCTGGCCGCCTATCTCGGCGGCCTCTGGAGCCTGACCCGGATCTTCAAGATCATCCCCCGGCCGCTGCGTGACCGCGCCTATCTCTTCATCGCCAGACATCGTTATCAATGGTTCGGCAAGAAGGACGCCTGCCCCCTTCCCCGCCCCGAATGGCGTGACCGTTTCCTCGACTGACCTGCTGTCCTTGTCCTGTGACATCATGTCCTCATGACTTGGCTGATTTCACGCCATGTCACGGGCCGCTGCTATCGTCCGTCTGCTACGTTGATCATATAAGCTGCGCCATTCTTCCAGACGGGCCTTCCCGCGCCTGCTCCCCATCCCACCTTCTAGCGCAGCTTGTGGCCGGCGGCGGGCAGGGACTGGGCGTGGGACTGCTGCCATTTGCCGTCTTCTTTTTTCAGGCCCAGGGATTCGCCGACGCTTTGGGACTGCTCCTCTTTGGCCCGCGCTTGCTCCTGCTTGAGGCGGCGGTCGTTGGCATCAATCTCGTTGTCGCCGTCCAGGTCATTGACCCGGCTGTCGGCGGCATCGATGCGGCCGTCTTTGTTGAGGTCGTTGAGCTTGCGGTCTCCCACATCAATGCGGCCGTCCTTGTCGAGATCGCGGGAAGGGTCGTCGGCACCGTCTATGATGCCGTTGCCATCGAGGTCACGGGCGGGATCCGCTTTCTTTTTTTGGGGGGGCGTGGCCATGACTTACAGTGCCGGGCCTCCCACCGGTAGGGGAGGCGGGGTGGCGGCCAGGGCGGTATCGCCCGCTTTTAGCCCGGTGCCGAGGCCCGGGGCATTTGCATCCGGCGGCAAGACGGATTTGCCATCTATATCCTGGCTCCCACCAAGTTCGTGAACCACTTTGTTGCCATGATCATTGAGAGTTTGGAGGTTCTTATCGATACTTTTGAGCAGATCGATCTTTTCCGGGCTGTCCGGCAGCGTGTCTATGCCTTCTTTGATGCCTTTGAGCTCTTTGAGCATGGAATTAAAGCGGTCGCTGTCCAGCTTGGCTTTGTCGGCGGAGAGCTTGTCAGACTCCTGTTTGTTGAGCATTTTCTCGAGCAGTTCGAGCCATTTTTTGAGCTCTTGGGCGGCGGTGGCGGCGGGATTGTCAGACATGGCGGTGGCAGATGGATTCGGGGACGGGAGGTGAGGCGGATGTCTCAGTGCCTGACCAGCTCGTGCGGGTGGGCGCGGGTGGGGAAGACGGCGGTGCGGTATTCTTTCCGGTAAGGCTCCGGGTGGGTGACTTTCAGGTAATAACGGGTCCACTGGAGGCCGGCATCGCGGTTGCCGACGCCTTCAGCCCACTGGCGGGCCTCGGCCCCGGTCATGGGGCGGGGCAGGTAGGCGATGTGGATGTTGGAGTTATGCCAGCCGAAGTCGTCATGGTCCACCCAGAACTCGATGCGGCTGCCGACGGGTATGACGTCTGAATCCGCCAGGAAGGCGGGCGGCGTGGTGCAGGCGCCCAGCAAGAGCAGGGCGGCCAGGCCGATGAGGAGCCGGAGGGCGGAGCGGAGGGATGTGGGAAATGACGGCATGGGAGGCGGCGGCGGCGCAAAAGGGATTAGCCCGTCAGGTCTCATGTGTGACAGGCGGGGGGACAGGAATGACAGGTTTCTCCTCTTCGACGATGAGGGCCGGGCTTTCCGGCGGCGGCTCCTCATCGTCACGCCGGGGCTGGGGGATGAGGCGGGTGGCGGCGGGCGGGGGTGCATCGTCCGGGTCTTTTTGAAACCGGCCAAACCATTCGGCAAAGCGCTCGTCCCAGTAGGCTTTGTTCTCCCGGCGGCGGCGCTCCAGCTCGGCCTTGCCGAGCTGGCGGTACGGCTCGCCCCAGCGGCGCATGGCATCCATGATGAGCATGCCGATGAAGACAATGCCGGCGGCGGCCCAGCGGTCCGTGATGATGGCGCTGAGGATGAGCAGGGCGCTGATGCCGTAGAGGTCCAGCTCCGGCTTCCAGCGGAAGTAAAAGTCACGAATGGATGACCAGATGCCCATTTTCGGCGATGAGGGTTCCGGAGGTGGGTTTTCCCGCCATGAGGGCCTCCCGCACGGCATGTCGGCAGTTGCTCTCAGCAGTGGTTCGCATGCGGCGCACGCCCAGGCGCGGCTCCACGCCCTGGGAGACGAGGAGGTCAATGACGCCCTGGCCGGCGGTGAGCTCGTAGCCTTTGCTGCGCAGGTTTTTGAGCTCCTTGTTCAGCATGATGCTGGCGATCTGTTTCTGCGCGGCGTAACCGAGCTTTTGGAAGACGCAGCGGACGTTGAAACGGGCGAGCACTTCCGGGCGCAGCTCGGCGGCGGCCAGGTCTTCAATGAAGCGCTCGATGGTGGACATGGGGCTGTTTTTCAGCTCCATGAGGGCATCGGCACCGATGTTGGAGGTGGCGACGATGTAGAAGTTGCAGAGGTTCAGCGTCTCGCCGTTGGCGACGGTGATGCGGCCGGCATCCAGCACCTGGAGAAAGATGTCCAGCACGCGCGGGTGGGCTTTTTCGATCTCGTCAAAGAGGATGATGCCGCGGCCCTCGGCACGGTCATAAAAGCGGCCCATGTTGCCCCGGCTGCCCTCCCCCTGGCCGAGCAGGAGGCCCAGAGATTCCTGGTTCTGGTATTCGGACATGTCCAGGCGGATGCAGTGCTTGTTGACGTCTTTGAAAATGTATTCGCAGAGCAGCAGGGTGATCTCCGTCTTGCCCACGCCGGTGGGGCCCAGGAAGAGAAAGGTACCCTTCGGACGGCCAGGATCGCTGAGGCCCAGCTCGCCGTTCTGGACGATGGGTACCACCTTGGGGATCACGTGATCCTGGCCGATGATGCGCTCCAGCAGGAACGGGGGGAGGCCGCGAATAAGCTCTAGATCTGCCATGCCGGTTTGCGAAAAAAAATCAAATGGGCTCTTACTTTTTGCTGCTGCCGAAACCCTGGGAGGAGGAGCGCAGGCGCAGGCGCTCGGCATCCTCCAGCTCTTCCAGCCGGGTTTTGACCTGTTCCAGCTCGGTGCGTGCCTGGTCCCGCTCCTGGATGGTTTTGGACAGGTAGGTCTGGATTTCCTTGGACTCCTCCTCCGCCTCCTCAAAGGCCAGGCGTTTCTTTTCCAGGTCCTTTTGCAGGGTGCCCAGCTTGGCCATGGTGATGGTGAGGGACTGGGTTTTGGCCATCAGGCTCTGGCGCTCCTGCTCGATGAGGGTGGTGCTGGGCACGGCGCTGCGGGAGGGCTCCACGATGCCCAGGACGACGCCGCGTGAATCCATGGGCGTAGCGGGCAGGCGGGTATCCCAGCGGGCATCCTGCTCCACGCGGTAAACGGTGTGCGCCTCATGCATCTCCCGCCGGTCGCGGCTGGGCAGGCGGCCCACATGGTAGGCATGCACCTCCTCATCCAGGCGCACGCGGGACTGGTCATGCGGGTCCAGGCTGCGGCCCTTGGGCCAGCCGGCCACGACGGTCTTGGAGTAGGTGGGAATGTAGGCGGGCTCCTGCTCCTCCACGGGGAAGGCCAGCGGATCATCCGGCAGGGCGGGCTCCTTTTCAGAGGCGCAGGAGGCCAGCAGGGCACAGGCGGCGGCGGTGAGGGCAGATCGGATCATGGTGGTCATGGCGTGGTGCTGGAGGAGGAAGAGGTACTGGTGGTGGTGGCGGCGGCCGGAGAGACCAGACTGCTGACGCGGGCGGCGCGCTCCGCCGTGCGCCGCTGCTCCTCCGCCTGGCGGGTGGTTTCAGCGGTTTTGGCGGCCCCGTCTGAAGCGGAGGCGGCCTGCGCCTGGGCGCGCTGGTAGGTTTCTTCGGCGAGCTGCCAGCTGGAGGCGGCCTTGCCGCCCTGGCGCAGACCAGCCACGCTGGCCAGGTCCGGCTCGAAGACGTCCTTGGTGAAGATGTAAAACTGGGTGCCGGCGGCCACGCGGACGAAGTCCAGGTCCGCCTCCAGCTTTTTCGTCAGCAGGCCGGAGTAGGCCGATGCGGCCTGGGAGCCGCCGCCCAGCGCGGCATTGCGGCTGTTGTTCTGCGGGACCAGGCCATAGACGGTCTGGAACTGGTCCTGCTGGTTGTTCATGATGCCCTGCAGCGCCTCCGCCACCAGGATCTTCAGCTCGGCATACTGGTCGTTCTGGATGATCTGGCCGCGGATGCCGGCGGAGCCGTCCGTGATGCCGTAGCTGCCGTCAGACAGGCGCACATGGTCCAGCGCCACGCAGTTGATGTTGTATTCCCGCCCGTCCGCCCAGACGAAGGTGTAGGTGCCGGTGATCTCCATGCGGTCACGCACGCGGCCTTTGCTGGCCTGGGCATGCACCTGGGTGCCGGCCGGGACGATGAGCCGGCCGTTCCAATAGACATCCTCCGTCACCAGCGCCAGCACGGGCGTCTCCAGACTGGAGGAATCCACCGTCAGCACCAAGGCAGCTTTGAAAAGCATGCCGCGCGGGGCAAAGAACTCCGGCTCGGAGGGCTTGAACTCCGGCGGTGTGGTGTTGGTGATGTGGACCAGGCGGGGATAGGGAGGCGGCGCCTCATCCTTTTTCTTGCCGCTGCCGCCCATGTTGATGAGGGAGGGCGGCGGCGGTTTCTTGGCCGGCACCACGAAGCGCTCCACCTGCTGGTCCGTGCCGATCCGGGCGGTGCGGTTTTCTTCCAGGGTCACTTTTTTGTCATCCAGGGCCAGCGTCTCCGTGGTGACGGGGTTGCCTTTCCGGTCCTCCTTGGGCGGCGCATTCACCGGCGGCGCGGGCTGCTTGGTCAGGAAAAACGCCCCGGCGGCGATCATGAGCACCACGGCCAGGAGGGCCATTTGTACACCGGGTTTTTGAAGATGTTTCATGGGAGCGGAAAAAGGTCTTCGGGGTTATTTGCTGCCATCATCCAGCATCATGGCATTGGCATCCCCAAACAGAGCGGCGGAGGCCTGGGTGCGGCCTGGCTCAGGCAGCTCGATGCGGAAGTCCTGCTGGATGGAAAGGCCCTCCCGCCCGCCGCCAGGCCCGCCCTGGAGAACGACCTCCATGGGCACGCGCTGGCCGGGCTGCACCAGGCCGCTGCAGTCAACAAGCTGGGCGTTGTAGCTGCGCTCTCCCACCCGGACCTTCACGCCATTGGGCTCAAACTCATAGGACTCGGTGCCGGTATTGGTGATCCAGCAGCGGAAGACGGTGGCGTCCTTGGCCGGCTGGCGCTGGATCTCATAGATGGTCGTCGTCAGGGCGTCGTCCGTCACCGTCATGTCCAGCCCGTTGCGCTCCAGCCAGCCGGAGTACAAACCGGGGTTCAGCGGCTGCAGCGCCTTGCGGTTCTTGGCCTTGCTGAGCACGCCGACGAGCTCCTCCGTATTGTAATCAATGCGGTTTTTGACGATGGATTCCGAGCTGACCGGCACGGCCGCATCCCGCTCCACCGGCGGCGGGACGATGACGGCCAGGTTGGCCAGCTCCGAGGGGACAAAACGCAGCAGGTGGATGTGCTTGTCCGTGCGTACGGTGACGTGGCAAGGCTCCCCCTGCTTCACCAGGCGCACCACCAGGGTGTCGTCCAGCACATTGTCATAATGCACCAGCGCCACCTTGCTCAGCTCCATGTGCCGGGCGGCGGAGGGATCCGTGACCATGCCAAAACCCGTCAGCAGGGTAATTTTGGCCGGAAAGGTGATGGTGGTGGCCACGGTGCTGTTGATGGCGATCTCATTGACCAGCTTTTTCGGGTCCAGCATGACGAGCTCGCGTCCTTCCTGCACCTGCGCAGGCAGCATTTGCGGCAGCAGGCCTAACAAAAGGGTGAGTGGGAGATGACGGAGCATGGTCATTTATTCGCTGATTTTCTCCAGGCTGTAAGTGCTGATCTTGTCAATCACGGCCGGGTAGAGCCGGTTGCCGCGCATGTTCGGGTTCATCCTCCAGATGAAGGCCACCTTGAAGCGGTAGCTCTCCACCTGGGCCTGGCCTTTGAAAAAGCCGCGCCGCGTGACCAGGCCGGTGGCCACGGTGGCGGCGGCGGTGGAGAGCGCGCCGGTGAGCTTGGGCTCCCCCTCCAGCTCCACCGTCTGCTCCACCTTCTGGTTTAAAAAGTAGGAGTCCTCTTTTTTCAAGATGTCCTGGAGCATGCTCTTGCCCTGGCGGTTAAACAGCCTGTCCACCCGCTCCCCGCGGTACAGGCCCTCGGGCCCGCGCTCAAACATCGTCTCCACCGCGATCATGGTCAGGTCCACATGCATGGGCTTCATGCTGTCAAAGTTCAGCCCCGGCGCCACATAGTAGGCCCCGGCGGTGTCCATGACGACAAAGGGCGGGCGCGCCTTCAGCACCTCCGCCATGATGACGAGGTACCAGGCGCAGCCGGAGGCCACCACGCAGGCCACCAGGAACCAGAACACCGCCGTCTTGTCCCGCGCCACCAGGGTATCAATGGCGCTGCGGCGGCGCGGCACTTTCACCACAGCCTCCTTGACCGGCGCTTTCACTGACGGCACGACGGATTCCTTCCGCTCCCCCGCCGGGGCGGTGATGGGCTGCAGAGAGGAGGGGGATGCGGGAGTCATGGAAGCGTCAGGCATGGCGGTCACTGATTCGCAGAGCTGGAGATTTCCTTGAGGTCATACTGGATGTCTTTGCAGACGAAGAGGAAGCGCTTCCGGTCCCGCAGGTTCTTGTTACGCTCCCATTGCATGATGGCATTGAAACTGAAGGCCTGGGTGATGGCCTGCTTCTCCGTGGGGTCAATGCTGACGCGGATGAGCTGGCCGCCCGCACGGGTGGTCGCGCTGCCGTCCGGATAATGCAGGGCGCTGACGGCGCCGATCTCCAGCATCTGGTGGATCTGGCGGGTGCGGAAGTCATAGCTGTTATCTTTGATGTCCCGCAGCGCCTGCTCATGCCCGGCGGGGTTGAAGAGGAAGCCGATGCGCTCCGCCGTGACGGGTCCTTTCGGGCCGCGGTTTAAAAACGTCTCCAGCGTCAGCCGCGTCTGGAAGTCCACCATGTCATCCAGACCCTGGCTGGTCAGCTCCGTGTCAATGTAAACGTCCGCCTGCTCGATGGGCACATAGAGCATGCGGCTGCGCCCTTCGATGGCCACGCCATAAAGATGCCAGGCCGTGCCGACGATGCAGCCCAGGCTCACCAGGAACCAGAAGATGGCCAGCTTTTGCTTGGAGATGAATATGTCGGTGACGCCTTTCATGCTTCGTATTGCTTACTTGTCCCCCGCGCTGCTGATGGTGCTGCCCAGGCTGGCCCCGGCCCCGCCCATGGAGCCCGCTCCGGCCGCCATCATGCCTGCACCCACGGGCGCCCCGGCACCGGTGGCCGTCAGGGCCGCACCGCCGGCCATCATGGCCGCACCGGAGGCCGCAGACACGCCCGCGCTGCCCACGCCCATGGCAGTGCTGCCCGCAGCGGAGACCAGGCCCATGCCAATGTTGGCCCCCGTGGTGATGGCCTTGGAGACGATCTTCGGCGCGGCAAAGAGCACCACAATCAGCCAGACGATGATGATGAGCAGGAAGATGATGATGGCACCCACCTGGATGATCCAGCCGACGAACGGGATCGCGCCGATGGGCCCCGTGATGAACAGGACGATCGTCGCGGCGAGCCCAAAGGAGGTCATCATCGCCTCCGTAAACAGCATGCCCAGCCCCCAGCCCAGCGGCCAGAAGCAGATGCTGATCAGCCCGATGTGATACTTCACCCCGGTATCCTTCGTCTGCTCAAAGACCAGCATGGCCAGGAAGATGGGCGCACAGGCACTGCCCAGGTAAATGGCGATGACCTGGATCTGGAAACCGCACCAGAACAGGGCATACATGACGATGGCGATGCAGGCCATGAGGAAGAGCCCGATGGCGGTGGCAAAGTATTCAAACCAGGCCAGCGGATCAAAGATGCCCAAAATGATGTCCGGCGCACTGTTCGTATCAAAAGGCGCTTCCGCGAAGCTTTCGCCAAAATTGGTCAGGACCGAAAGCGGGTCCACCTCCAGTGCCGACAGCAGATCACCGCTTAAAGCAGATTGCGCCGCCAGCATCCACTCCGGGTAATAAGGCATGATGGCGATGATGATGCCCGTCACCAAGATCTGCCTGAACATGCCGGACAGGTCCCCGCCGATCATGCCTTTGTACACCTGCAGGAGCAGGCCGGCAAACATGATCACAAAAGCGATAAGCTGCAGCACCTCGCTGCAACGCACGCAGACATCCGCCAGGTCTTCATAAAAGAAGAACAGCGGATTCCCACCCGACTGGATGAGGTCAACGGTGCCTGCGGCGAGGAAAGTCATGATGAATAAGTGGAAAAAACAGGCTCAGGTGAGCGCTCCACCCGGAGCGTCCTGCGAGGCCTCAAATCAGGGTACTTCCTCCTCGGTCCCGCCAGGGTTGCCAGTGCTGCCCTTGCGCCCCCAGGGAAGCTTCCTGGGCGTGGTGCCTAATCCGGGAAAGGTGCCCGTCGCCGTCGCAGGATCCGGAGCCGGGCGGTTCAGCATGGCCGCCTCACTCTTGGCCTTGGTCATGATCTGGGCCTGGCCCACGAGCTCCTTCTGCGTCATCTCCGCATCCGCCTGGGCGATGAGGATGCTCTGGTTGATCTCATCAATCTGCCCGCGCAGCAGCGTGATCATGGCGTTGAGCTTTTGAATGGAGGCCAGGTCCTGGGCATCTTCGAGATCCTGGATCACCTCCCCCAGCTCCGTGGTCAGGGCGGTTTTCCGCTGCAGGGCCTCCTCACGGACGCGCTTGAATTCCTTGATCTGCGCCATCACGGCGGCTTCCATGCGGTACTTTTCCGGGTCACGCTCCACTTCCGTGCCGTCGTCCTTGGTGACGGTGGCGCCGATGGGCTCCATGAGGCCGAAGGCATCATCGGTAAAAACTTCTGCGCCGGTGAGGCCGGTCATCATCATGCGCTGCTGGTCCTCCGTCTTCAGCAGGGTGGCGGAATCCAGGATGTCCTGCTTGATGAGCTGCACGGAGGCCAGGTTCACCGCCGCCGGATCCCCCATGCGGTCCAGGCTGGTCTGCAGCTTTTCAGTCTGCCTTTCCGCCTCGTTGAGGAGCTGCGTCAGGGTGGCGTTCAGGTCCGTGCTGGAGGTGTTGATGGCCGCCTCGATGGACGGGGCGGAGGTGACGACGGTGCCGCCACTCTGGGCGGCGGCTGCGGCGGCCGCCAGGAAGCTGGCAAGAACGAGTCTGGATGTTTTCATAAGCGTTGCTTGGCGTTGCGGTTCGTTTTGCGGATGCGGAAAGGGCAGAGGCGGTTATTCCACCACCTCGATGACGACTTTTTTGGGCTCCACCAGGACGCCGTCCGTGGTGACGTGCTCCGGCACGGGCACTTCATAATAGCGGCGCTGGATGCTGGAATCCTCGCTGGGCCGCTCAGCATCCCGCTTCACCCAGTAGAGCTCCTTGATGGCATCGCTGCGGCCTTTGTTATACCCGTCCATGTAGCGCTCGCGGATCTCCTTTTTGGCAAAGCTGTCGCTGATGGCCCCGGCGGCATAGCCTGCCACCGCACCGGTGATGAGGCCGGAATTGTCATCCAGAAAGCTGCCGTCGTTATTGTTGTTGTTATTCCCGCCGCCGCCGCCTCCGCCGCCGTTGTTATTGTTGTTGTTATTCCCGCTCAGCAGGTTGTCCCCGATGAGCGCGCCGATGAGACCGCCTGAGGCGGCGCCCAGGATGCCTTTGTTCATGGTGCCATCACTGTTCGCGCAGGAGGTGACGGACGCGGCGCAAAGGGCGGCGAGGATGAAAGGGAGGGAGCGTTTCATTTGGACTTGGCTTGGCTGAGAATCATCTTGTAGGCGTCATCATTGAATTCCTTGAGCTGCGCGTTCTGCCGCTCAAAGGCCTCCCCGGACGTGGCGGAGGCGAGGATCATTTCCTTGGACGCCTGGTGCCGACCGATGGCGATGCGGGGGCGGCCGGTGGCTTCGTGGTAATAAACAAAGGAGCCGTAAGGGTCGCTCTTCATCTCGGAGGGGTCCGGGAAGCTGGTGACCTGTTTTTTGGTGATGGAGGGAATGCGGAAGCCCTCGCTCATGCTCTCCACATCCCGCTGGTCGGGCTGCTTGAGCATGAACATGATGCGGCTGTTGCCCACCACGGAGGAGCGCACCGGGTGGTCCTTGATACGGCCAAACTGCTGGATGATGGAGAACACCCAGCAGGAGTACTTGCGCATACGCTCATAGTATTCCCGCGTGATGCGGTCGCCGTCCGGCATGGCCAGGAAGGCGGAAAGCTCCTCCAGGATGACGCGCTTGCGGGTGGACCGGGGGCGGCTCATGATCTCCTTGCGCAGGTCATTGGTGATGAGGAAGGCGGCGACGGTGCGCAGTTCCTTGGCGGATTCCGGGATGTAGGACAGCTCAAAGTGGACCACCTTGCCGCTCAGATCCACATTGTTCACCCCGTCCAGGATGCCGCCGTAGCGGCCCGTGCGGCTCCACGGCTCCAGCAGCATCCGCAGCAGGCCCAGGTCCTCATGCGCACGTCGCTGGCGGCTCTCCAGGTTCAGCAGCTCCACAAACTGGCTGTGATTGGGCATGTCCTCCGGCTTCATCAGCGTGTAGCCCAGGCTCATGAGCTCCCACTGGTTGCCGGGATTGTTCAGGTAGTCCTCCACGATGGCGGGGTCAATCTTCAGCCGGTTCAGCTCATTGGCCTCGGCATTGCCCTCCAGCATTTCAGCGGTGAAGTCCAGCCAGGCATCCGCCAGCACCGTGCCGGGCGTCATTTTGCGCTTTCGCCATTCTTCCGCGATGTTCACGCGCCGTGCGGCCTCCACCCGGCCCTCGGCATTGCGGCTGGCCCAGGTCTCAAACTGGTCCACATAAATGCGCTCGATCTGTTTGGAGAGGAGGGCCTGGCGAATACGGTCCTTGTCAATGTCCGGCGGCGGACCCGCCATCAGGTGGGCGATGGCCGTGGCACCGCCGAGCTGGTCGGAGGTCAGCGGCAGGCCGCGTGTGTCAAAGTAATTGAACGTCAAGTTCCCGTTCGGCTGCACGATGATGGGTTTGCAGCCATACAGGCGGGTGAAGAGGTTGTAGGAGAGCCCTTCCTCCACGATGGCCGTGTAGTCATAATACGGCGCGGTCTGCGTGAGCAGGTCAATGGTGAAGACGGATTTGCCCGCACCGGAGGCGCCGAACATGATGCCGTGCTCCGGCCGCATGCTGCCTTCTTTTCCAACGAAAGTGGTGCAGCCGACGAGGGCACCGCGCGGGCCGTCATAGATGGCCTCCGCATCCTCCAGGTCCCCGGTGGGTGTGCTGGAGATGGGCAGCAGGTCCGCCAGGTTCACATCCTCCACATACAGCTTGAAGTCGTTGTAGTTGGCCCAGGTCCAGCCGGGCATGCAAAGCTGCCAGTAATTCCGCACACTCGTCGGCAGCGTCGGCTCATAGGCCTGCGCACCGCCGAGCTTGAGGACGGAGTTTTTGATGGCGGAAAGCTTGCTGGCGCAGTTGTCCGCATTGCGGTCCCACACCCGCACCAGCAGGTGCATTCGGTAGGGCACCACCTCATTTGTTGTTAGGCGGCGAATGCGGGTGCGCAGCTTCATCAGCGTGGCCTCCAGGGAGGGCGTGATCTTGCCGCGCTCCAGGCGGGTGACCTTGTGCTCCGTGGCGATGCGGTCCTTTTCCACATCGCCGGCCTCAATGTTGACGACCACCTGGTAGTCCAGGATGTCCAGCTGGGTGAGCAGCCGCATCATGCCGATGTAGGTGAACTTGGGCAGCGTCTTCATCACGCAGATGCCCTGGTAAAAACCGTCCATCTTGAAGGTGGACGTGCCCATGCGGTAGGGGGCGGCATCACTGTTGAAGCACATCTCGCACACCGTTTTGGACGGGTCATAGATGTCATCCAGGTTCAGCGCATCGTTTTCAAAGGCGCTGGGATTGAAGTAACGGTAGAAGGCCTCGAAGTGCTCCATGTCCGTCATCGGGGCCACGCGCCCGCCCAGGCCGCCGAGCTGCTGGCGCAGCGCCTCCTCCAGCTCTCCCTGCTCCCGCTTGGCCGCCTGCAGCAGCTCTTCATAATAGGCCCGCCCGCCGCCCATGGCGCGGCCCTGGATGCGGGAGGTGTAGTAAAATTGCAGATGCTCACGACGCAGCAAATGGTCGCGGATCTTCTTGTCATAGCGGTTGTACCGCTCATCCCGCTGGCGGGTGGACCAGCGGTCCTGCGGCAGCGCCTCCGTCTTGGCCTTGTATCTTTCCAGCTCCTTCCGGTAGTCACTGTCCACGCTCCAGGAGACCTGCAGGCGCGTCTCCGGACGGACCATGCGCAGCAACACGCGCAGGTTGTCCTCCAGCGCCATCAGCCAGGAAGCGTCCGTGTTTTCCGTGTCCGGCATCTCGATGTTGTACCCTTTGCCAATGGCGCCGCCACGCTGCAGGCCACGGTAGATGATCAGGTCTTCGTCGAGGTAGGAATTGACAAATTTGGCCATGCGTCAGATCTCTTTCTTCTTGGCTTCCTGGTTTTTTTCTTTGCGCATGGGATCCTCCACCCAGGGGAGCGACAGAGGCTCCACCTGCCGGGGGGAGAAGTAAGGATTGGCGGAGGCTTTGATGATGAGCCACTCCCCCAGCTCAATGTCATAGGAGGCGGGTTTTCCCTGCTTCAATCCGAAGACGTAGGACATGACCACCAGCATGGGAATGGAGGCGATGCCGAGGGCGACCAGCATGTTCGGGTTGCTCCCTTCGGAAAATTTGCGGAACAGCAGCAGGCCGAGACCGAGGGCCAGCATGAAGTAAAAGGCATTGGCCCCTTCAAAACCTGCGATGCCCTGCTGGGTTTCGCGGCCTTCATTGGTTTCGTGCAAGCGTACGCCTTGTTGTTCCATAATCGTAACAAAAATCTGAGGAAAGCGGCCTCCAGCCCAGAATGGGACGCCTGGAGGCCGCCTGAATTTTGGATCCGGCTTGGACCGGACGCAGATTAGGGAGCGTCAGTGGTCATTTCCAGACCGGAGATGTCTTCCGAACCGCCTGCGGTGGAGAACATGACCTTGACGATGACGAAGGACAGACCGCCGATGCCGGCACCCACCAGGCCGTAAAGCACGCGCTCTGTCTGGCCCATCATGAACATGACGGCGGAGAACAGAAGGCCACCGAAGGCCAGCACCAGGCCCACGAGGTTCAGAATGTTAATGATGCCACCCATGGTGCCCGCCAGACCGGAGGAATCTGAGGCTGCGGCGAGGGGCATGGTGAAACGCAGCATGTTGGCACCTGCGAGAGAGATTGCGACTGGGCTCATAGTAGTGAGATGTAGTTGATGGTATTGTTTTGGGTTCAGCTTGCGGGCTCATGAGCCTTCTGCTGGAGGGTGATATGCCTTCTGTTTCCGGGTGTGACAGTTTTTTTTTCCAAACTTACGGCCAGACCCGCCCTCAGCCACGAATTGCCTTATCCCACGAGCGCATTGCGCAGGGAGGCCAGCTCTTCCTGCACGGATTCATCCGTCGGGTCGGACAGGGTGGCGGCCACCAGGTCCCGCATGATTTCCCGGAAGCGCTTCCGCAGCCGGGAGATGGACTGGCGCACGGCGTCATGGCTGATGCCCAGCTGGGCCGCCATTTCAGCATCATTGCCGGAGCCCGCCTGGGATGGGTCCAACCGGCTGCGCAGGGCGCGGAACTGATCACCCTTGCCTGCGACCTCCTGCTCCTTGGCCAGCTGCTCGATGGCAGCCTCAATGATGCGCAGCGCGCACAGCCGCTGGTAGATGGACTCCGGCGTGCGGTGGTCCGCCGGGTCAATCGTGATCTCGTCCTCCGCCTGGGAGGCCTCGATGGAAACGATGTCCCGCCCGCCCCCGCGCTTCTGCGCATTCGCCTGCCGCTGCCAGTGCTTGATGTGCCGTCCGAAAGCCGTCAGCAGATAGTTCCGCATCTTGCCCAAACTCGCGTCAGCCGCTGCGAAGAGGTCTTTCTCCAAGGCGAAGGTGAAAAAACTCTGCGTCAGGTCCTCAGCATCCGCCGGGGACAGGCCCTGGTAGCGCGCATAAGAGTAGAGCGGCCGCCAGTAAATCTGGCACAGCTCGTTCAGCGCCAGGCGTCCGCGCCACACGTCCTCCCCCTCACGGAGAGCCAGAACAACGCTCCAACGGGTGACGGGGAAGGCCCCATGATGAGTATGCGGGTTCATGCGCGGAATAAGAATGCCGAATTTCCTCTAAATCCCGCATTTGGCAACCTGTGGGCCGTCATCTATGGAAAATTGCTGTCACAAATGCCGGGTTATCTGGCTAATACGGGGCGTTGCCATGGACAGCAGTGGTTTTTTGTGATGACTTATTCATGAAACGGAAGCGCCTGGCAGCGGATTTCCTTCCATCTTAATCAACCATGGGTAAAAAACCTGACGCCAACCGCCCTTCCAGCCACATGAACGGACTCAATCCGCTCGGCCTCATGGACGGAGTGATGGGCGGCCAGGGCACCGACTGGGAGCCGCCCATGGCGGAGGAGCTGGAGCCGCTTTTCCCCGGTTATCATGATTTTGAGTTCATAGACCGGGGCGGCATGGGCGCCGTCTATGCCGCCACGCAGAGGTCCTTGGAGCGGCGCGTGGCCATCAAGATCCTGCCGCCGGAGATGGGCCAGGATGCGGCCTTTGTGGACCGCTTCCACCAGGAGGCCCGCCTGCTCGCCCGCCTGCAGCACCCGCACATCGTAGCCATTTATGACTTTGGCCGCAATGACTCCGGCCACCTTTACATCGTCATGGAGTATGTGGAGGGTACCTCCCTGCTGGACATCATGAAGCTGGCCCGCCTGCCCCTGGCGAAGACGCTGGAGGTCACCACCCAGATCTGCGAGGCCCTCCAGTTCGCCCATGACCACGGCGTCATCCACCGGGACATCAAGCCCACCAACATCCTCATTGATGTCTGGGGCCGCGTGCGGGTGGCGGACTTTGGCCTGGCCAAGCTCTCCGCCGCCTCCCCCTCCGCCCCCACCACCAGCCGCACCGGCCTGGCCATGGGCACGCCTGGCTATGCCGCCCCTGAACAGCGCCGGGGGGAGGCCAGCCTGGACCACCGGGCAGATATTTTCAGCCTCGGCGTGACCCTTTATGAAATGCTCACCGGCCACCTGCCCGTGGGTGTCTTTGAGCCGCCCTCCAAAAAGTCCGACGCTCCCGCCATCCTGGACAAGGTCGTCACCCGCGCCCTCCGCGAGCGGCCAGGAGACCGCTTCCAGCGCGCCGCTGAAATGCGCAGCGCCATCCACTCCACCCTGGAGCGCCTGCAACGGCCCATGGTCCAGCGCGCCATCGCCAAGCGGCCCATCGTCTCCATGATGACCTCCGTCATCGTTGGCGCAGGCTTCATTTATCTGCTGGATGAAATCAACACCCAGGTCCTGCAAAAACCCGCCGCTCCCCTCCCGGTGAATGTGGAAAACGAGCACGGCCCCACTGTCATCCGCCTCAATCAGCACTTCTCACTGCTCCGCCTGAAGCTGAACTGGGAGGAAAGCCGCCGCCGGGTGAAGGCCACACAAGGCGTGGAGATGGCCAGCTTCCACTCCGCGCAGGAGCTCAGCGAGGTGGTGGCCCGGCTGCGGGAGCTGGAAGTCCGGGCCCCGGTCTGGACCGGCGGCAGTATGGACCCGGTCACCGGCGCCTTCCGGTGGGATGATGGCAGCCCGGCGGACTTCGAAGCCTGGATGCCCGCCGCCCCCTCCCCCCCGCTGCTCATCACCGAGATCCAGGCTAAAAATCAAAGGACCCTCTTTACCTCCACCGGCGTCACGCCGGACTGGATCGAGGTGCACAACCCAGGCACCTCCCCTGTGGACCTCAGCGGCTGGCATCTGCGCCACATCACCGGCCGCTACGCCTTCGAAGGCCGCCTGGGCAGCCGCAGCACGCAGCCGCCGGCCGCGCCCCTGCTCATCCAGCCCGGCGAATACCGCGTGATCTTCTGCCTGGACGATGACCCTGCCGTGCAGGAAAAGCTGGCCTTCGGATTCCAGCTGGAGGCCCAGACCGGCCGCCTGCGCTGGTCTGACCCGCGCGGCAACGGCATCCAGGGCATCCGCCAGGACTGGACCCGCTTTCCTGCGGATGCCAGCCTCATCTACGATGCCGCCACGCAGACCTGGTCCTGGTCCGCCCGGCCCACGCCCGGCGCTCCCAATGCCGCGCCTGCAGAGCTTTTTATCGAGGCGCCCGAGCCCGCCCAGACCCCGCAGGCCGTGCTCATGCTGCCGGACTTTGACGGCCGCTGGAGCATGGACACCCAGCGCCGTACCGCCTGGACCCTGCTCAGGCACACCCCAAAAGCGCGGAAATGAAGCCGGCAGCGGAAGGGGAGTCCGGTTACTTTTTAAACAGCTTCTTGAAGAAATTCGGCTTCGGCTTTGCCTCCTCCTTGGGCGCCTCCGGCGGCGGCATGAGCTGCGGTGGCACCACCGGCCCGGCCGCAGGCTGCCCCCCGGCGGGAAGCTGCTGCGGGGCGAACCGGGATGAATTCGGCGCATTGGCACCCGGCGCAGGCTGCTGGCCGGTGAAGTCAATCGGGGCCGGTGCTATCACCGGCTGAGTGGCTGTTTTCAGGTTGATCAGCTTCGGTGTCAGCGCCTTGCCGTCTTTTCCGTATTCATGGATCACCTGCTGAAACACCTCCCCGTTCAGATTCGTCAGCCGGTCCTCTTTGCGCCGGCCCAGTTCATCATAGATCATCTGGCAGCGCGCCACCAGATTGCCCCGTCCGTCATACACATTCCCCTGCAGCGGGTCCCCCTTTTCATTCAGCAGAAACACCTTCTTCACCGTCAGCTGCCCTGCCGGATTGTACGTCATCTCCGTCATCTCACGGATGCTCGGATCACTCACCGATTCCGTCCTGCTGTCGTCCGCATGGTAGATCGTACGGCCCACCACATTCGGCGTGCTGCCCAGGGACAGGCCCGCCAGGGACAGGGAACAAATGCCAAAAATCACAGCGCAGTTTTTCATGGTTTCCAGGTAACGTTGCTCCAGACTAACCTCTGAGCCAATTTCCGACAATCCCCAATTCTCCGCCCATGAACCTCCCCGCCCAGACCGCCTCAGACGAATGGAGCCAGTTCCTCGCCTCCACCGCCGCCGACTTTGGCTGCATCACTGGCACCCTGCACCGCTATGATGCGGCGGACAAGCACCTCAAGCTCGTCGCCCAGCTCGGCATCCCCCCGCAGCTCATGCCCGTCATCCAGTCCATTCCCATAGGCAAAGGCATCGCCGGAGCCGCTGCCGAGCGCCGCCAGCCCGTGGAGCTCTGCAACCTGCAGACGGACACCAGCGGCGTCGCCCGCGAAGGCGCCAAGCAGACCCAGGTGCAGGGCAGCCTCGCCGTCCCCGTCCTGGATGGCGACCGCCTCTGCGGCACCCTCGGCATCGGGAAACGCGAGCCGTATGATTTTTCTGAGGAGGAGAAAGAGCGCCTTATTGCCCTGGCGGCAGGGATCGCAGGGCGGCTCCTGCCGCAATAGTGTGATGGGCCTTTCAATGCACAGGCGCTCTCCATATACTCTCATCCCATGGCCAAAGCCAAGTCCACTGCCTTCATCCGCATCCGGGCGGAGGTGATCCGTCTGGTGGGGCTGATCCCGGAAGGAAAGTTTACCACGTATGGCAGCATCGCAGTGCATATGAATGTGGTGGCACGGCATGTGGCCACGGTGATGAGCCGGCTGACGGAAGAGGAATCGGCAAGACTGCCGTGGCATCGGGTGGTGAGTGCGGATGCGCGCATCAGTCCGAACATGGCTCTGGAGACACAGGAGAAGCAAAAGGCGCGCCTGGAGGCGGAGGGGATGACGGTGGATGGAAAGGGCTACATCCAGGAAGCGGACCGGTTTTTCCATGTGGTGGGTCTGCGGCGGGACATCCGCTGGAGCGAGCTGCCGTAGTCTTTTGGCACTTTTCAGCCGCTGAACGGGAAAAGACAGAGAACCCTTGATGCACCGTTTCACTGCCATGCCTTTACGCACTGCCCTGCTTGCCCTGTTGATCACCTCCCCGCTCGCCGCAGAAGAGGCGGAGGCTCTGTTTGTCCGGCGTGTGTGGCCGATGTTTCAGGAGAAATGCCTGGCCTGCCACGGCAATGATGAGGCGAAGATCAAAGGCGGCCTGGATATGCGCAGCCTGGCCAGCACGCTGAAGGGTGGCGACAGCGAGGCGTCCAGCCTGGTACCTGGAAAGCCAGATGAAAGCCCGCTCTACCTGGCCTCCACACGCAGCCACGATGACTGGGAGGCGATGCCGCCGAAGGAGAATGACAGGCTCACGGACCCGCAACTCGTGGCCCTGAAGGACTGGATTTCAAAAGGCGCTCCGTGGCCTGACGAGGCGCGCCGAAGCGAAGTGGCCAAGGCGAATGCGGAGAAGTGGAATGCGGAGGACGGCATCATCGTGAAGACGGTGGGGGCGCTGTCGCCAGACTGGGCGGGCCGCCGTTATGTACCGGAGGCGCTGTGGGCGTATCAACCGGTGAAAAAGCCTGTGATCCCGGCAACGGAAAAGAGGCATCCGGTGGATGTGCTGATCGCCCAACGGATGCCGGAAGGGCTCCAAGCCGCGCCGGCAGCGGATGCGCGAACCTTGATCCGCCGGGCGGCGTTTGACCTGACCGGGCTGCCACCGTCGCCGGAAGAGGTGGAGGCTTTTGTCGCAGAGATGGCACAGACGAAGGGAGCGGATGCGACGTATGCAAAATTAATCAACCGTTTGTTAGAATCGCCACATTATGGGGAGCGCATGGCGCGGCACTGGCTGGATGTGGCGCGGTATGCGGACAGCAGCGGCTTTGCCAATGACTATGAACGCGGCAATGCCTGGCGCTATCGGGATTATGTGGTGCGCAGTTTTAATGAGGACAAGCCGTATGACCGGTTCATCCGGGAGCAGATTGCGGGGGATGAGATGGTGGCGGGCAAGGAGGGAAAGGCCACGCAGTCTGAAGCGCTGATCGCCACGGGCTTTTTGCGCATGGGGCCGTGGGAGCTGACGGGCATGGAGGTCGCGAAGATCGCTCGGCAGCGGTTTTTGGACGATGTGACGAACAGCGTGGGAGAGACCTTCCTGGCGCATTCGCTGCAATGCGCGCGCTGCCACGACCACAAGTTTGACCCCATCCCCACGCATGATTATTATGCGATGCAAGCCTGCTTCAGCACCACCCAACTGGCGGAGCGCCCGGCTCCGTTTACGGACAAGGAGAACACGGCGGGCTTTGAGGAACGGAAGTATCTGGAGCAGCGTTTCGAGGGTCACCTGGCCGCGCTTCGCGAGCTGGATAACAAAATGCTTGTCAATGCAGAGAAATGGTTTGCTGACAAGAGTCTGGACCGCAGCGCGTGGGACAAGGCGGTGGCGGATGCGCGTGCCTTTGTGGAAACTGGCGGGCAGGTGAAGAAGGGCAAAGGCAAGTCGAAGAATTTCACGGGCGTTTTTGAAGTGGCGCGGGCGAGCCTGCAAAAACAAGGGGCCAAGGAAGGCAGCTATCCGCCGAAGCTGGTCGGATTTGAGCCGGTGGATTTTGGCAATGAACGTGTGGCTCGCAAGGGGCTGGAGCGCCTGAGATGGGAGATGGAGCGCTACGAGCCGTTTGCCTTCAGCGTTTACAACGGTCTCACACCGCAGATGACCAGCGTAAACCAGCCCATGCGGATGCCGGTGAATCCGATGGGCCAGGGCGAGCTGGAGGCGACCGCCATCCTGGGTGGGGGCGATCCCTTTTCCCCCACCACGCCGGTGAAGCCGGGCGTGCTGACGGCGCTGTTTGAAACGGCTGACCTCCAGGCGGAAATCCCAGCTGAGGTTGAAGGCAGGCGTAGCGAACTGGCCCGGTGGATCGCCTGTGCAGACAATCCACTGACGACGCGCACAATCGTCAACCGCTTGTGGCTGTGGCACTTCGACCAGGCGCTCGCAGGCAATCCCAATAACTTTGGCAGCACGGGCAAGAAGCCGACGCACCCGGAGCTGCTGGACTGGCTGGCGGCGACGTTTGTGGAAAAGGGCTGGTCGTTTAAAGAGATGCACCGGGTGATCATGATGAGTGACGCGTATCGCAGGAGTGCTCAGTTTGCAGTGCGCAGTTCTCAAGAAGCAACAGGGGCGGAGATGAGCCGGGGGGAGATGGAGGCGGCGTATGCGGTTTTTAAACCGAGACGGCTGACGGCGGAGGAGCTGCGGGATACAATGCTGAAGGTGACGGGGGAGCTGAACCCGACGCTGGGCGGCATCCCGAACCGTCCGGAGATCAACCTGGAGGTAGCGATGCAGCCACGTCAGGTCATGGGCACTTTTGCTGCCGCCTGGGTGCCGAATCCCCTGCCCTCCCAGCGACATCGGCGCAGCCTGTATGCGCTGAAGATTCGCGGCCTGCGGGATCCTTTCATGGAGGTCTTCAATGAACCGGGGCCGGACTTCTCCTGCGAGGCGCGGGAGGTCTCCACCGTCACGCCACAGGTCTTCAGTCTGTTTAACGGACAGGCGAGTTATGACCGGGCACTGGCCCTGGCGGCCCGTGCCTTAAAGGAGGCTCCGTCGGCGGCGATTGACCAGGTTTTCCGCCTGGCCTATGGCCGTGCGCCGACAGCGGATGAAAAGGCCGCCTGCGAAGCCCACTGGCAGCAGATGGAGACCCGGCAAAAGGCGCTGGTCTTTGCGCCGAAAAAGCCGCCGCTGGAGATCACACGCGAGGCGGTGGAAGAGAACACGGGCGAGAAATTCAGCTTCCAGGAAAAGCTGCCTGCCTACGCCGATTTCGTCCCCGATCTGCAGCCCGGCGACGTGGATGCCCGCACCCGGGCCTTGGCCGATGTGTGCCTGGTGCTGATGAATGCCAACGAGTTTTCGTATGTGTATTGAGGGGAGCCGGGGCCATGAATCCTGCCCATGTTTTTTCTGGCACTCACTCAATGTTTCAAAGGAATATAAGATAGAACTATGAGCCGACCTTTTTTCCCCTGTGCTGGAGCGCGGGCGCTGCATGCGCCGACGCGGCGTGAGTTTGTCTATGGCCTGGGCACGACGCTGGGCAGTGTGGCGCTGACGTCGCTGATGGCCTCGGAAAAGGTGGGGCCGCTTTCGCCGAAGGCGCAGCAGGCACCGGCGAAGGCGAAGAACTGCATCTTCCTGATGATGGAGGGCGGGCCGAGCCACATTGACTGCTTTGACCCCAAACCGGTGCTGGAGAAGCTACACCTGAAGGAGTTCATCCGCGAAGGGGCGATGAAATCGGCCATGGAAAGCGGCAAGCGTTACTATGTTCGCAGCCCGTTCAAGTTTGCGCAGCATGGGCAGAGCGGCGCGTGGATGAGCGAGCCGTGGCAGCACCTCAGCAAGGTGGCGGATGAGCTGTGCTTCTTTCGTGGATGCCAGGTGGATAGTGTAAACCATCCGACGGCGATGTACCAGATGAACTGCGGCAACCGGTTCGGCGGAGATCCGGCCATCGGTGCCTGGGTGACGTATGGGCTGGGCACGATGAACCAGGACCTGCCGGGTTTTGTGGTGCTGCCGGAGATCAGTTACCCGCAGGGCGGCAGTGCGAACTGGAGCAACGGCTACCTGCCCGCACATTTTCAGGGCACGCCGCTGCGGCCCAAGGGCAGCCCTATTCTGGACCTGCAACCGCCGCAGGGCATCACCCCGGAGCACCAGCGCGCCAACCTGGACCTGCTGGGGAGGCTTAACCAAAAGCATGTCAATAACCACCCCTGGCATGATGAGCTGAAGGCACGCATGAACAACTATGAGCTGGCCTTCCGCATGCAGATGCAGGTGCCGGAGGTGATCGACATCGAGCAGGAAGACACGAAAACGAAGGAGCTGTACGGCATCGGCCAGGATGCCACGGACGCCTTTGGCCGGAAATGCCTGCTGGCTCGGAAGCTGGTGGAAAAGGGCGTGCGTTTTGTGCAGCTCTACGCGGGCACCTGGGACAGCCACGACTACATCGAGCGCGCCCATGGCAACCTCATCCGCCAGGTGGACCAGCCCATCGCGGCACTGATCGCCGATCTCAAACAGCGCGGCATGCTGGAGGACACGCTCATTGTCTGGTGTGGTGAATTTGGCCGCACGCCGGACAATGGCGTGCGCGGCGGCACGCAATACGGGCGCGACCACAATCCGAAAGCGATGACTGTCTGGTTTGCAGGTGGTGGGGTGAAGGCCGGGCACACCATCGGTGCCACCGATGACCGGGGCATGGAGGCCGTGGAGGATGTGCATCATGTGCGAGACCTGCATGTGACGCTGCTGCGGCTACTCGGGCTGGATGATAACAAACTGACCTTTTACCACGCAGGCCGTTTTAAACAGCTGAGCCAGTTCGGCGGCCAGGTGATTGAGAAGCTGATCGCGTAAGCGCCTTCAATTATCAGGGGTGATCGGATCCAGCGGACGGGGGACCATGGATTTTGCATCCAGATCCAGCACCACACGAAAGCCAAAATCAGGCTGCGCCCGTGTGCTACGGGCGTGGTGGCGGGATTCAGGCTGCATTTTCATGACCCTGCCGGTGGCCCAGGAGCCGCCACGCAGGATGTAATGGCCAGGGGCAATGCTGCGCCGGTTGTCCAATTGGGTGGCCGTCCATTCAGCAGCATTTCCATGCATGTCAAAAAGGCCATGGCGGTTGGCCGGAAAACTGCCCGCCGGAGCCGTGCAGACAAAAGAGTCCTCCGGAGCATCCGCAGACATTTGGGAAGGCCACAGGGCATGCTCCAGGACTTCCGGGCCGGCAAAGTTGCCTGCAGGGAGAACGTTCGGCTCCAGAGGCAGCTCAATGTTGGCATACGGGCCCGGATCCTGGCTGATTCCTGCGGCCAGGCTCCACTCGGCATCCGTGGGCAGGCGGTAAACCTGGCCTTTTTTTAACCAGCCGGCAGCCAGTTCCTTGCTGGTGAGCCAGGCGCAGAAGAACCGCGCATCCAGCTGGCTCATGCCGCAGACAGGATGCGAGGGCCCCTGCTGAAATCCGGGAGCGGCCCAGCTGGTCGGCTGGGATGCGGAGGCCTGTCCCGTGAGGGAATCCTGTCCCACCTTTTCCACCAGTGCGGCCGCCCGCCAGTCAGGAGCGAGCTCGCTTTCGATCTTGTCAAAAGCGGCATAGTCCTGGACACGGGTTTCATGCTTGCAGAAGAGGACCTGGGTGCCGGGCACAGGTACAAACTCCATCCCAAGGCTGTTTTGCCAGGGTGCGTCGGAGGAGGCACGGCTTGCATCCTTCAGGCTGCGCAACGGATGGTAGAGAGACTGGCCGTCTTTGCTGATCCAGGCACCGGCCGCCACCCCGAGGCCCATCATCAGCACCACCAGAGCCCCTGCGCGGAAACGGCGGCTACGGACCTTTTTCTTGTGCCTCCGCCGGTGATCCTCGGCGATTTTTTCCACCGTCCGGGCCAGCTCGGAGACGGATGCCAGCCGCCGCTCGGGATCATCCGCCAGGGCGTGGCAGACGATGGCGTCTATCTTTTTGCTCAGCCCTGTCTTTTTCGACAGCGGCGTGAACTGACCCATGGGTACGGAACCGGTGAGCAGCTCATACAGCAGCACGCCCAGCGCATACACATCTGCCCGCACATCCGCCGCACCGGCACTGCGGGTGACTTCCGGGGCGACGTAGTAAGGCGTGCCAAAGGTGTCGCGCGTCTGCGTAAAACTGTAGCCGGTGGAGTTTTCCACCAGGGTCTTGGCCAGGCCAAAGTCCGCCACCTTCACCGTGCCATCCGCGCCGATGAGGATGTTGGCAGGTTTGATGTCGCGATGAACCAGCCCCCGCTGATGGGCATGGCTGACGCCCTGGCAGACTTTCAAAAAGATGTCCAGCGCCCGCTCCATATCCAGCCGCTGGGCACGCAGCAAGCGGCGGAGGTCACAGCCGTCCACATACTCCATGACCAGGAAATGCCGCCCGTTGGCCGTCTCCCCATGATCCAGCACACGCACCACATGGTGATGGCTGAGCTGGGAAAGGGCCGCCACTTCCGCCTCAAACCGTGCCGTCACTTCCGGGTCCCGGGTCAGCCGGCCGGAGACGACCTTCATGGCGACCACGCGGCCCCGGGCGGTGAGGATGGCGCGATACACCTCCCCCATGCCGCCACCGCCGATGAGCTCCTGAATCTCATAACCCTGGACATTGAGGGAGAGGGGTTCCTTTTCCTCGATTTCCGCATCCAAATTGGAAAAGAAATCCCGCTTCAGGGTCTGTGCCACACAGGAAGGGCAGAGGCCGCCCACCATCAGCTTGGGGGCTTGCGGCTTCCCGCAGCGTGGGCAGGGAATCAGACTGGAATTGCTGTCACTCAAAACTCAGAACACTCATCAGGTAACGCAGTTCCTCATCCGTGTCCGTGTCCGGGGACAGGGTGATGGCCACTTCCGTACGGAGTTCCTCCGCAAAACGCCGCCGTGCGCGATGAACTTCCAGTTTCACCTGATTTTCTGTCATGCGCAGGGCTTCCCCGATTTCGGCATAGGGCCGGAGCAGCTCCGGGCTGATGAGCCCTTCTTTCAAAGCGGCAAACACCGCACCACGGTTGCGGCGCAGATAGCGTGCTTCCAAACGGTCCATGGCGTGCTTCACCACCGACCAGGCCCAGCGGCGGTCAAACCACTGGTCCGCTGCATCCGGCTGGCTCGGCACGTCAAAGACCTCCACATCATCCATGGAGACGAAAGTCTTGCCGCCGCCGCGTTTTTGCCGCGCTGCATCCCGCCGCACCGTCGTGAGGTGGTTGCGTAATGACTGCCGCAGGTAGCTGCGCAAACGGCCGCGTTCAGGCGAGACGCTGTGCAGCCCGCCGCCCTGGATGAAATGCGTCATGAACTCCTGGGTCTCATCCAGCGCCTCCTCCCGGTCACAACCCAGGGCACGGAGATAGGTGTAAATGGCCGGCCAGTAGCCTTTGCACAACTCCTCCAGCGCCGCCTTCGAGGCCACTTCGTCACCTTCACGTGCCGTCACCACCTGAGTCCAGGCGGTGATGGGAAACGAAGCACGAACTGTGGATGCGGGGCGAAGAGACATTGAGAATGAGTAACGTCAACCCCGCTTTCAAAGACTCAATTCACGGTCTAATTTCTGCGGGCAGATGCTGCCCATGGCCCCAAAATCAGGCTTTGGCAAGCCTGTCAGAACTTAAAATGGCAATAAGTTACAAACTTATTAATCAGTATATTACATATGATTTCAGATAGCCCAACCATCACGGTAAGTTTTGGTCAGCAGCTTGTCAGCCTCTGGGAAGTTCTTAATCCGCAAGTTTTCTGCATCCCACTCTAAAATTTTCGGCTCAAGCGGATCACCCGTGCGTGCATCAATAGGACCAGTGCAGAATCGCGTGGCCACATTGCCAAGCTGAACCGCCTCCGAAAGTGGGCCCGCGTAGTGGAAACCGTCGCTCGTTTTCCCGCCGGCCAGGCAGGCATCCACCCAGACATGCCAGTGGCTGAGGCCCTGCTCTTTGGGATACTTGAAGGTGGTGAAGTTTTCCGTCGGATACAGGCGCGGTCCGGCCACGTGACCGAGCACCATATTGCCCTTTTCCCCGATGAACAGGGAGCCGCTCTTCGGCAGGTCCAGATCGCCGGGCATCTTGGCAAGCTTACGGGAAGGGCGCAGACCGCCGTCGCTCCAGGTTACCTTCAGGGTCTTGTCCACGGTCATGTCACTGCCGGGGAAAACATATTCCACTTCCTCCGAGGTGGGCCAGATGTGCTGGTTAATACCGCTGTTGCGGGCGGTGACGGTCAGCGGCGCATTCAGCCCCAGCGCGGTGAAAACAGGGTCCAGAATATGACAGCCGAAGTCGCCCATGGCCCCGCCACCGAAGTCCTGCCAGTCACGCCAGATGAAGGGATGATAACAAGGGGCGTAATCGCGCATGGGGGCCACGCCAATCCACAGGTCCCAGTTCACATTCGCGGGCACCGGTGCGCCGGGCATCGGGTCCAGGCGCTTGTTGCGCTCGTTGCCCGTCACGCCGACCCAGGAAAAGACTTCTTTGATTTTGCCAATGGCCCCTTCCTTCAACAGGCGCGTGCCCAGGCGGTACTCGATGGCGGAGTGGATCTGGTTGCCCATCTGCGTCACCACGCCGGCCTTTTCTGCTTCCAGGCGCATCTGGCGTGATTCCCACACGGTGTGCGCCAGCGGCTTCTGGCAATAGACATGCTTCTTCATGCGCATGGCATCAATGGAGGCCTTGGCATGCATGTGGTCCGGCGTGCCCACGGAGACCGCATCAAACTTGTCGCCCAGTTGCGCATACATCTCGCGGAAATCAGCAAAGTGTGGCGTGCCAGGAAAGGCGTCGTCCACCTTGTCAAAGCGGCTGCTGTCAATGTCGCAGAAACCCACATACTTCACCGCCGCATGACCGCCGATGTTTTTGATGTCGCTGAAGGCCATCCCATTGGCCCCCACGGAGACCACCTGAAGCTTGGAATTGGGGTTGGCCGACTTCACCACCGCCGGAAAGGCGACGGAGGCAGCAGCAAGGGAGGTGTTTTTGAAAAAGGTACGGCGGCTGACAGGCATAGGCTCACCACTACGCCGCCGGACCCTCCATGCTTGCAGCGGCCCAGTCCCGCATCTGGCTGCGCATGGAGGCCAGTCCGTTCAGCCGCGTGGGCGACAAAACCTTATGGAATGAGCATCCGGCCCAGATTTCAGGCTCCACGGCCACCACTTCCGCCGGTTCCGAATCCGTGTAAAGGTGACACAAAAGAGCCACTAATCCCGCCACCATGGGCGACTCCGCCGCACAGCGGAAATGGCAGCGCCCCTCCCGCAGTTCCCCATGCAGCCACACGCGGGAAACACAGCCGGGGACCAGCAGGTCTGGCGTGCGCTGTTCCTCCGGCAAAAGCACGGCAGGAATGTAGGAGCTGAGCACGGAAAGCCGCTCCTGGGCATTTTCGATCAGGTTGAGGTCGGCGATGAGTTCGGTCTGTTTTTCGCGAAGCGGCATGGGCTAAAATCCACCGCGCGGGCCATGGTGCCACTCGTTTCGCTAGCATCTGGAAAAGGCCGCTTTTAAATGCCCCATGTCATGGGACCAGGAAGAAGTGAATGAAAGCCGCGAACGCGTGCAGCGCGAGATCGCCAAACGCCGCGCCCGGGGCGAGCCGCTGCTGGCGCTGGAGGCTCCGCAAAAAAGCCGCAAGCTGAGCCAGACCTTCTGGGGCCAGGCCTGGTGCCAGAACCTGGAAACCTGGTCCCACTATGAGGCCCGCCTGCCGCGTGGCCGCAGCTACCTGCGTCAGGGCCAGGTGCTGGACCTCACCCTGGAGCCAGGCACCGTGAGCGCCGTGGTGTCCGGCGGAGAACTGTACGACACCCTCATCCACATCCGCCCGCTGGAACCCGCCCACTGGCAGGACATCGTCCAGGCAAGCCAGGGCCAGGTGAACTCTTTGTTAGACCTGCTGACTGGCAAACTGGGTGACGGCCTCCTGCAGATTGTCAGCGATCCCGAAACAGGCCTTTTCCCCCGGCCAGCGGAGATCCGTTTTGACTGCTCCTGCCCGGACCACGCCGACCTCTGCAAACACGCCTCCGCCGTTCTTTATGGAGTGGGTGTCCTGCTGGACACCCGCCCCGAGCTTCTCTTCACCCTTCGCGGCGTGGATCAGACGGATCTGCTCTCCTCCGCCAGCGCCTCATCGGCAGCCTCGCTAAATCAGAATAATGGCGAACTGAAGGACACGGATTTGTCCGCCCTCTTCGGCATTGATCTGGCAGAATAGGTCCCATCAAGGAGAGGGACTTGCCAAGTCCCCTCTTCCTCCACCTCACCTCACCCCCCAAAGCACCTTCACCGACTGCGCTGCCGCACGCACATGGTGCACACGGAAGATCTGCGCCCCGCGCCGCATCCCGGCGGCGATACAGGCCACGGTGCCCGCATCTCGATCCGTCGCCTCCGGCAGATCCAGCACCTGGCCGATCACCGTTTTCCGCGAAACCGGCAGCAGCACCGGGCGGCCCCATTTTTGCAACTGGTCCGCATGGCGATACAACGTGAGGTTGTCCTCCCGCTGTTTGGCGAAGTCAATGCCCGGATCCAATATCAAGTGCTCCAAAGCCAGCCCTGCCCCTTCCGCCAGCACGATCTTTTCATTAAAGAACTGGGACATCGTCTCCAAAATGTCCGCATACCCAACATGCGTGTGCGGCACCTTCGGCTGGCCGATGCTGTGCATGATGAGCAGGCTGGCTCCATGCTCCGCGCACAGCCTGGCATTCGTCGCATCCGGCAGCGCGCTGATGTCATTGATGAGGTCGCCCCCATACGGCAGCACTGCGGCGATCACCTCCGGCCGCCAGGTGTTGATGGAAAGCATTGGCGGCCACAGTTGCTCACGGTCCCAAGGCGCCTCTTGCATCTTCGCCGCCAGCTCCGGCCAGACGGCCATGAAAGGCAGCAAACGTTGTATTTCCTCCTCCACGCTGATGGGGCCACGGTTGGTCCGTGCGCTCTCGGCACCGATGTCAATGATGTCCGCCCCGTCACTCAGCATCGCTTCCGCCTGGGCCAGCGCCTTGACAGGATCCAGCGTGCCATCGCCACAAAACGAGTCATCATTGATGTTCACGATCCCCATCACCAAAGGGCGGCGGGGAAACTCAATCACGTGCTCACGAGCTTTCCAGATCATAGTGGCCAAGTCTCCGGCAAGGGAACAATGCTCCGCTGCCGCTGGTGAAAACGCACCGTCTCGCGGTAACCCACACTGCGCACCAGCTCCAGCGCCGTGGCAAAATCGGCCCCCACATCGGTGGGCTTGTGCGCATCAGAATTGATAACGATTTGCACCCCGCCGCTGAAGGCCATCTCCAGCATCGCCCGTGCCGGATAGCATTCGCTCAGGCCTTTCCGCAGGCTGGCCGTGCTCACTTCCAGGATGCCTTTCGTATCCACCAGGGCCTGGATCACCGGCTCATAATAAGGCCGCAGATCTCCTGCGGGCAGCGCGCCGAATCGCTTGGCCAGATCCGGGTGCGCATGGAAATCATACTGCCGCGTGCGGATCATTTTTTCATACAGCCTCCAGTACAGCTTCCACATCTGCTCGATCTCGGTCGGCGTCTTGAAGTGGTTCATATACTTCGGATCATCCACTGCCAGATCCTCTTGGAGGTAATGCACACTGCCGATGAGATAATCCCAGCGGGCCATCCCCGCCGTCTCATCCGTCCAGGCCTCGCGTCCTTCCAGATAGTCGCACTCCAGCGCCAGCCGCACCGGGATGCCCACGCCCTGCCGCGCCTCTTCCACCATCTCCAAGTAACGCGGCAGATCTCCCAGCGCCATCCTCCAGTCATCCAGATGCCCCTGCACCGGATTGTGGTCCGAAAGCCCGATCTCTGCCAGCCCGATGCTCTCCGCATGACGCGCGTACTCGATGGGTTCACCCTCCGCATGATGACAGAGGGGGGTATGGTTATGATAGTCAGTCAGCACACCTCTTCTTGGCGGCAAAGAGGCCGGGTTGCAAGTGTCTCCGCGCCTTCCGTACTTCTGCAGATCCGGGCTGACCGGCATCTGTTCTTGGGCAATTCGATTTATCCGCAGAGGGGCAGAGGAGCAATGATGCAAAGAACGCCTGAGTTTCCAATCCCATCCAACTGAATGATCTACTCCCTCTGCCTCTCCGCCCCTCTGCGGTGAATCCGAGCTACCCTGGTCTCTCCATGACACCAGCAGACAAGTGGCTTCATCCTGCAAAAAAGTCCCCTCTCACCCTGTAAAGGTCCCATGCGCTTCCCAGCCCTGCTCCTCATCCTGGCCACCAGTCTCACTCTCGCGGCGGATCCCATTGCCCTGGGTTCACGCCGGGAGCTGTTTGTGGACAAGCTCCTCGTTGAGGAAATGAAAGGCACCACGCTGAAGATGCATGCTCCGGTGCCGGCTGGAGTGGCGGTGAAATTTGACCAGCCTTGGGAGGGGAGGTTCAGCGCTTACATCACGGTTCTGCACGATGAAGAGCTGAAAAAATACCGCATGTACTATCGCGGCAATGCCGGCTTCCGCGATGGCACGGATGGCGAGGTCACCTGCTATGCGGAATCCGAAAACGGCATCACCTGGACCAAGCCGAAGCTGGGCCTGCATGAGGCCAATGGCAGCAAGGACAACAACATCATCCTGGCCCACACCGCTCCCTACACCCACAACTTCGCCCCCTTTCTGGACAAGCGGCCCGGTGTGCCTGCGGACCAGCGTTACAAGACCCTGGCCGGCCTGGGCGGCAAGCATGGAGGGCTGGCCGCCTTTACCTCCGGCGATGGCATCCACTGGAAAAAGATGCGCGAGGAGCCGGTCATCACCAAAGGTGCCTTCGACTCCCAAAACGTCTCCTTTTGGTCCGAGGTGGAGCAATGCTATGTGGCCTACTTTCGTGTCTTTGTCCCCGGTGTGGAAAAGGATGCGAAGGGCAAACCGAAAAACGTCCGCTGGGTGAGCCGCGCCACCAGCCAGGACTACCTCACCTGGACGGACGCCGTGCAGATGACCAGCGACCAGCCCCTGGAGGACCAGATTTATATCAGCCAGACCACGCCTTACTTCAATGCGCCGCACCTCTACATCGCCACCGCCGCGCGCTTCATGCACAAGAAAAGCAGTCTGGATGACCAGGCGAAAAAGTATCTCGCCGAGGACACCAAGGCTTATGCTTCGCTCATCCAGGACACTTCCGAAGCCGTACTGATGACCAGCCGCGCTGGCAGCACGGAATACAACCGCAGCTTCATGGAAGGCTGGGTGCGCCCCGGCCTGCATTTTCGCAACTGGACCAGCCGCACCAACTACCCCGCCTGCGGCATCCTGCGCACCGGCAAGTCCGAGATGTCCACGTTCATCGAGCGGCACTACGGCCAAAGCACCGCTCTGCTCCAGCGCTACACGATGCGCCTTGATGGATTCGGTTCCCTGCATGCCGGGTATGAAACCGGCGAGATGACCACCCAGCCCATCACTTTCACAGGCAAGCATTTGCACCTCAATCTCTCCACCGGCGTCGCCGGCCATGTCGCTGTGGAAATCCAGGACGCCAAGGGTCTGCCCATCCCCGGTTTCACCCTCGCCGACTGCCAGGCCATCAGCTACGATGACATTGACCGCGTGATCTCCTGGACATCTGGCAAGGACCTCAGCGTCCTCGCTGGCCAGCCTGTGCGCCTGCGCTGGCAGTTAAAGGATGCCGATGTGTTTTCGTTTTGGTTCGCACCTTGATCTCCCCGGCCTCGGGGACTGATACCGTAAGACACTGCCAAACGACACCTCAATTGATTATGCGCTTGTTAGCTCAACTTCCTCGCTGTGCCCAACTCATCTATGCAGTCATCGCTCTGGCCGGGGCCGCACTGGTGACCGCATCACCAGTCCAAGCCCAGGCACCCAAACGGACCGGCTCCTGGCCTGAAAAGCGGCAGCAAATCGAGCGCGCCTGGCTGGATCTGCTGGGCGACTTTCCCACGGAGATCCCTTCGCTCAAACCCATCATGAAGCAGGTCACCCTGGAACCGGGCTGCCCGTCCGAGCGACTGACCCCGCAACAGCTCGCCGTATTGAAGCAGCAAATCGCGGAGGAGAAAGACGGCATCCAGCGCTATCATGTGAGCTTTCAAACCGAAGCCAACGACCGGGTCACCGGCTGGCTGCTCGTGCCGGAGAGCGCCCGCAAACAACCTTCACCGGCCATGATCTGCATCCACAGCACGACGCTGGGTTCCGGCAAAGACGCCACCATCGGCCTCTCCGGTCGCACAGCCGTGGACCCGCCGGATACCACCGAGGGAGGCCGTTCCTACGGCCTGCATCTGGCCCGCCACGGTTACGTCACTTTGAGCATAGATCTGCTCACCGATGGCGAGCGTGTGGAACCTGGCGAGGAGGTCAATGAAACCCGCCCTTTTTACAAACGTCACCCTGAGTGGTCCATGGTGGGCAAGAACACCTGGGACATCATGCGCAGCGTGGACTTCCTGGAAACGCTCGACTTCATTGACCCCAAGCACATCGGCTGTATTGGCCTGTCCCTTGGCGGTCACACCTCCGTCTTCGCCGGCGCCTTTGAACCCCGCCTTGCCGCCACCGTCAACATCGGCGGCGTGCTCGACTGGCACCGCCCGACCGAAACCTGGTCCCGCAGCAAGGGAAGGTACATCTACATCAAAAAGTTCCGGCCCTACGTGGATGATCCAAAACTGCCGGTGCCGGCGGATTTTGATGAATTGATGATGCTCGTGGCTCCGCGTCCCCTGCTCATCCTGTCCAGCGAGTGGGAGTTTTACAACCGCCGCAGCCTTTTGGACAAATGCCTCTCCGTGGCCAAGGTCTATCGCGACTGGAAAGATGCGCCCGGTCTGCCCAGCGTGATGGAGGCCCGCCGCAACCTGAAAAGTTATGCGAAAACCTTGAGCTACTACAAGGAACGCTACGACATCTCCCCGGAACAAATGGAAAAGGACCTCCGCAAAATCGGTGCCGGCGACTGCTTCGGCTGGTTCTCCTACCCCGGCGGCCACAGTTTCCCCCCCGTCGCCCGGCAATACACCTTCGCGTGGCTCGACCGGTGGCTGGACAAGGATGATCAGTGGTATGGCCGTTTCGCGCGGCCTTAATCCTCTGAGAAAGATCTGCCTTGGTGTGGCTGTTTCGCCTCACCCCTTCCTTCCCGCTCGGTAATCCGTCGGGCTGCACTTCATCACCCGGCGGAACAGGCGGTTAAAAAACGATACCTGGGTGAAGCCGCAGCGCAGGGCGATCTCCAGCACGCTGCGGTCGCTTTCCACCAGCTCGCGGCAGGCGGCCTGGAGGCGCAGGTGATTGAGGAACTCGCTCATGGTCCGCCCGGAGTGTTTCTTGAACTGGCGGGCGAAGGTGGGACGGCTCAGGTGCGTGAGTTTTAAGACCTCCTCCAGCCGTACTTCCTCGCGGTAATGCGCCACCAGATGACGTACCGCTTTGGCAATGGCCTGCTGGTAATGCGACTCCGCCGCCAGGGCAAAGGAGCGCCCTGAAAGCGGCCGGTGCTCCGCTGCCGAGGCCTGCCGGATGCTGGAAAGAATGCGCAGCAGCAGCGCCAGTTGTTGCAGCCCGTCCGCCTGCGTCATCTCCTGCAGCCAGCCGGAGATGGCCTCTGCCGTCTGCCCGCGCAGGTGCAGCCCCTGACCGGCTTGGCGAAAAACCTCCGCCAGCGCCGCCGTCTCCGGAAAGGACCAGAAGGCATGGCCTAACGGAAAGTACCACTGCACGGAGATGCCGCTGGAAGCCTGCCGCGTATGCCAGTAATGCGGCAGCCGCTCCCCCAGCAGAACCAGATCTCCGGGCGCAAAAGCGCCGATGTGATCCCCCACAAACCTCGTGCCCTCGCCCGAGGTGAAAAGCGTCAGCTCCATTTCCACATGAAAGTGCCAGTGCGTGCCCTCCCCCGTCACCCGCTCCGCCATGTCTGGCCCCAGCACGCACTCCACCTCCCGCAGAGAGCGCGACCAGCGCAGCACCCGGAAAGAGTGCCCGCTGGGTATCTGGATCTGCTCGCGCTCCACCTGCATGACCACTTTCATAGCACCTTTTCACCCCATTTCCAAAGCTGAATGAGATGATAGTGCCAGTTTTCGAGACGGCACACGTAGCGCCCGCCACCCAAAGCCGTTACAAAGGACACCGCATGAGCACTCCAACCGACTACCGTTTTTCTTTTGGCCCCTGGAACATCAGCGAAGGCGCAGACCCCTTCGGCACCGAAGTCCGCCCCGTTTTCCCGCATGAGGAAAAATACGCTCTTTACCGCCCGCTGGGCTTTGAAGGCGTGCAGTTCCACGACGACGATGTCGTCCCCGGCATGGACGGTTTCACCCCCGCGCAGCTCACGGAAAAAGCTACCGAGGTGAAGACCATGCTGGCCAACCAGGGCCTTATCCCTGAGTTCGTCGCCCCGCGCCTGTGGTTTGCCGAGCAGACCACCGATGGCGCTTACACTTCCAACAGCGCCTCCGACCGCCAGTATGCCTGGGATCGCACCAAGAAGTGCATTGATATCGCCCGCGCCCTGGATTGCAAAGCCATCGTCCTCTGGCTCTCCCGCGAAGGCACCTACATCCGCGAAGCCAAAGATGCCCGCCTCGCCTACCAGCGCATTTTGGAAACCGTGAACGCCATGCTGGACTACGACAAGGAGATCGAAATCTGGATCGAGCCAAAGCCCAATGAGCCGACCGACCAGGCCTACGTGCCCACCATTGGCCATGCCATCGCCCTGTCTTTCGCCTCCAGCGACCACAAGCGCGTCAAGGGCCTCATCGAAAGCGCCCACGCCCTCCTTGCTGGCCTCGACCCCAGCGATGAAATGGCCTTTGCTCTCGCCCATGACAAGCTGGGCAGCGTCCATCTCAATGACCAGAACGGCCTGAAATACGATCAGGACAAAAACTTCGGCGGAGCCAATCTGCGCGTCGCTTTCAACCAGGTCCGTGTGCTTGAAGAAGCCGGCTACGGCCAGCGTGGCGAGTTCATCGGCCTGGACATCAAGGCCATGCGCACCCAGCGCGGCTGCCCCGTCACCGCCCACCTCAGTAACAGCCGCGAGCTTTTCCTCCACGTCCTGGAAAAAGTCCGCACCGTGGACAACAACCTCATCCAGCAGTTCCGCGACGCCCGCGACTACGAAGCGTTAGAATTGTACATCATGAAGCACTTGATGGGACTCAAATAATCGCTGAACGACTCACTCTTCCATGAAACAATACCGTCTCAACCGTCTCTTCAATGCCAAGTCCGGCCGCTGCTTCGATGTGGCCGTGGACCATGGTTTCTTCAACCAGCCTGGTTTCCTTCAGGGCATCGAGGATATGCGCGTGGTCATCAAGACCCTCGTGGATGCCGCCCCGGACGCCATTCAGCTCACCGTCGGCCAGGCCCGTCATTTGCAGGAAGTGCCAGGACGCTTCAAGCCCTCCCTCGTGCTCCGCACGGATGTGGCTAATATCTATGGCAAAGAGCTGCCAGAAAGCCGCTTCAGCCTCATGCTGGAAGAAACGATGCTTCAGGCCGTGCGCCTGGACGCCGCCTGCGTCTGCGTGAACCTGTTCCAGATCCCGGGTGCACCGGAAGTGCATGAGCAGTGTGTGGAGAACATCCTCCGCCTCAAGCCCCAGGCCGACTACTACGGCATGCCGATGATGATCGAGCCGCTGGTTTTCCAGGCCAACAGCATCGCTGGCGGTTATATGGTGAATGGCGATGAAACCGCCATCACTTACCTCGTCCGTCAGGCCGTGGAACTGGGTGCCGACATCGTCAAGGCCGACCCGACCGATGACGTCAGCGTTTATCACAAGGTCATCGCCGCCGCTTCCGGCATCCCCATCCTCGTCCGTGGCGGTGGCCGCGTGAGCGACAAGGAAATCCTGGAGCGCACCCAGGGCCTGCTTCAGCAGGGCGCAGCGGGCATCGTCTATGGCCGCAACGTCATCCAGCACCCCAATCCGAAAGGCATCACCCAGGCCCTGATGGCTATGGTGCATGACAATGCCAGTGTGGACGAAGCCCTCAAACTGGTGACCGCATGAGCATGAAAGACATTCGCATCGGCATTATCGGCGGCGGCCTCATGGGCCGCGAAATGGCTAGCGCCTTCGCCCGCTGGTGTGCGCTCACCGATGTGAGCGTGCGCCCTGTGCTCACCTCGGTTGCAGACCTGAACCCGGCCACCCTGGCCTGGTTTGACTGCATCCCCTCCTGCACTCAGAAGACCACGGATTATAAAGAGCTCCTCGCCAATCCCGAGGTGGATGTGGTGTATGTGGCTGTGCCGCATAACCTGCACGAGAAGCTTTATCTGGACGTCCTCGCCGCTGGTAAGGACCTCTTCGCTGAGAAACCCTTCGGCATTGATCTGGCCTCCTCCCGCCGCATTCTCGATGCGGTGAAGTCGAGCGGCCGTTTCGTCCGTTGCAGCTCGGAGATGCCGTTTTTTCCAGGCGCTCAGCGTGCTTTTGAAATCGCCAAAAAAGGTGAAATCGGCCGCGTGCTGGAAGTCGTCTCCGGCTTTCATCACAGCAGCGACCTGGACCCCTCCAAAGCCGCCAACTGGAAGCGCCTCAACGTCACCTGTGGTGAAGGCGGCGCGCTCAATGACCTGGGCATGCACTCCTGCCACCTTCCCCTGCGCTTGGGCTGGAAGCCAAAGCGTCTCTTCGCCCAGCTTCAGAAAGGTTATGCCCAGCGCCCGGATGGCAAAGGCGGTACAACCAATTGTGATACCTGGGACAATGCCATGCTGCACACCTGGGCGGACATTGGCGGTCAGGAGACTCCCCTGCGCCTGGAAATGAAGCGTCTGGCTCCCGGAGCCACCAACACCTGGTTCATCGAGATCCTCGGCACCGATGGCGGCGTGCGTTTCAGCACAGCTGAACCGAAGACCCTGTGGATCTTCGAACGCGGTAAAGAGCAGTGGTGGAAGCGCACCGAGCTCGGCTTTGGCACCCCGTTCAAAGCCGTCACCGGAGGCATCTTCGAGCCGGGTTTCCCGGACGTCATTCAACAGATGTGGGCCGCCTATCTGATGGAGCGCGAAGGGCTGCTGGAAGGCCGCTTCGGCTGCGCCACGCCTGAAGAGGCCGTGGCCACTCATGAGATCTTCGCCGCCGCGCTGGAATCGCAGCGTGCAGGTTCCGTCGTCAGCCTCTGATTTGATCCCTCATGACCTCACCTCGCTCAGGCATTCTGGCCGCTGGCAACTTCATCGTGGACTACGTGAAGATTGTGGATCACTACCCCCAACAGGACATGCTGGCCAGCATCCTGGGCGAGTCGCAGGCCAATGGCGGCGGGCCTTATAACGTATTGAAAGACCTCGCCGCCATGCAGGCCGGTTTCCCTCTGGCCGCCTGCGGCCTCGTGGGAGATGATTCTAATGGCCACTGGATCCGCAGCGATTGCGAGGCGCACGGCATAAACACCGCACAACTGCACAGCACCACCCAGCGCTCCACCTCCTACACCGACGCCATGACCGTGCAGAGCACCGGTCGGCGCACCTTTTTTCATCAACGCGGGGCCAATGCCCTCTTCGATGCCACTCACTGCGACTGCTCGCAAACGAACGCCAAAATCCTGCATCTGGGTTACCTCATGCTGCTGGATCACATGGACAGCTTTGCACCCGATGGCCGCACCCATGCCTCCCATCTGCTGGCCCAAGCCCAGCAGGCCGGTTTGGAAACCAGCGTGGACATGGTCAGCACTGAGAACCCCCAGTTCCGTGAGATCGCCCTCAGCGCCCTGCCCTATACGGACCATCTCATCATCAATGAGATCGAGGCTTCACGTGTGCTCACCCGCACCGTCCCCGCCGATGACTTCCCTGGTCTCCTCGCCGCCGCTCAGGAGATCCTCCAGCTTGGCGTCAAACAGAGCGTGACCATCCACGTCGAGCACGGTGCCGCCGCCTGCACCCGCAGCGGTGGAACCCACATCCAGCCCTCGCTGAATCTCCCCGTAGGCTACAGCCAGGGCGCCACCGGCGCAGGCGATGCCTTCGCCGCCGGCCTCCTCTACGGTCTCCACGAATGTCTCCCCCTCCCCGACCGCCTACGCCTCGCCGTCTGCACCGCCGCCGCCTCGCTCTCCCATCCCACTCCTTCTGGCGGCATGAAACCCGTCGCCGAATGCCTGGCCCTCGCGGGCCATTTTGAGTTCCGGTTTTAAAAGCTTCTGATAAAACAACCCATATCTTGACGTTCTAACAATGGTCAGACCATCTGATCACCCGCCATGATTCTCGATACCATCGCCCGCCCGCCTTCGTTGGTGGAAAAAGTCTGCCAAAGCCTTGCCGCCATTGCCCGGCGGGACCGGGCCGATGAGGAAAACTGGCTGCCCACCGAGCGCGAACTCGCCGCCCAGCTCGGCGTCAGCCGTAGTGTCGTGCGCGAGGCCACCAAACGGCTTGAGCAGCAAGGTCTCCTTGAGATCCGCCAGGGCCTGGGCACACGTACGGTCAACCATCTGCACAAGCCGCTTACCGGTGCCCTGGAACTCCTCGTCCCGGAGGAAACTGAACGCCTGCGCCAGCTCATCGAGGTACGCCTTATGGTCGAGCCCGAAAACGCCCGTCTCGCGGCCGAACGCGCCACCGCAAAGCAGATCACCACCCTGCGTGCCGTGCATGAAAAACTGGCCCTCGCAGACTCCTTTGAAGACTCCGTCATGGCCGATATGGAATTTCATCGCACTCTTGCGGTGCTGTCCGGGAACCAGATCGCCGGGCTGCTCATGCAGTCTCTTTCAGAACTGCTGCAGGTCAGCCTCAAGCATGGCTACAAACGTGTCACCCCCGCCACGGCCATCAAGCAGCACGCCGCCGTGGTAAAGGCCATCGAACAACGCGACAGCGCCGCCGCCGCCCGTGCCATGCACCGCCACCTCGTCACCGCCTGCAACGACCTGGAACTCAACTGATCCACCGCCTAACCATGAATGCGACCTTTCTTTCTCGCCGTGCGTTTTTGGAGCGCATGAGCACCGGCCTCACCGGCGTGGCCCTCACCCGGCTGATCGATGGTGCGCCGGTCCAGCATCCGCACTTTGCGCCGAAGGCGAAGCAGGTGCTGCAGATTTTCTGCCCAGGTGCCGCCTCCCATGTGGATCTTTGGGATCACAAACCCCTGCTGGAAAAATACCACGGCACGCCTATGCCCGGCGGTCAGGCCGAAGTCAGTTTCCAAGGAAAAAACGGCAATCTCATGCGCTCCCCTTGGGACTTTGTGCCTGCGGGCAAAAGCGGCAAAAGGATCTCCTCCATGCTGCCTAATATGGCACGGCATGTGGATGACATCGCCTTTGTTCACAGCATGGCCTCACGAACGAACACCCACGGCCCCGGTTGCGTGAACATGAACTCCTGCTTCACCCGCGACGGTTTCCCCAGTGCCGGTTCCTGGGTCAGTTATGGCCTGGGCAGCCTCAATGAAAACCTGCCCACCTACGTCTCCATCCAGGACCTCCGTGGCGAGCCGCCTAACGGCAAGTCCAACTGGAGCAACGGCTTCCTCCCGGCCCAGCATCAGGCCGTCTCCATGGCCGCACAGCAGCCCTTGCGGAACCTCGACCGCCCCACCTCCATCCGCCCGGAGGAGGAAAAGGCCACCCGCGATTTCCTCCAGTTCATGAACCAGGAACATGCGAAGGCCCATCCCGGCAATGAAGAACTGCGCGCCCGCATGGCCGCCTATGAACTGGCCGCCAAGATGCAGCTCACCGCCCCAGAGGTGAGCGACCTTTCCAAAGAACCCCAGCATATCCAGGATCTCTACGGCACCGCCGACAGCAATCCGCTGAAGGCCGCTTATGCCCGCAACTGCCTGCTGGCCCGCCGTTTCCTAGAGCAGGGTGTCCGCTACGTCAGCCTCTACTGCGCCTCCCGCGCCAGCTCCGTGGACGGCCTCCTCAACTGGGATGCCCACAAGACCCTGAAGGCCGACTACGAACGCCACTGCCCCATCTTCGACCAGCCCACAGCCGCCCTCTTAACCGACCTCAAACAGCGCGGCATGCTCAATGATGTGCTCATCATCTGGTGTACCGAGTTCGGCCGTATGCCCACCCATCAGCAGGGCACCTCCGGCCGCGACCACAACCCCGATGCCTTCACCACCTGGATGATGGGCGCGGGCATCCGCGGCGGTATCAGCCACGGTGCCACCGATGACTTCGGTCGGCGCAGCGTGCAGGACATCACCACCGTCTATGACTTCTACGCCACCATCCTTCATTTGTTAGGCCTGGACCACGAAAAGCTCACCTACTACCACAACGGCACCAACCGCCGCCTCACCGACGTCCACGGCCATGTGCTGTCGAAGATTTTGGCGTGAGATTTCATTGCACCCTGCGAATGACTTTAACGAATCATCCAACGAGAAGCCTTCCATCACGCCGCATCAGCGGTGACACGGGCGGCCCGGGACATTCGTTGCTCAAGCGCTCGCTCAAAGCTGACCAGCTCGCGCAAAAGCGCGTTGTACCGGCCATGTGCCTCGTTCCCATGTTCCTGCGCCAGCAAGAAGTAAAGGGCGTGATCCGCCTCCAGGGCCTGCTGAGAAGTGACCTGAACAGGCACACCGCAGCGCTGCAGCTTCGGGCTTGCAATACGCACCAGAAAAGCCTCTTCACTCTCCTTACAGGCAGCCAGATCCCCGAGCCCCCTCAGGATCAGGTCGGCTCCAGGCAAGCCATCAAATCTCAGCGCATCATCGGGCATACTGGCACTCTACATCCCTTCCCCGCAAACGTCCAGAACACGTTGTTTCAACGAGGGTGCATCAATGGCCGGATACCTTATAACCTGGGCTTCAACCTCCAGAAAAAGTTCCTTCAACCTCTCGCGCTGAACCAGTCCGTCATTCATCATGCAGGCGACGTCATGCCGGTCTCGAGGATGATCCCGCTCAATCTTCGACAAGGCCTGGCCATAGAAATCGTAATGATAAAAGGTCAGCAAGCCATGCTGGGCAATGAACCGGCTTCTCTCCTGCCATCCGGGCAAAACAGGTACAAACTGGTCGGGCGAAGCGAGTTCGATGTTCAAATCCAGGCTGTCTTTAAGATGCGGCAGGCACTCGAAAAAACCCAACGGTTCAGGCTCGGCTTTCAAATCCACATCAATCGTCATTTCACGCCAGCCCAGGAGCACTGCGGACACTCCGCCGGTAAAATACACCCGCCCTGCCGAGCGCACCGCCCGGCCCATTTCACGCATCAAACTTTCGATTCGCGCAGCCGTCGTGTGAGATCGCATCTCTTACGCTAAGCCATCCTCCTTTTTCACCCAAACCGTTTCTGCGTGCTTTCCAACCATTTCCCACCCAGCCATGAAGCCCGTCCTCTTCCTCCTGACCGTCTTCTCCCTGCCCGTCCTCGCGGCGGACGACATCGCTTTCTTTGAGCAAAAGGTCCGCCCGGTGCTGGTGGAGCATTGTTATTCCTGCCACAGTGCGGAGGCGAAAAAACTCAAAGGCAACCTCTACCTCGACTCCAAAGCTGGCTGGGAGAAAGGCGGCGATAGCGGTGAGCCATCCATCATTCCGGGCAGGCCGGAGGACAGCCTCCTCATCCGCAGCATCCGGCATCTGGAGGAGGACCTGGAAATGCCGCCCAAAAAGCCCCGGCTGCCGGACGCCGTCATTGCCGATCTCGTCACCTGGGTCCAGATGGGCGCGCCCGATCCCCGCACGGGTGCACAAGTGGAAGCCAAGCGCGCCGACAAATCCTGGTGGTCCCTCCAGCCTCTCGGGAAAACTTTTGCCCACAAGGATGTGGATGCCTTCATCACCGCCCGGCTCGATGAAAAAGGCCTCAGCCAAAACCCACCTGCGGATGCGCGCAGCCTCATCCGCCGCATGAGCTACGACGTCACCGGCCTGCCCCCCACACCGGATGAAGTGACCACTTTTGCCGCCGCCTTTCAGGCGGATCCAGACCGCGCCACCGCCGCTCTCGCGGACCGCCTGCTGGCCAGCCCGCAGTATGGTGAGCAATGGGGCCGACACTGGCTGGATGTCGTGCGTTTTGGTGAGAGCAACGGCTTCGAGCGCAACTTCATTATTGATGACCTCTGGCCCTTCCGGGATTACGTCATCCGCTCCATCAACGATGACAAACCCTTCAACCAGTTCATTCAGGAGCACCTCGCTGGCGATGTCATCGGCAAGGACAATCCTGCTGTCGAAGTCGCCAGTGCCTTCCTCGTCGCCGGGCCTTATGATGACGTCGGCAATCAGGATCCCGTGGCCAAAAAGAACATCCGCGCCGCCACCCTGGATGACATCATCACCGCCACAGGCGGTGCCTTCCTTGGCCTAACAATCAATTGCGCACGCTGCCACCATCACAAGTTCGATCCCATTCCCACCGAGGACTATTACCGCCTGCGTGCCGCCTTTGAGGGCGTCGTCCATGGACGCCGTGTCGTCGCCAGTGCCGAGCAACGCGCTGCCCACGCTGCCGCCATGAAACCCCTGGTTGAAAAACAGGCCGCCCTCACCAAGGACAAAACCGCACTCGAAGCCAGCATCGAAAAACGCGCCAAAGCCGCCCTCGCCCAGCAAAAGCCCACGCGCCCGAAGATTGATCCCCACGGCACCGACGAATCCTTTCCTCCCGTCCAGGCCCGCCATCTCCGGTTTGTCATCCAGGCCACCACCGGCGACAGCAAGGATAAAAAAGTGTCCGGCCGCCTCACCGAGTTCCAGGTCTGGAGCGCCACGAAACCGGATCACAACGTCGCCCTCGCCAGCCACGGCAGCACCGCCGCAGGAGCCAAATCCGCCACCGCCGAAGACTTCCCCGAGGCCTACGGTCCGCATCTCTGCATTGACGGCAGTTTGGGCGAGCAATGGTTCATCGGCAACCCCGCCATCCTCACCCTCACCTTCCCGCAACCGGAATCCATTAACCGCATCACCTTCATCAACAACCGTGGCGGCAAGGACATGGACGACAGCAGAGCCCGAGGAGCCACCCCTTGCGAGTATGAAGTGCAGGTTTCCATGGATGGTAAAACTTGGCAGACAGTCGCCAGCGACGAAGGCCGCGAGTCCTGGTCCCCCGCCCATGGCATCGCCAAAATCAGCCAGCAGATCATCACGCCCGAAGAAAAAAGCCAGCTAACTGGGCTGAAGAAACAGATCGCCACCGTCCAGGCCGCCATCACTGCCGTTCCCCCGCTCCCTCAGGCCTGGGTGGGCAATCACACCCAGCCTGCAGGACCCACCTTGGTTGACAAAGGCGGCGACCCCATGAAACCCGGCGATCCCGTGCAGCCCGCCAGTCTTCAGGTGCTGGACCAGATCACGCCTGCCTTTGAACTGCCCGTGGACGCCCCGCAGAGCGAGCGCCGTCTCGCCCTCGCCCGCTGGATCACCAGCGATGAGAACGCCCTCACCGCCCGTGTCCTGGCCAACCGCGTCTGGCAGTATCACTTCGGTACCGGCCTGGTGGATACGCCCAGCGATTTCGGTTACCTCGGCAGCCAGCCCACCCATCCGGAGTTGCTGGATTATCTCGCCCAGCGCCTCCTCCATCATGGCTGGAAGCTCAAGCCGCTCCATCGGGAGATCCTCCTCTCCCGCAGCTACCGCCAGTCCGGCAGCTACCGGCAGGAGGCCGCGCAGGCAGACCAGGATGCCCGCCTCCTTTGGCGCTTCCCGCCCCGCCGCCTCACCGCCGAGGAAATCCGCGATACCCTCCTCGCCACCGCCGGCCAACTGCGCCTCACCCCCGCCGGCGGCCCCGGCTTCCGCCTGTATAAATTCACCCAAAACAACGTCAGCACCTACTTCCCTCTCGATGCCCACGGCCCCGAGACCTACCGCCGCGCCGTTTATCATCAAAATGCCCGCGCCAGCGTCGTGGATGTCCTCAATGACTTCGACCTCCCCGACATCTCCTTCGCCTCCCCCCGCCGTGCGAATACCACCACCCCGCTCCAGGCCCTCACCCTGCTGAATCACAGCTTCACCCTGGACATGGCCACCGCCCTCGCCTCCCGTTTGCAGGAGGCAGATCCCGTCACGGAAGCTTACGCCCTCGCCTTCCAGCGACTACCCACCCCAAAAGAGCAAAAAGCCGCAGCTGCTTTCATCCATATCCACGGCACCACCGCCTTCTGTCGCGCACTGCTGAATGCCAACGAACTCATTTATCTGGAATGAAACCCTTTGGCCCCTGGCCAAATCACGCTACAATCTCCCCTTCAACTCATCATGCCGTTGTGGTGAAATGGTAAACACAGCAGACTTAAAATCTGCCGGGAGGTAACTCCCTTGCCGGTTCGAGCCCGGCCAGCGGCACCCTGCAAACCCCAGGTTTGCAAAAAATGCCAAGGCATTGTTAGTAAGCTGCGTCTCACCCGCAGCCTCCCGATGAACAAGTACCGCCTCCTCGCACTCTCTTTGATCATCACCACCTTCGGTCAGGCTACCGAGGTCATCGTTGACCGGGCAGATTCAAAAATCTTCCCCGAAGCCTGGCTGAATCCCAAAACCAATCCCAGTGCCCAGCTTTTGCCAGAGTCCGACCAGGCCCGCTGCCGCGCCCTCATCCTTCAAGCCCTAGCTGCCTATCCATCTGAAGTTCTGGAGGAAAATCTGAAAAAAGTCCATGTCGTCGGCTCCCTCCGGTACAGTGGCGTCAGCACCGGCGGCACGAATTCACGCGGCACCGTGTATGTCGTCAGCAATGAAAAGTACACCACCGCCCAGTTTGAGCGGATCTTCCACGCGGAGTTCTCCAGCATCCTGTTCAGAAACCACGCCAGACATTTTGATCCCGCCGCCTGGCAGCAGCTCAACCCGCAGGGCTTCGTCTATGGCGGCAGCGGTGTGAAAGCCGTGAAGGCCAAAAAAGCCTCCACCCGCATCAATCCCGGACTGCACCCGGAAGGCTTTCTACACAGCTACGGCACAGCCAGCATCGAGGAAGATTTCAATTCTTTCGCCGCCCTCCTCTTCATGGGCGACCCTGCCTTCTGGTCCGCCATCGAGAACTATCCCAAAATCAAAGCCAAGGCCGGTCACGTGGCGGCCTTTTACCAAAAGATTCATCCCTCCTTCACCCTCGACTTTTTCAAGTCCCGCCGCCGATGACCGCCCATCACTCCCGTTCTCCACGAAATAAATCCGGCATTCGACCCCCTGGTCTCTTCATGTGACCAAAGCTTGTTCATAATTCCCTCCTCCATCTTCCGTAAATCTCTCCAGACTTCCCCACATGCATTCCATCCTCATCATCGGCTGCGGCAGCATCGGAGAAAGACATCTGCGCTGCTTTCAGAAAACCGGACGCTGCACCGTCACTGCGTGCGATACCAATCCCGCCCTCCAGGCCGCCATGGCGGACCGCTATGGAGTCCCCGTCCACCCCACACTGGATGCTGCATTGCAGGCCGCCACTTATGATGCCGCAGTGATATGCACCCCGGCGCATATTCATCTTCCCATCGCCATCCGCCTCCTGGCCGCCGGGCTGCATCTCTTCATTGAAAAGCCCCTCGCCATAGACCAGTCACTCGTGGCTGAAACCCGTCACGCCATCGCCGCCGCGCAGCGCCATGTGGCCGTCGCCTATGTTTATCACCTCATGCCCTGGGTGGCTGGAGTCCACAGCTTTCTCGCCAGCAGTCCCTTGGGGAAAATCCTTCATGTCAGCGCCGTTTCAGGCCAGCATTTCCCCACCTTCCGCCCCGCCTACCGGGACATCTATTATGCCCGGCATGACCTCGGCGGCGGGGCCATCCAGGATGCCATCACGCACACCGTCAATGCCATGGAGTGGCTCGTCGGCCCCTGCACCCGTGTTTATTGCGATGCCGCCCACCAATTCCTGGACGGCGTCACGGTGGAGGACACCGTCAACGTCACCGCCCGTCACGGCAGCATCCTCGCCAGCTACGTCCTCAATCAATTTCAGGCCCCCAATGAGACCACCTTCCTCATCCATGGCGAGCTTGGCAGCGTGAAAATCGAGCTTCACGAACGCCGCTGGGGTGTCCTCTTGCGTGGCGATGCTGACTGGACCTGGCATGTCACACCCGTCATGGAACGGGACGATCTTTTCATCTCTCAGGCCCACGCTTTCATGGACGGCATGGAGGGAAAATCCCACCCGCTTTGTACCTTTGAGGAAGCCGTGCAGACCCTGCGTTTCAACGAAGCCGCGCTCCTCTCCGCCTCCACCCAGCTTCCAGTCCCTCTGGCATGAGCATTCCCGTCACAGAACTCCGCCTGGCCATGCTCGGCATGATCGAGGGCAATGGCCACCCCTACTCCTGGAGCGGCATCATCAATGGGTACAACCCGGAAGAAATGGCCAAAGGCCCCTACCCCGGCATCACCGCCTACATGGGCAGACAGCCCTTGGAATCCATCCGCATTCCCGGTGCGCGCGTCACTCATATTTGGACGGATGATCCCGTCGATGCTCCCCAGGTCGCCGCCGCCAGTCTCATTAAAAACATCGTCGCCAGGCCCGAAGACGTCATCGGCCAGGTGGATGCCGTCATCATCGCCACCGATGACGGCAACGACCATGTCCGTCGCGTCCGCCCTTTCATTGAGGCCGGCCTGCCCGTTTTTATTGATAAGCCCATGGCCACCAACCTGGCCGATCTCCGCCAGTTCATCCAGTGGCACCGCCAGGGTCACATTCTCCTCTCCACCAGCGGCATGCGCTACTCCCCGGAGATGCGTTTAAACGACACCCAGCTTGCCCACCTCGGGGACCTCCGCTGGATCACCAGCTTCACCTGCAAAACGTGGGAGCGATACGGCATCCACGCGCTTGAAGCCGTCGAACCCCTCCTCGGCCCCGGCTTTCTCACCGTCCAGGCCCACAGCGATGCCGGCGGTGATGTCATGCACATCACGCACCAGAGTGGCGTGAGGCTGACCCTCGGTGCCCTTCACGATGCCTATGGCAGCTTCGGCGCCGTCCATCTGTATGGCACAAAAGGCGACCTGCCGCTAAAGCTCACGGATACCTACCACGCGTTCCGTGGCCAGCTCGTTGCCTTCATTGACATGCTCCGCACCGGCACACGCCCCCTGCCCTTTGAAGAAACCGTGGAGCTCATGGCCGTCATCATCGCTGGCATCCGCAGCCGCGAAAACGGCGGCAGCCCCGTCTCCGTTCCCGGCATCCTCAGCGAACTCGAATCCGCCCCCGCCTGATCCATGAAACCGCACTTCCTGCACCTGAGCCTACTGCTCGCCCTCACCACCGCAGCGCAAGCCGTAGAGGATCCCCGGCAGGAAGCGCGCAACCGTGCCCGCGAGGCGGCGGTGCAATCCGCTGGCCTCACCCGCGCCCTCTCCAAAGAGATGCCGGATGAAGTCAAGGCCCTCCCCGTTTTCGGCGAGATTGACTGGACAGTGAAGGAGCTGCCCTTTGTCGAAAAAGGCCCCCATGCAGGCATCAGCGGAGCCGGCATGGTGCTGGTGGACGGGCAGATTTATCTGATGGGCGGTTTCATTCCTGCCGGGGATGAAACCCAGGATGTCAGCCGCCGCAGCTCCCGCTGGGCCCATCGTTATGATCCCAAAACCGATCACTGGACCCGCCTCCCGGACCTTCCCGCCCGCCGTGAGTACACCCGTGCTGTCGCCGCAGACGGGGTCATCTATGTGCTCGGCGGAGCCTCCCAGGACAAACCCACCGTCGCCTCCGCCGAAGTCTATCGCCTGGATACCCGACAGCCGGAAGCGGGCTGGAAGAAGCTCCCGCCCATGCAGGTGGCCCGCACCCATCTCTCTGTGGAAAAGGTCGGCATACAGCTCATCGTCGCCGGAGGGAATCGCTATGACTTCGCGGAAAAAGGCTACAGTCCCAAGACCATCCAAAACACCGCCGAGAAGCTGGACCTGAACGCGCCAGACAAAGGCTGGACCTCTGTCGCCCCCATCCCCGGCAGCCCTCGCGGCTGGAGTGCCACGGCCGCGCTGAATGGAAAAATGTACCTCCTTGGCGGCGTCACCTGGACCGCCAGCGCCCGCCAGCGCCTGACTGAATCCCTGGCCTATGATGCGCAAAAGGATGAATGGAAACAGCTCGCCAGTTTCCCCATGCCCATGTCCGGCTGGGAGGCGGACGTGTATGACAGCCGCTACCTCATCACCATCGGCGGTGCGGGCACCCGCTGGAATGACGTTCCTTTTGTGTACGATACGCAGTTAGACCGCTGGCTCCGCATCGCCAGCCCGCTGCCTCCTGGCGCCCTCTTCAATGACTGCGGCGTCTGCATCCAGGGAGATACCATTTATGTCATCGGCGGGGAGGGCGCAGGCGGCAGCCACTTCAATCATTTCCTCATCGGCAAGATCCGCCCCGGCAAAGCCGCTGCCGCAGGCAAGCCCACAGCCAAAAGCCCCTCCGCAGCTACCGTCATTGAGACCACCATCATCTCTCAGCTTCCGCAATTCTACCACGGCTGGCCCACCCTCGCCCGCCGCAGGACGGGCGAGCTGATCCTGGTTTACTCCGGCGGCCGCGAGTATCACATCTGCCCCTATGGCCGCCAGGAAATGATCATCTCCCGCGATGACGGCCGCCACTGGACCCGCCCACGCATCCTTGTGGACAGCGTGCTTGACGACCGCGATTCCGGCATCGTGGAGACCGCCAAAGGCACCCTGCTGGTTACCATGTTCAATTCCTTTGCCTACCAGCAGCACATGAACGCCCCGGAGCGCCTGCTCAATGCTACCTTTGGCAAGGAAACCCCCGCCATGCTGGACCGCTGGCGGCTCATGGATGCCGCCACCACCCAGGAGCAAAAACAGGCCGAGACCGGCTACTGGATGCTCCGCTCCACCGATGGCGGCGTCTCCTGGTCCCCGCGTTATCGCGTGCCCGGCTTCAGCCCGCATGGCCCCATCAGCCTGCTGGACGGGCGGGTTTTTTACGCCCTGGCCAATGGTAAAACAGCCGTCGCCCATGTCTCCGAAGATGACGGCTTGACCTGGAAACAACTCTCCGAAATGCCCGTACGCGCGGGCGAACTCCACGCCGTGCAGGCTGCCGACGGCACCCTCATCGTCCATGTCCGGGACAAGATCCCCACGCCCAAAGGCACCGTCCAAAACACCTCCCAGATCCTTTCCACCGATGGCGGCCTGACCTGGACGGAAAAGCAAAAAGTGGCCGATGGCTACCCCTCCCACCTCATCCGCCTGCGCGATGACACCCTGCTCATGACTTACAGCTGGCGGCAGGTCCCCTTTGGCATCCGGGGCAAATTCAGCCGCGACCATGGCCGCACCTGGTCGGATGAATTCCTCCTCACCGATGACGCTGCTGATTGGGACCTCGGTTATCCCAGCAGCGCCGAACTGGCCGATGGCAGCCTCCTCACCATCTGGTATGAAACACCCAAGGGCACCCATACCGCCGTCCTCCGCCAGGCTCGTTGGAAGCTGAGCCGATAGCCTTTTTTCTCCCGCTTTTATGAAATCCACCACCCTCATCCTGGGTAGCTTGCTAGCCCTCTCGTCCACCCTCTTTGCGGCTGAAGACGTGAAAGTTCTGGAGACCAAAACCATCAGCTTTCAGCCGGACTATTATCTCGGCTGGCCCACGCTTCTCCGTCAAAAAGACAACCGGCTCATCATCGTTTTCTCAGGCGGGCGCCAGGCTCACGTCTGCCCCTTTGGCCGGCTGGAGTTCATCACTTCTCAAGATGATGGTCAGACCTGGAGCTTCCCCCGCACCATTCTCGATACCGACATTGATGACCGCGATGCCGGCATTCTCGAAACCTCCAAAGGCACCCTTCTGGCCACCACCTTCACCTCCACCGCTTATGAGACCTATCTAAACCTGGCCAAAGAAGGCAAACCCGCTCCCTATGCCAAACCCGAAACCCTTCCCCTTTGGGAAGCGGCCCACTCCCGGCTGACGCATGAGCAACGCCAGTCTCTGCGCGGTGAATGGCTCGTTCGCTCCACCGACAACGGTCTCACTTGGTCCGCTCCCATCCGCACGCTGGTTGACAGCCCTCATGGCCCTGCTGAACTGGCCGATGGCCGCCTCTTGTATGTCGGCAGGGAACTCGTGAGCAAGCCCCCCCGCATCGGCGTCTCCGAGTCCAACGATGACGGTCTCACCTGGCGCTGGCTCTCTGAAATTCCAGTCCGCGCCGGGGACAAAGCAGGCCTTGATTATCACGAACTACACGCCGTCCAGGCCAACGATGGCCGGATCATCGCCCAGATTCGCCACCATGGCGAAACCAACCACTACGAAACCCTTCAGACCGAATCAGAGGACGGCGGCAAGACCTGGAGCGAACCCCGCTCCATCGGCGTCTGGGGTTATCCATCCCATCTTCTCAAGTTGCGCGATGGCACCCTTCTCATGACTTACGGGCATCGCCGCGCCCCTTTTGGGAACCAGGCCCGCATCAGCCGCGACCATGGCCGCACATGGTCCTCCCCTCTCATGATTTCTGAAGATGGCCAAGGCCAGGACCTCGGTTACCCCAGCTCCGCCGAGCTGGCCGACGGCACCCTGCTCACCGTCTGGTACGAGAGGCTGAAGGGCGATAAAAAAACAGTCCTCCGCCAAGCCCATTGGAAGCTGAACCAATAACCCCTTTCTCTCCCGCTGTTTATGAAACCAACCACCCTCCTCTTGACCAGCCTGCTGGCCCTCTCATCCACCCTCTTCGCTGCCGATATAGTCGAGGTCATTGAAACCAAGACCATCAGCTTCCAGCCGGACTATTATCAGGGCTGGCCTACGCTCATCCGTCAAAAGGACGGCCGCCTCATGGTGGTCATTTCCGGTGGACGTCACGCCCACGTCTGCCCTTTCGGCCGGGTGGAGCTCATCACATCCGTGGATGAGGGCAATAGCTGGACCTTCTCCCGCACCATTTTGGACACGGACATGGATGACCGCGATGCCGGCCTCCTGGAAACTTCCAAAGGCACCCTCCTCGCCACCACATTCACCTCCCCGGCCTACGTGCCCTTTTTGAAGCAGGCCCAGGAGGGCAAAACCAACTCCTTTGTCAACAGCGAGACCCTCCCCCAGTGGGAGGCCGCCCACGCCCGCCTCACGGATGAGCAGCGCAAGGCCATGAGTGGTGAATGGGTTATCCGCTCCACCGACAATGGCATCTCCTGGTCACCCCCCATCGCCACGATTGTCAACAGCCCCCATGGCCCCACCGAACTGGCCGATGGCCGTCTTCTTTATGTCGGCAAAGAACTCTGGACTGAAACCAAGCGCATCGGTGCCTGCGAATCCACCGATGATGGTCTCACCTGGCGCTGGATCTCTGAGATCCCCACCCGCCCCGGAGACAACGCCACGAACGAGTATCATGAGCTCCACGCCGTCCAGGCCAACGATGGCCGGATCATCGCCCACATCCGCCATCACGGAAAAGCCAACCACTACGAAGTCCTCCAGACCGAATCCGCCGACGGCGGCAAGACCTGGAGCGAGCCAAAAACAACCGGCGTCTGGGGCTTCCCCTCCCACCTCCTCAAGCTCAAGAATGGCGCCCTGCTCATGACCTTTGGCCACCGCCGCGCACCCTTTGGCAACCAGGCCTGCATCAGCCGGGACAACGGCCGCACCTGGTCTGCCCCCCTCATCTTTTCAGGCGATGCCGCCAATGGAGACCTGGGCTACCCCAGCACCGCCGAGCTGGCTGATGGCTCCCTGCTCTCCGTCTGGTACGAGAAGCTGAAAGACGGCAAAAAAACCGTCCTCCGCCAGGCCCATTGGAAGATTCAGGACTAGCCCTATGAAGCCCTCTCTGCCGGTTTTAGCCTGCCTCTTTCTGGCCTGCCTCAACCTGAATGGGCATGGGGCTGAGCGGACGATCCTCTTTGTGGATGATGACGATGTCCTCTACCGCCCAGGCACGCTGAAGCGCGCCGTCGAATTCACAAAACATTCCTCGGATCCCGTCATCGCACCGGACCGGGAATGGGAGGGCATGATCGGCTGGACCAGCGTTTACCGGCATCCCGAAACGGGCAGATACCAGCTCTGGTACCAGGCTTATCAGGAAAGGCGCAAGGAGGACAAAAGCCTCAAATGCACCGTTTGTTATGCCGAGTCCGACGATGGGCTGAAATGGACCAAACCGGGCCTCACCCTGTTCCCCTTTTATGAGCAGAAGGCCACTAACATCGTTCTCATCGGGGCCGGCGGCATGAAAGGCGGTTATGGCGACCGCTACTGCAATTCCGTGGTCGTGGAACCCCAAGAAAAAGACCCTGCCCGTCGTTACAAGATGGCTTATTACGACTGGGGCACCGGTGAGGGCGAAAACAGCGGCTCCGGCACCCATGTCGCCTTTTCGCCCGATGGCATTCACTGGACCAAACATGAAGGCGGCATCGTCTGCAAAACACCCTTTGGCGGCAAGGGCCTGCAACCGCCGTTTGCCGATGAAGGCCCCTATGTGGAGGACGTCCGCAAAGACGGCACCGTGGTCAAAAAATGGCGCATCCCCATCGGCATGTCGGATGCCATGGATGTTTTCTATGATCCCCTGCGCCGGGTCTATGCCGCCTATGGCAAAAGCTGGACTCCCGGCCCCGATGGCGGCCTGGCCTGGAAGCACGGCATGGCCCGCATCGAAAGCCGCGACTTCATCCACTGGAGCAAGCCAGAGCTGCTGCTCACCGTCAATGACCGCGACCCGCCGCATCTCGAGTTTCATACCTCACCAGTCTTCATGCATCTGGGCAGATACTTCTCCATCAACCAGATACTGGACCGCAGCGCAGGCACCATTGATGCCGAGTTCATGAGCAGCCGCGACGGCCTCCGCTGGGACCGCAGCTTTGCCAATGCCTGGGTCATCCCGCGCGGCCCGCCGGAGAAGTTTGACGCAGGTTCCATCATCACCAACGGCACACCGGTCATCACGGATGAAGAGATGCGTTTCTATTACGGTGCCTATCGCGGCACCGCCATCGGCGGCGTCGGCCTGAATCGCCAGGAAGTGGGCTCCAAAGATTACTACAGCGGTGTCGGCCTCGCCATCACTCCGCGTGACCGCCTGGTCGCCGTCGGCATTCATCCTCACAGCCCCGTCAAAGGCCAGAAGAAAGGCCAGCCCAAAAAGCTGAACACCATCGGCCACGTCACCCTCCGCGCCCTGGACCTGACCGGCATCCAATCCATCACCCTCAATGCCGATGCCACTCAAGGCAGCCTGCGCCTGGAGCTGCTCAATGAAGATGGCTACCGCCTGCGCGGCTATACGAAAGACGATGCCGTCCCCATGACCACGGACGACCTGGCTCATGAAGCCCGATGGGCGGAGAAAAGCCTGGGGGACCTCCCACCCGGCCGCTACCTCCTGCGCATCCACCTGCAATCCGCCGACCTCTTTGCCGTGACTCTCAAAGAGCGTTAATTGAGCAGCTTCGCGCTTTGCTCTTTAACCCTCCTTTGAGTACCTGCTATACAACCCGACAATCATGAACCTCAGCATAGACCTTCAAGGCAAAGTCGCCCTCATCACCGGCGCATCCCAGGGCATTGGCGCCCAGATGGCGCGTACCTTTCATCAGGCAGGCGCTACCGTCGTGCTTAACCATCCCGGCATCGGCAGCAGCGCGGAGGATGCTGCCAAAATTGCCGCCGAACTCAATGCCCTGCGCACCGGCAGCGCCGATGTGTGCGCGGCCGATGTCGCCAAGGCTGAAAACGTCCAGGCCATGATGGTACACATCCGTCAGCAGCACGGCGGGCTGGATTATCTCATCAATAACGCCGCCATCCTGCGTGACCGCACCATCGCGAAGATGAGCCACGAGGAGTGGGAATCCGTGATGGATGTTAACCTCTCCGGCGTCTTCCACTGCTGCAAATACGGCCTGGAGATCCTGCGGGATCACGGCTCAATCGTCAGTATGGGCAGCATCGCCGCCATCCAGGGCTTTTATGGCCAGGCCAACTACGCCGCCGCCAAGGCCGGTGTGCAGGCCATGATGCGCGTGCTCAGCCGTGAGGCCGCCCGCCGCAGCATCCGCGCCAATGCCATCGCCCCCGGTGTGGTGGATACCGCCATGGCCGCCACCATTCCCGAAAGCGTCCGCGCCGAGATGTTGAAGAACGTCCCGTTAGGCCGCTTCGCCACCACGGAGGAGATCGCCAACGTCGCCCTCTTCCTCTGCTCCCCTCTGGCCTCCTACATCACCGGCCAGACCATTGAAGTCAACGGAGGCTGGCGCGGATGAGGGCCGCCGCCCGTTTTGTCACCGCCGATGAAGCCATCGCCGCCATTCCCGATGGCGCGACCGTGGCCGTGGGCGGCTTTGTCGGAGCCGGCCATCCGGAGATGCTCACAGCGGCCCTGGAGCGGCGTTTCCTTGAAACCGGCACGCCCAATGGCCTAACGCTTTATTATTGCGCTGGCCAGGGCGACCGCATCGGACGCGGCCTCAACCACCTGGCCCATGCCGGGCTCATCAAACGGGTCATCGGCGGCCATTGGAACCTCGCCCCCAAGCTCGGCGCACTGGCCTTGGCCAATGAAATCGAAGCCTACAATTTCCCTCAAGGCGTGCTCAGCGTTTTGCTGCGTGAGATCGCCGCGAAGCGCCCCGGCCTCATCACCCAGGTCGGCCTGAACACCTTCATTGACGCCACCCACAGCGGCGGCCGCATGAACGCCCGCACCACCGAACCCCTGGTGGAGCGCATCGAGCTGGATGGCCAGACCTGGCTGCGTTACAAACCGGTGCCCGTCACCGTCGGCCTCATCCGTGCCACGCATGCAGACTCGCGCGGCAATCTCAGCATGGAGCGCGAAGGTCTCGTCGGCGAGGTCCTCCCCATCGCCCAGGCCGCGAAAAATCACGGCGGCATCGTCATCGCCCAGGTGGAAAATTTTGTGGACCAGCTCCCGGATCCCAAGGCCGTGCGTGTGCCCGGCATCCTGGTAGATTACATCGTCCCCAGCCACGGCGTGCAGCATGACCAGACCTTTGGCGAGACGTTTAATGCAGACTACGTCCGCACCTGCCTGGGCAGTTTTGACCTGCCGCCCATGGCCTTTTCCGAGCGCAAAATCATCGGCCAGCGCGCCCTTCATGAGATTCGCCAGGGCGACATCGTGAACCTCGGCATTGGCCTGCCTGAAAGCGTCGCCCAGGTGGCGGCGGAGACCGGCCGCTTGCAGGATTTCACCCTCACTGTGGAAAGCGGCCCCATCGGCGGCGTCCCCGCCTCCGGCCTCAGCTTCGGTTGCAGCCACTTCCCGGAGGCCATCATAGACCAGCCTTCGCAGTTTGACTTTTACGACGGCGGCGGCCTGGACATCGCCGTGCTCGGTGCCGTGGAAGTGGATGCCGAAGGCAGTGTCAATGTGGCCAGTTTTGCCGGCCGTTTTGCGGGTGTCGGCGGTTTTGTCAACATCGTCCAAAGCGCCCGCCGACTGGTCTTTTGCCTCACCCTTCGCGCTGGAGAATTGGAAGTGCAGATGCAGGACGGCAGGCTCGTCATCGTCAAAGAAGGCCGCCATGCCAAATTCGTCCCCAGCATCCAGCACGTCTGCTTTCACGGCCCCACGGCCGTGCAGCGCGGCCAGCAGGTACTGTATGTAACGGAGCGCGCCGTCTTTGAACTGACCGCCGATGGCCTCGTCCTCACCGAGCTCGCACCCGGCATTGACCTGCAAACTCAGGTGCTGGACCAGATGGCCTTTACACCCTCCATTGGCAATGTGATCCCCATGCCCTCCGGCTGCTTTCCCCTTTCCTCATGATCTATTCCGCCCCCGTTTACATCACCGCCGCCAGGCGCTCTCCCATCGGCCGCTTGGGGGGCAGCTTGCAGACCTTGTCCGCCACAGATCTGGCCCTGCCCGTCGCCCAATCCATCATTCCCGAAGTGCTCAAACCCGCCATCCAGCAGGTCATCCTCGGCCAGGTTTTGCAAGCAGGCTCCGGAATGAATGTGGCCCGCCAGCTCGGTCTCCGGCTCGGTCTGCCGCAGGCCACCCCGGCCTATATGGTGAACATGGTCTGCGGCTCCGGCATGAAAGCCGTGACCCTCGCAGCCGATGCCATCGCCAGTGGCGAATCCACCCTGGCTCTCGCCGGCGGTGTCGAATCCATGAGCCAGGCCCCGCACTACGCCAGCGCCCTGCGTACCGGCTGCAAGTTGGGCCATAGCTCCCTCGTGGATGCCATTCTCGCTGATGGCCTAACCGATCCTGTGTTAAATATCGGCATGGGTGAGACTGCTGAGCGCATCGTGGACTCATGCGGCATCTCCCGTGCAGATCAGGATGCCTTTGCCCTCCGCAGCCAGCAGCTTGCCAGCGCCAACCGCGCCGCCTTCCAGCGTGAGATTGTCCCCATCCAGATCCGCGATGTCCTCATCGAACACGACGAGCATCCGCGTGCCGACACCACGCTTGAGAAGCTGGCCAAACTCAAACCCGCCTTTCGCAAAGAAGGCAGCGTCACCGCAGGTAACTCCTCCGGCGTCAATGACGGCTCCGCCCTCCTCCTACTGGCCTCCGCAGCCGCCATTGATACCCACCACCTCACCGCCCGCGCCCGCATCATCGGCACCACCGCCGTCGGCTGCGATCCCGCCACCATGGGCCTCGGCCCGGTGCATGCCATCCGCCGTTTGTGTGAAGAGACCGGCTGGAATCTGGCCGATGTGGACGCCATCGAGATCAATGAAGCCTTTGCCGCCCAGGCCCTCGCCTGCGCCCGCCAGCTCGGCCTGGATCTTGCCCGACTGAACCAGCGCGGTGGTGCCATCGCCCTCGGCCATCCGGTGGGCTGCAGCGGTGCCCGCGTTCTCGTCACCCTCCTTCACCTCATGGAGGACCTGAACCTGCATCGCGGCATCGCCTCCCTCTGCATCGGCGGCGGCATGGGCATCGCCATGGCCATTGAGCGCTGAATCCATTTGCCAATCCCGCCTTGAAGCCGATCCATCCTGGTCACCTCGTGGAACCAGATGAAAAACAAAGCGCCCACCACCCCCAGTCTTCCCAAGCGCCTCTCCCTCGTGGCACAAACCGTGGACAGTCTGTGCGAGGGAATCCGCAATGGCCACTGGCAAAAGGAACTCCCCGGTGAGCGCGAGCTCTGCCAGAGCCTGCAAGTCAGCCGCCGTACCCTACGCTCCGCCCTGGATGAAATCCAGCGCCAGGGCTGGATCGAGGTCACTGAGCGCCAGCGACGCCGCATCAAAAACCGCCGCACCAGGCAGCCCGCCCCCACGCCCAAAAAGGTCGTCGCCATCCTCATGCCCGGCTCCTTCCTGTCTCTGCCCTCCCGCATCACCTTTGTCATGGACACTCTCCGCAGCAAGCTCACTGCGGCAGGCTGCGTCGTTCAGTTCCACATCCATCCCGCCTGTTATACCTCCAGCCCCGCCCGCGCCTTGGAGCAGTTCGTGACGGATCACCCCGCCACTGTCTGGCTCGTGCTCAGCGCCCAGGAGCCCATGCAGCGCTGGTTTGCCCGGCAGCCCTTCTCCAGCCTCATCCTCGGCTCCTGCGCCCCCGGCATCAGCCTCCCATCTGTGGATGTGGACCTCCATGCCGCCTGCCATCATGCTGGCGGCCTGCTCTGGCGCAAGGGCCACCGCCAGATCGGCCTCGTTCTTTTCAAAGGCATCTACGGCGGCGACATCGCCAGTGAAGAAGGCCTGCGCGAAGCCCTCAAGGACATGCCCGGAGCCCACCTCCACGTGCTGCGCCACGACAACCAGGCCGCCAGCCTCTGTGCCCTCCTGGATGAATCCATGCGCTCTGCCAAGCCGCCCACCGCCTACCTCGTCGCCGGGGCCACCCCCGTATTGACCGTCATGATGCACCTCATGCGCCGGGGCAAACGCATCCCCCAGGACGTCAGCGTCATCTCACGGGACAACGACCCCATCCTGGATGCCACCAGCCCCAGCGTCGCCCGTTACGCCATCCAGCCGGAGCAGCTCGCCACCCGCATCGCCCTCGCCGTGCGCCAGCTTGCCGAGACCCGCACCATGCCCGCCCACGCCATCCGCCTCATGCCCACCTTCATTCCCGGCGATTCGGCCTAACCAAAAAACCGTCTCAAGAAAAACTCAGGATCAGCGTCCGCAGGCTCAGCCCGATGACCACCAGGCCCACCACCACCAGAAACGGCCGGTGCGGCACATGTTTGCACACCCACGCCCCAATGGGTGCCGCCACCACGCCCCCGGCCGCCAGGCCCAGGATGACATTCCAATGGCTCAGCCCGATGCCGATAAGGAAGCCCAAAGAGGCCGACAGCGTCACAAAAAACTCCACCGTGTTTACTGTCCCCACCGTCTCGCGGAAAGGACTGCCGCGCGCCATCAGAGTGGACCCCACAATCGGCCCCCAGCCACCGCCACCCACCGCATCCACAAATGCGCCAAAGAAGGCCAGCGGCTTCAGGTGCGTCGTCACTTCCCGCGAAGGAAAGGCGCGGAAGGCTTTCACAATCAAAATGATGCCCATGATCAGCAGATAGCCCGCAATGTAAGGCTTGATGAGATCCCCATCAATCATGGTCAGGATGTAAGCGCCCAGGAAGGCACCCACCACACCAGGGATCAGCAGCCCCAGGAACAGCGCTTTATTGACGTTTCCAAACGCCCGATGCGAGATGGCCGAGGCCCCCGTGGTAAAACATTCCGCCGCATGCACCGTGCTGCTCACCACCGCCGGAGGCACGCCCACGCCTAACAACAAGCTCGACGCGCTCACGCCATAGGCCATGCCCAGCGCACCGTCAATGACCTGCGCAATGAAGCCAATGAGCATGTATGTAAGAAAGGTCTCGTCCACAGCAGGTCAGGATTACAGGTTGGGCGCGTAAGCCTGGAGCTGGCGGTATTCCGCCAGGATGGTTTTCACAGCAGCCACCGTGGCCTGCACCTGCTGGCGCATCGGGGCCAGCGCCGGTGTCTCAAAGACGATCTCCAACGGCTTCACCGCCTGCTCCGGCGGTGCGCTCAGGATGCCCCCATAGCCTTCTTTGATGATCCCGCCTGAGGCCAGGAATCCGTCAATGATCGGCAGCTCATTGCGCGGCAGCGCCTCACTGGCCGCCTTCAGCGCAGGCTCCAGCAGATGCTCGCTCAGCAGCGCCCCGCTGACGAATCCGTAGCAGCCGTCCGAGTCATCATCCGCATGCAGTGCAATGATGCCGTCGTATTCCTCACGGCGCAGCTCGCTTTCCAGATACACGACCTCCGGCTCAATGGACCCCGACCAAAACTCCCGGTTCAAATCCAGGTTGTTCTGATTGTGCCGGATGCCCAGGTTGCGGCCCGTCGGATTGCAGATCGGAAAAAAGTGCAGCTCATAGTCATGAAGCTCCTCCGGTTTTTCCGCCGCCCATTGAATGAGTTCCTGGATGGCCAGCGTGCCCGCCTCCTCATCCCCATGAATGCCGCCAAAAATGCCAAACTTGAACCCCTGCCCTTTCTTGACCGGCTTGCTCACGATCTTCGGAATATAAATGCCCTGGTCCGGCGGCAGGCTCTCCAGGATCAGCCGCGTATCACAGCCCCGCACCGGCGTGTGGCGGCTGCGGGAAAGGTGGATGCGTGGGAGAGTGTTCAGGCTCATGTTCGGCTAATCCCTATCTTTGATATCTACACTTGGCAAGTATGAATTAAATCGCACCGCCAAGTTTTTTCTCTGCCTCTTTCACCTCAAATTTGCGTGTCCAAAAGCAGCGCCAGAAAACCATCCGCCGGATCTGCGTGCCTGTCCTTCACAGATTTTCTGGCGGGCTTCTTTTTCACCGGCGCACCGCACTTTCCCTGTTTGCGCAGAGTCACCTCCACCACATGCTCCAGGGTGTAGCGGTCCAGGATGTTGGCGATCGCATTGCGCACGTCAATCATCAGCATCCGCAGCCCGCAGTGCTCCTCGTCCGGGCAGGTGCACTTCTCGTATTCCGTCTCGCTCGCACAGCCGATGGGCGCCAGCTTCCCGTCAATCAGCCGCACAATCTCCCCCATCTTGATCGTCTTCATCGGCCGCGCCAGCCGCGCCCCGCCATGCTTGCCCCGCAGGCTCTCCACATACCCCGCCGTGCGCAGCTCAAACAAAATCGCCTCCAGAAACTTGAACGGCAGATGCTCCTGCTCCGCCAGCGAGGAGACCGAAATGACCCCCTCCCCGTTCCGTTCGGCAATGCCGAGCCGGATCATGGTGCGCAGGCCGTATTCGCCACGTTTCGTCAGTCTCATGACAAGGAAATAGGCTTAAATCCCGACTCCTCAAGTATGATTTAGTCAAAACTTGTGAATCACTTGTGGAATCGAAAGCCCCGTTTGACCGCCTGCACACACCCCCTCACGGCCTAACCGCCTGTCAACTCCCCCTTGACCATTCACCTGGGATGCACCACTCTGCCCGCCCTCTAACCAGACCCACAACTAATGCCCGCAAAAATCTACACTGAAAAAGACGCCAGCCTGGCCCCTCTGAAAGGCAAAACCTGCGCCGTCATCGGCTTTGGCTCCCAGGGCCATGCTCACGCCCTTAACCTCAAGGAAAGCGGCGCCAACGTCATCATCGGTCTGTATGCCGGCAGCAAGAGCCGCAAAGTCGCCGAAGAAAAAGGCTTCAAAGTCTATGACACCGCCGAAGCCGTGAAGCTGGGCGACGTCATCTTCGTCGCCGTTCCCGACACCAAAATCGGCGGCGTTTACAAGGCCGACATCGAGCCTAACCTCACCAAGGGCAAGACCCTCCTCTTCAGCCACGGCTTCGCCATCCATTACAAGACCGTCGTTCCTCCAGCAGACGTCAACGTCATCATGGTCGCCCCGAAAGGCCCCGGCCACATCGTCCGCCGTCAGTACACTGAAGGCAAAGGCGTTCCCGGCCTTATCGCCATCTATCAGGACCCTTCCAAAAAGTCCAAGCAGGTCGCCCTTGCCTGGGCACATGGCGTCGGTTGCACCCGTGGCGGCGTCATCCAGACTGACTTCAAGGAAGAAACCGAAACCGACCTCTTCGGTGAGCAGACCGTCCTTTGCGGCGGCACCAGCGCCCTCGTGCAGGCTGGTTTCGAAGTCCTGGTCGAGGCCGGCTACTCCCCTGAGATGGCCTACTTCGAGTGCCTCCATGAGCTCAAGCTCATCGTGGACCTTATGAACGAGTCCGGCATCGCCGGCATGCGCTTCTCCATCTCCGAAACCGCCAAGTGGGGCGACGTCAAAGTCGGACCCAAGATCATTGACGCCAGCGTCAAGAAGCGCATGAAAGCCGCGCTGAAGGAGATCCAGAACGGCAAGTTCGCCAAAGAGTGGATCAAGGAAACCGAAACCGGTTACAAGACCTTCAACAAGCTCCTCAAAGACGGCGAGAAGCACCCCATCGAAAAAACCGGTGCCCGCCTCCGCAACCTCATGCCCTGGATCAAGAAGCGCGACTTCAAAGGCCAGCAAGCCAGCTACGAGTGATGCCAAGGGTACCGTGGGCACTCCTGCCCTCGCTTCCCCCCTCACAAATCATCCGAAGGCACGGGACCGAAAGGCCCGTGCCTTTTTTTGAATTGTCACTGCATTTAACGAAACCGTTTCGTCAAAACCAGGGCTCTCTTTTCCGTGTGTTTCGTGTTTTCCGAGGCTTGTAAAACTCCCCGTCCTGGAACGGATTGCCTACCCCACATACTGCGTGATGAAACCCTCATTGCCCTCCGGGTCCCGGTAGCGGCCTAACAAAATGGGCTCTCCTTCCCGCTGATTCGGCGCATCCAGGATCTTCCCGCCCGACTTGGCAATCAGCGCCGCCACATCAAACACATCCTCAAACTGCAGGCTCAGTCCCGTCGGATTCACCGACCCGTCATGGCCGCCATGCAGTGCCAGGATGGCATCGCCAAAGGCCAGTTCCGACCAGAAATCGCTCACAAACACCTCCTGAAAACCCAGCACAGTGGTGTAAAAACGGACCGCGCGACGCATGTCCGCCGCCATCAGCATGAATTTGACTTTCTCAGGACGCATCCCCGGATTATGCGCTGCCGCAGCCACTCGTCAGTAAAAATCACGCATGTCAGCCACCTCCCAGCCCCTGGATGTAGTCTGCGCCATCATCCGGCGTGCGGATGCGCAGATCCTCCTGGCCCAGCGTCCTCCTGGCAAGGCCCTCGCCGGCCTTTGGGAATTCCCCGGCGGAAAAATTGACCCGGGTGAAACTCCTGCCCAAGCCCTTCATCGTGAACTGATGGAGGAGCTTGGCTGCCGAGTCACTCTCCTGCAGGCAGGTCCGCCCGTTTTGCATGAATATGGCTGGGGTTTCATCCGGCTTTTCCCCTTTTTATGTGAGCTGACAGCCTGTAGTCCGGCCCCTCATCCCCATGAGCACACCGCCCTACGCTGGGTTTTTCAAAAAAATATTTCAGAGCTGGATCTCGCCCCAGCCGACCTTCCCCTGATCAAATGGCTGGCGGACCTGGCCTGACTCTTGCGTCATAAAACCTTGGTTACAAAAGCGTTACGCATCACATAGAGATGTGGAAGCCAGGCTCGGTGATGTTCTAAAACGACAATGCTTTAGTTTTATTAATATTATTAATATTTTAAACACTTTCCATAATTATTTGATATTTGATACAAACCATGACAAAATTCTGACAAGCTTTCCACTTTGCCATGCACACTCCCGCACCACTCGTCAGTCCAGAAACAGCCTTCGCCAGCTTTGACCTCCTGAGCTTTGGTAAGATTCTCGTCCCGAACCATCCCCTGCGTTTTGGATTCCAGCTGGATATCGTGCCTTCAATGAATTCCTGCACGCAGGTCATCCTGGCACTTATTTCCCAGGACCGCGATGTACGCGACGGCGTCAGCCACAGCCATGGTTTCGCCGTGCGGGTGGATCTGGAAACCGGGGAAATTTGGGATCTTCTCAATGGCAGTGGCCTTGTCGGCTGGATTGAGCAGTCCATGGACAGCTTCACCGATGAAGAACCCCTCCTGCTGAGCTGGGAGGTGGAGCATTACGGCTCCGCCCTCATTCCCAAGCTCCAGATCGCCAGCGAGGTCTTCCTCTACCCTGCCCTCCGCCATACCCCCGGCATGGTCATGGACACCGTCGCCGGCAGCGAGTCCGGTGAGCTCTCCGCCTCCACCTTCATCCACCCCGCCGTGTGGAAAGAGTCCATGTAAGGTCCAGGTTCCTGCCCACAGCCTTGGTTAAAAATGACCCTGCCGGTTCCTCGTCTGGCAGCAAATGATTCCCGGGCTATCGGGTCTGGAGCGCTTTGAAAATGGCCGTGGTGATGGCTCCGGGATCGCCAAAGCCGCAGTTGGTCATGACGACAATCCCATTCTTCTGTTTGGGATAAATGACCAGGCGGCTCGTCGCTTCATTCTGCTTGCCGCCATGGGAGACGCGCAGCCCGTTTTGCCCGTCAATGGCGAAGCCGAGACCGTACCCGGCGGTTGTGCCGTCGTTGGTTTTCTGCGCGGTCCACATCGCCGTCTCCGTCTCGGCAGCAATCAGGCGATGATTCAGCACCGCCTGCGCCCAGAGTGCGAAATCCTTGACGTTGGATTTGTGTCCGCCTGCACCATGTTTCCAATAGTGCGCCTCCTCCTTTGCACGTGTCACCTGCCCGGCAGCGTCCTTGACATAGCCCGCTGCCCAATGCGGCTGGCGGTCATGATCCATGTCAAGCTGCAGGCTGGTCATGCCCAGCGGTTGGGCGATGCGTTTTTCTATCTGCCGGGGATACGGCTCCTTGCCGACACGCTGGACAACGGCACTGGCGAGAATGTAGGCATATGAGGAGTAGAGCTCCTTTTCCCCCGGTTTGGAGACCAGGGCGGTGCGGTTAAAGGTATCCAGGGCAAGCACCGGATCCAGATAAGGCGTCTTCGTTGGGTAGGCACGGCGGGTGGGAATGACCTTGCCATAGTGCGTGATGCCGCTGGTATGGCTGAGCAGATGCCGCATGGTGATGACGCCTTCTTTTTGCTTGGGAAATTCAGGCACGTATTGCCGCACGTCTGCGTCCAAATCCAGCAAGCCCTTTTCCATCAGTTGCATGGCGGCCATACCGCAGAGTGGCTTGGAGTTGGAGGCCCAGTTGAAGACGGTCTCGTCAGTCACAGGCTCGTTTTTCTCCCGGTCCGCCAGCCCGTAGCCCTGAAGATAGACCACTTCGCCTTTCTGCAACAAGCCCACGGCCACGCCGACCAGGTCTTGCCTCTCCATTTCCTTCGTTACCGCTGCATCCACCCTGGCCGCCACGTCAGCCGCCAGCCTGCCCGTCCCGGAGGCAGGCACCTTCTCTTGCGCGGCAAGCGGCAGCGCCACGGCGGCAAGCAAAAGCAGCCAGTGCAGGGCCAGACGCCTGGAGCAGCCTGTGAATGGATGACGGCCACTGCCAACATTGAATTTGTTCCATGGATGATGCATGAGAGAGAGATGAGGGAAAGTTTCGATTCGGCCAGCAAGACGGATGTGTTGAATCATGCATTCAACGACCCGGTTTAAGATGCATTAGCAACTCATTGACGAGAAAGTGTATTCGATTGCCTCCCCGCCACCTAACATCAAGTGTTTCGAAGGATCTCCAGCGGCGGATGGGTGGTGATTCCCCGGCTGAGGGCGAGGCCGCCAAGAATGGAAACGGCGGTGGTGATCGTGAACGTGGCCGCGATGACCGTCACATCCGGCGTGAAATCCGTTTTGAAGACGTAACTGGCCAGGACCGAGGTGGCGGCTCCCGCAAGAAGAGTACCGGTAAGCCCGGCGAGAAAACCAAGAGCTGCAAACTCGATGACAAGAATGGTCCGCACCTGCCTGGCAGAGGCTCCGAGCGTGCGCAGCAGCACGCTTTCGCGGAGGCGGACGTCCCGCCCGTTGAGCAGGGTGCCGGTGACGATGGGCAGCGCGGCGAGGAGCGTCAAGCCGCCAAGGAGGGTAACGACCTGTGAAATCTTGGAGAGAATATCGCTGACGGCTTCTAAAATCTGGGACAGGTCAATGGAGGTGACATTGGCGAAGTCGCGGGTGAGGTCTTGCAGAAGACGCCCCACTGCCGCCGGATCCGGAGTGCGGGTGGTCACCACGTGGAAGCCCGGTGCTCCTTCGAGCGCTCCGGGCGGGAAGACCATGAAGAAGTTAAGGTTAAAACGGCTCCAGTCCACCTTGCGCAGGCTGGTCACACGGGCTTCCAGGGCGATGCCCTGCACATCCAGCGTCAGGGTATCGCCGATGCTGACACGCATGTCTTTGGCGATTTGCTCTTCCAGCGAGACCGGGATAGGCCCCTCGGCATCCGGCACCGTCTCATGCCACTCTCCAGCGATCAGAGATTCGCTGGAGTTGAGATAGGCACGGTAGCTGGAGCGAAATTCACGGTTGGCGATCCAGCGCGGAACGCCTTCCGCCTTGGCAATCGCTACACCCTTCAATTCCATAACGCGCATGGTTACCATGGGCGCGGTTTCCAAAACCGGCAGCTCATGGCTTTTGACCAGCGATGTGACGCCCTCCACCTGGTCGGGCTGGACATCAATGAGGTACAGATTGGGACTGTCATCGGTGTTGGCAATGTGGAGGCGCTGCTGCAGAAGATCACCCGCAAGAAGGATGGTCAGCAGGAGAAAGGTACCCAGCCCGAGCGAAAGCAGAAACAGCAGGGTCTGGTTGCCAGGACGGTGAAGGTTGGAGATGCCCTGCCGCAGCAGATAAGGCCAGCCCGGCCGGACGATGCGGCGTGTGACAGCCATCAGCCCGCGGGCCACCGCAAGGACCAGGGCAAAGGCGGCAGCCAGCCCGCCCACCAGGCCCAGCGCCCGCCTCCAGTCAGCATCGTTGGTTAGGGCCAGCAGGATCAGCAGCGCGGTGAGCAGCAGGTAAACGGGGACTGTGCGGAGGGCGCTGCCGGGGAGCAAACCACCGCTGCGCAGAGTGGTGGCAGGTGAAATGCGGTGAATTTTCAGAATGGGAATCAGAGCAAATCCGCAGCACACCGCAAAGCCGGCCAGTGTGGTACGGAAGACGGTCTCCCACTCAGGGGAGGGCGTCACCGCAATGGGCAGACTGTCCCGGAACAGGCTCAGCAGACCCGTTTGCAAAAGTATCCCGATCCCCGCTCCAAGGACCGCCCCGAGCAATCCCAGCGCCGCACTCTGGGCGATGTAAACAGCGGCCGCGAGCTGGCGGGGCGCACCGAGACATTGCAGAATAGCGATGGTGGCCACCCGGCGGTTGATGTGAGACTGAACCGCTCCCGCCACGCCCAGCGCACCGAGAGCCAGCGACGCCAGCGCCAGGAGGCCAAGGTACCGCTGAAACAGATCCAGCGCATTGCCCAGGCTTTCCTGGCGGTCCTCCGGCGTCTCCAGCCGCCAGGAGGTCGAAGGAAACTCATTGCGCACGCTTTCCTTCAGTTCGGCCGAAGACGTTCTCTCGGGAATCTCCAGATGGAGAATGTGTGTCACCATGCTGTTGGCACCGATGAGCCCGCTCTGATGAGTATCCGAAAGGCGCACATAAACTTCCGGAGCGATGGCGCTGAAGCGGCTGGCGCGCGGAGCTGTTTTGTGAATGGCTCCGAGGATTTTCAAAGGCCTGCGCCCCAGCTCGATCATGTCGCCAGTCTTCATCTGAAACTGCTCCAAAAGGGAGGCTTCTAACAGGATGCCAGGTTCAGCGGATCTGCCCTGCCAGGCATCCGCCGGAACCGTTTCCACCGTCCCATAATAAGGATAATCACCTTCCAAAGCCCGCACATGCACCATCCGGGCACCGCCATTGGGAAAGGTCATCATGGTGGGAAAGGCCAGCTCGCGGGTGGTGCGGGTGGCCATCTGGGAAAGGCTGGCAGCATCGTCCGCAGAGATCGGCCGGGAAGAGGAGACCTGGAGATCCGAGCCGAGCAGCTCCTTGGCCTGCGACTGGATGCCCGTTTCCACACTGGCCTTTAGCGAGTGGATGGCGACGAGCGAGGCAATGCCGGAAACAATGGCGAGCGAGAAGATGAGCAAACGCACACGCTGCGTGCGGCTGTCACGCCAGGCCATTTTCCAGGTCCATGGATGGAGCAAGGCGGAGACCAGACCGGCAGGCAGCGGACGGGGATCAGACGGCATTTTCTTCCTCCGCGATGATCGTTCCACCGTCCATTTTGATGACGCGACGCGCTTTCGCCGCCAGGCCCGGATCGTGAGTCACGAGCACCAGAGCGGTGCCCGCCTCGCGGTTGAGGCGAAAGAGCATCTCCACAATAGGCAGGCTGGTGGCGGCATCGAGATTGCCGGTGGGTTCGTCAGCGAGCAGGATTTTCGGGCGATGAATGAAGGCCCGGGCCAGGGCGACGCGCTGTTGCTCGCCGCCGGAAAGTTGGGCTGGGTAGTGATCCAAACGGTCGCCCAGGCCGACCTCGCGCAGGAGGGCTTCAGCCACTTTTTGCTGGCCCCTTTCACCGCGCAGTTCCAGCGGCACGAGGACATTCTCCACCGCCGTGAGGGTCGGGATGAGCTGGAAGCTCTGGAAAACGAAACCGACAAGCTGGTTGCGCAGAGCCGCACGAGCATCCTGGGAGAGATTTTCGAAAGCGTGGCCGTCCAGTTTCATCGAGCCGGACGTGGCGTCATCAAGCCCGGCGCAAAGGCCCAGCAGCGTCGTCTTGCCACTGCCGGACGGGCCGGTGATCGCCAGCGTGTCTCCCGCCTCCAGCTTGAGGTGGATATCGTGCAGCACCGTCAGTTCATGACTGGCGGTGCGATGAACCTTTTTGAGTGCCTGGATCTCCAGGATGGGCCGTTTGACAGCCGGAGGCGATGATTCTAATCTGGCAGATGACATGGATGAAATGGCTGGTGTTCGTACTGCTGATGTCAGCATCGGGCGGCGGAATGGGTACGCTGCTGGCGCAAACCGCAGGCGAAGGAAAGAAAAGAATTCTCATTCTGGGCGACAGCATCACTGCGGGTTACGGGCTGGCCCGTGAGGAGGCTTATCCCGCCTTGTTGCAAAAGAAAATGGACGCCGAAGGGCTGCCTTATGAGGTGGTGAATGCAGGCGTCAGCGGCGATACCACCGCCGGCGGGCTGCGGCGGATTGACTGGGCGCTCGGCCAGCGCGGTGCGGACGTACTGGTCATCGCACTCGGCGGCAATGACGGCCTGCGCGGCCTGTCTCCCGAGCAGACGGAAAAGAACCTCGTCGGCATCGTCGCCAAAGCACGGGCCAAAAGCGCCTCCATCAAAATCCTCATCGCCGGCATGCAGATGCCAGACAACCTGGGACCCAAATACGTCGAGTCCTTCAAAAGCGTTTTTCCCAAAGTGGCAGAGTCCCAGAAAACGGAACTTCTTCCCTTCCTCCTCGAAGGCGTCGGCGGCAATGAAAAACTCAACCAGGCTGACCGCATCCACCCCAATGCCGAAGGGCAGCAGAAGATCGCCGAACTCGTCTGGCCGAAGCTCAAAGGCATGCTGTAAGCGGTTTGCCCGCCTTCCCAGACTTCAGTTCAGCCCCCTGGTCCTGATAAGCATCCCCGTATGGCCTGCTTCCCCAGCCGCAGAGCGGCGTCCGTATCTTAGCCTCACCTTTCAATTGGGCATCCTAGCCTTTATCCTTGATACTCCGCTTTCGAGCGGTGTGCTGCATTGGTTTTTGAGCCTCTTCTGCTTGCTCTTGAGCTGGGATGGCTGGGACATCTTCAAGGTCAGTCGCGCCAATCTCAATGGCACGTTCATGCAAAGCATTTTGGAGATCTTCCCGGATAAGATCAGGTTTAGTTTTGCAAACCCGTTGCACCACTTTGTAGGGATTAAGGATGAGGACATAGCTCAATGGTCCATTTGGACCTGAGGCAACTTTAATAAAACCCAGTTTGTCCAATATTTTGATTCGCTCGGACCACGTTTGGACTGCCCTCTGACCAGAAAAACCGGAATGAAAGGCCATTTCTGGCTGCTTATTCAGAACCACAAAACACTCATCATATGCTCGGCACCACAAGTCGAAATATGTCGAAGAGACAGGCTTATTCTTTGACAAAGAATCCATAATGACTGCCATTAGAGGCAGTATTCTGGGAATTGTTGTAAATCCGACGCGCGCCTTGCGAATCCAAAGGTCTTCTTCAGTAATGTCCGGCCATACCCTTTGACGAAGCGCGAGCTTTTGCTCTGAAATCTTAGCTTTGGTTTTTTCCGACATGGATGTATTTTAGAAAAGATTGGCGGACTGCGGCTTGGACCCCGCAGCCCTACAAACAGTGATTTTTTGCGAAACCTGCGGCGAGCGTTGTTTGGGGTTGGAATCCCATTCGGCGCTCGCCGCGCTGTTTGATACCTTTGATCCTACTTTCAGATACATTTTTAGCAATGTATTGTGCATAAAAACTCACCGAGTGACGCAGCATCATCGCTGATTCACCATCATGAGTTCAATTAAAACGTAAAAACTCAGATATTGAGATGCGATGAAAAATAATTCAAAAATTCTGCAAATACTTGAAAACCAAATGTTTAGCAATCCTTTCACCTGTACTCACAAGTTTTCAATGTACTGGATATGTGCTCACCTTGTTCTCCTGGTAGTCGTGGTATGGAGGGGTTGGAAAGGGGAGGATCTTGTCGCGTCCGAGTGGCACAATAAGAAAGTCGGCTTCGTCGGTCTGTCTGGCGCTATGGAGCTGACATCATATCTGCGGCATTACCACGCTACTGATTATCCCTTAACCCCTCCCCCCAAAATGGCCGCCTTCCCCAGCCGCAGAGCGGCGTCCGTCTATTAGCCGCGCCTTTCAAAGGCGCGCTTTCGCCCCCGCTGCACCTACCCCTCATCGCGTCGCAGCGCGACGCCCGAACCGCCTCGGTTCCCTTGCCCCCCATATCTCCACCCATAAACACCCAAATTTCACTGCAAAGGCATTACCAGGCGAAATTTGATCGCCGGACGGGTCTGACCGAAGCTCAAAGGCATGCTGTAAAGAGGTCAGCCAACGGTCCATTTCCACACGAACTGCACGTCCCATCCCGCATCCTGAGCCCAAACCGCAAAGTGAGAAGTTGCAGCCGCCGCTCCTCCTCGCTATCCCCTGTGCATGTCACTTAACCCTGAAAGCCGCATTCTCGTCACCGGTGGCGCCGGATTCATCGGCAGCGCCCTCGTCTGGGAACTCAACCGTCGCGGCTGCGAAAACATCATCATCTCCGACCGCCTCAGCACGGACGAAAAATGGAAGAACCTCGTCCCTCTGCACTTCCATGACTACGTGGACGGCGGCGACCTGGAAAAGCACATCCGCAGCTCCCCGGACAGCCTCGGCCAGTTCGATGTCATCCTCCACCTCGGCGCCTGCTCCGCCACCACCGAAAAGGATGCCGACTACCTCATGCGGAACAACTATGAGTTTACCAAGATCCTCTGCAAGTGGGCCTTGGAAAACGACACCCGCTTTGTCTATGCCTCCTCCGCCGCCACCTATGGCGATGGCACCCTGGGCATGGATGACCAGCTCTCCGATCTCCACTCCCTCCGCCCGCTGAACATGTATGGCTACTCGAAGCACCTCTTCGACCTCCATGCCAAGCGCACCCGCATGCTGGACAAGATCGTCGGCCTCAAATACTTCAACGTTTACGGCCCCAATGAAGACCACAAGGCCGACATGCGCAGCGTCGTCCACAAAGCCTACGGCCAGATCCTGGACCAGGGCAAAGTACAGCTATTCAAATCCCACCGGCCCGACTACAAGGACGGCGAGCAGATGCGCGACTTCCTCTACGTCAAGGACGCCATCCGCATGACCCTGCATTTGGCCGAGACCAAGACCGCCAACGGCCTCTTCAACCTCGGCTCCGGCCAGGCCCATACCTGGGTCCAGCTGGCCCAGGCCATCTTCGCCGCCCTCGGCAAAGAGCCTGATATCCAGTTCGTGGACATGCCGGAGCACCTCCAGTCCAAATACCAGTACTACACCTGTGCGGACATCACCAAGCTCCGCGCCTCCGGTTACACCCAGGACCTCTATACCCTCAACGACGCCGTCCGCGACTACGTCCAAGGCTACCTCACCGGCGACAAACGCCTGGGGGATGAAAGCTGAGCCGCCGATGAATCAGCCATCCTCCTCCCTGTAAGCTTGGCAGGATGGACAACCATTACAGGTCCGTCCGTTGCCGGTCAATCAGCAGCCATTCGATTTTGCGCGATGAATGGAACAATGACTCCATGAGCACCTTCGTTATTCAGACCAGGATCACACCTTCGGTTTGATGAAGAGGACCTCGGCGCGGTCAATCCAGCCCTTTCTCAAATCCATGCGGAACCATCCATCGCTGTTCTTTTTGTGAATGCGGCAGCCGGAGCGCGGGCCAAATTCCTTGAGGTCGTATTGCGCCCAGGTCTGGCCCAGGTCAGGAGAATAGATAATGCCGGTGGCATAGGTGGACGCCGGGGCGCAGTGGGTGGCGATCATCACGCCGTCCTGGATGAGCATGTTCGCGGATTCGAAGCCGGGATTGAACAGCATCTTGTGCGCGGCCTTGTTAGGAATGTCCGCCGGGGCGCAGGTAAAGATGCCCCGGTCATGCAGCGGGCCAAACTTGGGGCCGTTGGCATCGGCGATCCAGTAAACCTGGCCGTCCACAAAGTTGATGCCGCCGGACTTGAAACGGGAGTTGGAATTGACCGAGATGACCACCTTCCAGTCCCAGGCATCCGCCTGCGCATCATACGTGCCGCGCAGCCAGTGGCATTCGTTGCCGTGACCGCGATCAATGTCCCCCGTGCAGGCATAGAAGGCCTTTTCGGCCAGGTTATAAGTGACGTTGTGGATGTGCCGGGCAATGAGCTTGTTGGCCGGGTTGCCCAGCATCTCCTCGGGCGTGCTGCCCTTCTGCTGGAAGTGCGGATTCTGGCCAAAGGCGTAGGCGATTTTCACCGTCTCGCCGCTGTCGGTGGAATAGTAAATGTTCACCGGGACCTGGCCGCCCATGACATTGCAGTAGTTGCCCCAGACCAGCATCTCCTTCCCGTCCACGTCCCAGACATGCTCCCCATCCAGCGGATGGAAATACCAGCCGGGCATGTCCGGGTTTTTCGGCACATGCGGCAGGTAGTCGCTGCCGTCCGTGTTCTTCACCGTGATGGCGCGGTGGGTCTTCAGGTTGTCCGTGCTCAGAAAAAGCCGGTTGCGGGTGGCAAAGAGGACGTTACCGTTTTTCAGCAGGCAACTGAAGGTAATATTCTCCGCATCCTCAAACGCCGCGCTGTGCGCCCAGGTCTTCGCATTGTCCTCGGACAGGAAAATCTTGCCATCGGCATAACCAAAAGCGCGATTGTCCCGCTGCGAATCAATGTAAGGCCCCTCTGGTGCCAGGCGATACCAAAAATGATCCGTCGAGGCCACCTCGCCAGCGGCGGCATTCAGGCGCAACGCCTGCGGCAAAAAAAGCCCGCCCGCAGCTGTGGCAGTGGCTGCAAGAAACTGACGCCGACGAAGGGAGTGGGATGGATTCATGGATCGGTGAATGCGTGGATAGAACACTGATCAAACGGTGATCGAGACCGTGGAATCTGGTTCAAATATGAGGCTTGCCGATACTTTGCCGCCCATGGGGCAGGCCGGTACCGCAGCATTACACTGCAACGCTCCTACTCCCTAAATTTCCCTTACCCCATTCCCCCCGTTGCCCCGGAGCTTCCCGCACGCTAGGCTCAGGGCATGTTAAAATGGCGTTACTGGCTCATGCAGCTCCGCACACGGTTGTGGATCAAACCCGCACTTACCGGCCTCGCCGCCGTCGGCTGGATCGAGATGGCCTACCTCGCCAGTTCCTGGCAGATGAAGCCGCCCTTCGAAATTGACCGGGACGTGATGCTCAGCCTCCTGCAGATCCTCGCCTCCACCATGCTCACAGTGGCCATCTTTGCCGTCACGGCCATGGTCAGCGCCTTTTCCTCCGTCACCACCACCGCCACGCCCCGGGCCAGCCGCCTGATCATGCAGGACCGCAGCTCGCAAAACGCCCTCGCCGCCTTCCTCTCCGCCTTCATTTACGCCATCGTGGCCCTCGTCGCCGTCAGCGCCATTCCTTACGGCACGCTGGGCCGCTTTTTCCTCTTCGTCGGTTACGTCCTCATCATCGCCTGGGTGCTGGTCTCCTTCATCCGCTGGGTGGACCAGGTCTCCAATCTTGGCCGCGTGAGCGATACCATCCGCCGGGTGGAGACCGCCTGCCTGGAGGCCTTTACAGACCACGCCACCGCTGGCACCCTGGGCGCACGCCCGGCCCCCGCAGACGCGCCGGAAACCGGGCTCCTGCTCACCACCCAAAAAATCGGCTACCTCCAGTTTGTGGATGTGGAGGCACTCCAGGCTGCCGCTCACGAGTGGCAGGCCACCATCCGCCTGCATGCCCGCCCCGGCGCGTTTCTGGACCGCTGCCGCCCGCTCGCTTCCGTCATCGGGCCAGCCTCCCTCGTCCTGGATGACGCCATGAAAGAGCGCCTCCTGAAAGCCTTCACCCTGGGCGAAGAACGCCAGGCCGAATCCGATCCCCGCTTTGGCCTCCTCATGCTCGCCGAGATCGCCGACCGCGCCCTCTCCCCCGGCATCAATGACCCCGGCACCGCCATCGCCGTCATCGGCAGCCAGGTCCGCCTGCTCTGCCGCTGGGCCGATGCCACCCGCGAGTCCGAGGAAATCAAATACCCTGATGTCGAAGTGCCCCCGCTCACCGCCGCCGACCTGCTGGACGATGCCTTCACCCCTATCGCCCGTGACGGAGCCGTCATGTATGAAGTCGGCATGCGCCTGCAAAAAGCCTTCCTCGCCCTGCAGACCACCCATCACACCGGGCTCGCCACCGCCGCCCGCCATCACTCCCGCCTCGCCCTGGAACAGGCCCTTGCCAAACTCCCCACCGCCTACCACCGCGACAAACTCCAGGCCCTCGCCGAGCGCCCTCACTGACCGCCCTCTTCTGGCATCATTCATAGGGCCAAAACAGCTCCGCTGAATGCCCCATCAAGAAGGGTGTCACAAGCTGCGAAAACCGTCCACTCAGACGCTCTGAAAAGCTCCGTCAAATCATCCCCCAAGACACTCTACGCGGCCTTCCACAAGACGCTCTACATGAAGCTCTACAAGGGGTGCAAAAAGGGCCTCAAAACGCCCTCTTGTCGGCCTCCTCACCACCCACCACCCACCACCCACCACCCACCTCTTTGCAAAAGATAAATCTTTTGCTGTTGGGCGCAGCGCTTCGCTTGCCGCCCCAGCTGCGGAAGGGGAGCTAAAACTCTCGTTTTTTTGCATCTTTTGCTGGCATTACTTCCGGTTATGCGGCATCTTCTTCCTGACAAGAATCGCGAACACACTTTTGGTTATCTTTTCACTCTTGGTGCTGACCTTGACAGCCCTGGGAACGACTGTCAGCACCTCTGCGGCGGATGCGCCAAGCGATGAAACGAACGCCCCCCTGGGAACCCCAGGAAAACGTCGCCACGCTTCCCGGCAAGGCGGGCGTAAAGCTCGTGGATCGAGGCTTCTGGACCCAGCCTGACCCCCATGCGCCAAGCCTGTTCCATGCGGCGGCTGCAGGTATGGGCAGCCAACCGCCCCCTGGGAACACCCACCCCCAGGAAAATCAAACCAGGGGACAAATCTCGATCTCCAACGCAACGAGCCCGGGCGATCCGCAGCCCCCACCCTTCGGAATCCCCGCTACCGATGCAAAAGGCCAGCGCTCCGCAGCGCCAGGAACTGACCGCCTTTTCAGCCAGCCGAAGAAGGCTTTAAACCGGCCCGCAGGCTGAGGTCATGCCTGCACCAGCGGCCCAGGGAGTTCCCCAACCAGGCTCCCGTGGAGAGGCAAAACAGGCCGAGCATCTTCGCGATAGGAAAGCCGAAGCCTTTCTTCTGGCTGCTGTGCTGCGGCCAGCGCTTCTGGTTGGCCGCCGTTGCCAAATGCCGCCACCGACAGCGAACTAAATTCCGCAAAGGTAAATGCGAACGGCCAAATTGGAGTTGACAGGCTTACTGAACTCCTTCCTAGAGAAACCATGTCATCATTGGGAAAAAGACTTTTGCCGGCCAGCTTCCACGAGCGCCTCCAGGTGGAACGTTGGCATGTGCATCAGTTTGTCCGGACAGAGGCCATGCCTCTCATGAAATCAGGAATCAGGGTACTGGATGCGGGATCAGGACGCGCTCAGGAGCAGTTTCTGAGGGAAGAGTTACTCGCGACCGGAGCCACTCTGGAAACTTGTGATTTTTGTGAAGGCCCCGGTGTGGACTTTGTGGCGGATGTCTCCAATCTGCCGATGGCCGACAATACCTATGACATTGTGTTAAGCACGCAGGTGCTGGAACATGTAATGGATCCGCAGAGTGTGGTGGAAGAAATGGCCCGGGTTTTAAAACCCGGCGGCGCGTTATTCTTGACCACCCCCCAGTCCTCCCCACTCCACAATCTCCCCTGGAACTTCTTCAACTTCACCAACCTCGGGCTTCGGCTCCTGTTTGACAAGGCAGGGATGGTCGTGGTCAAAGAGCAGCCGCAGGGCGGGCACTTCACGTTGCTTGCTTACCAGCTTCACTGGACCATGAACCTGCTGCGTAAGTCCAACATGCCAACCCCGGTTAAAACACCATTGGAGATCATCGGACGCCTGACGTTAGGCTTGTTCCTGAAATCGATACTTGTATGGATGGATCAGTTCGACACAGAACGATTGAACACCCAGGGGTGGAACATTATGGCCCAAAAACCGCTGTTAGATAGCAAAGACCGTACTATTGCAAACGACATTAACTAGCTCATCTGCAAGCAGGCGATGCTGGCCAAGTAGTTGGGATTGCGGACGAGCTTGCGGGAGCGTTCATTGATGTTTTTGACGCTGTAGCCGGCGTGGACGTAGGCGGGAGGGGGTTCAGTTTTCGGCCTGCGGTTATCTTCCAGCGGAAGTGGGATCAGTCCGCGAAAGCTGGGTTGAAGTGTAGTAGTAATGCTTTTGGCTACTTAGGGTATGGAGAAGCAGAGTGGAGGTGAGAGGGGGGTTGGGGAGCAAAGCGGCTCCGCTGCGAAAAGGCTAGCTCCTGAACACTTCCTGCTGCAGGTCGGGGAAAAACTCGGCGAAGTCCTTTTGCAGGTGGTCATACTCACGGATCAGCAGGGGCATGGCGCCGGCGAGATGCACGGGCTTTTTGAACCGCCGTCCGATCCGGCCCAGGGTCTTTTCCAGAGATTCCAGGTCACCATAGGAGCCCAGCCAGTCCCATTTGCTCATGCCCTCCAGCGGAGGCAGTGCATTCATCGGCAGCTCGTGGCGGTGGTCTTTAAACTCCTCATAAAACTGGGCGGTGAACTCGGCCAGGGGCTGCCTGGAAAACAGCTCCCACTGGCGGCACAAAAAGTGGTCATAGAACATGTCCATGAGAATGCCGCCGTATCGCCGGTAGTCCGGGCCGAGCCTCATGATGCTGCGATGCACCACGGGATGCGAGTCAGTGTAGGCATCAATGCGAAGGTGCTGCCGGATGCCGCGCTGGTATTTCTCCGGCAGTCCGGCCAGATCTGGCAGACGGACGAGATCCGGCAGCACATTGCCGATCTTGAAGGCCGGGCAATGCTCGGAGAGAAAGAGATGGGCCAGCCAGTTCACGGAGAAAAATCAAGGAGGAGGGGCATGAGAGTTCGTCAGAGACCCTCGCACGAATGATGCCGTCGGACAATGGAACGTTCCTGGGCTCAGCCTGGATGTACGGGGGACAGGCGGCGAGGTATTTTTCGGTTATGCGATGACAGCATTTTACCACAGATGACACAGATGGACACAGATGGTGAAACAGGGCGGCGAGGCTGCGGACTCTGGACTCAGGGCATCTGTGCTATCTGTGACATCTGTGGTTCACTTTGGGTTATGCCGAAGACCGGTTTAACTCCAGATGTCACGGAAGGACACCGATAGGGATTGAGCCGATGTCTGCCTTTGGTCGTGGGAATGTGGGCCTTGGGGATGGTTATGGGTCACGAGCCTTAACCGCAGAGAGGCTCAGGGGCAGAGATGGCGGAGGATGGATCGGACCGCCTCCGTTGCTTGTTTGGCAGGCATCTTAATCCTCTTAATCCCAGATTCTGACTCCGCGCCAGCATCGAGGATATGATCCAGATTTAATGCGTTGATTGCCAATTTTTTAGCCTTTGCTTCTTTACTGCTTGCCTGGCATCCTATCTTTTATCTTTTATGGCAAAAGGTGACCCGTTCTCTGATGAGGAGTCAACCGGCTGGCGATGAGCCATTGGGTGCGATTAGATTTTATGCGATGAGTTTTTGAATTTGAGCTCTCGATCTTGGGTAGGCGTGCTCTCTCAACGTGCCCCGGCCACCCTGATCTGGCCCTGCTCTTTGAGAACGAAAATCTCAAACCGTCTCTCCTCGCCATGCCGAGACTTGAAGGTCCTGACGAAGGTCCAGCCGACGGAGTCCTTTTCAGGGGGCAGGTAATGGGATTCTCCTCCTGGGCTCATGATTGGAAAGGCTTTAAACGCCGGAATCATGTTCTGCTTGTAGTGCTCCTTCAGCTTTGCGCGACCGCCCATCCTGGCAACCGTGACTTCGCTGGTGAGAGCAACCATGGCATCCGCGTCGCCTTGGGAGGCGTGTCTGACGAAGCTCTTGAAGACCCGTTCATAATCCGCCGGATTCTCTTGCTGCATCACTTTTAAGACCCTCTCCATGTCGCGCTTTCCTGCGACGCACGATGGGATGAAAACGGGGAAGACGGCGAGGGCGAGCCAAGCGAATCGGATCTTCATGGCGGCAAAATGGGGTATCAAGTTATAATAACCTAACACGCGGCCTGTGACAACACACGCAGTATTTCCTTGCTTCTACGTGAAGAAGCGGGGGCTTCTCGCCCGCGACTTTCAACAGCGGTGCCGTAGTTCGCTGAAAGCGTCAGTGTAGAATCTGGCAGGCATCATATCCATGGCACATATCCACAATACTCTTTGCCTAACATCTCATCTTTGTTCTCCTTGGAGGTGCTTGGACATCGCGAAATTCGGAGCGGGATGGCCTATGATCACATTCGACCGGGCTTCGGTGACGATGAAGCCGCGTGACTCGAAAAATGCTTTCGCGCTCAGGCTGACATCAGCCTTCAGTTTGGAGAGGTTCATCCCGATGGCCTCCGATTCAAGTCTGGCGAGCAACATGGAGCCCACTCCTTGTCCCTGGAAATCAGGACTCACGTAAAAATAGTCGATGAAGCCATCCTCTTCGAGTTCTGCCATCCCCACGATTCGATCTTCGAGGATCGCCACGAAAGGATTTTTCTGAATGCAACGCTCACGCCACTCATTCATGTCCTGATCTGCCGGAGCCCATCGGTTGAGCAGATCGGCATGATAATCGCGCGAATTGGATTCGTGGGTCGCCCGGAAATAGACGTCCCAGATGGCGCTCTCATCACCGGGTTGGTATCGTCGAATGATCATGTCGCGGTTGGTGTCTTCCTGACGTTCCCATGTGCTGCCACTGCTGAACCCGCGCCAGGAACGAGGATCATGATGTAAATTAATGCGTTGATTGTCAATTTTTTAGCTTCTGCTTTCGTACAGTGAGCCTGGCGTCTTATCTGCTTGGCGTCTTATCTGCTCTCACGTTGCTTGTTTGGCGTGCAACATCATCATCTCATTCCCACCTTTTAGCTTTTGACTCCGCGCCAGGTTCGATGATATTGAATTGGATTTAATGCGTTGATTGCCAATATTTTAGCCTCTGCTTTTTTACGGTTTGCCTGGCATCTTATTTCTTTGAATTTTTACTCGACCCTGAATACAGTATGTTGCGCGTGTTCATTATCATAGTTTTCGCCTTTAGTTCTATGAGTTTCGGGCAATCCCGTATTCTACAGGAACCAACTTATGCAAGCGTAGAAATTTTTCACTTGGCGTTAAGAGCTTGGTGCGGTGCGGATTATGACTTACACTTTGACAGTGCTTTGACGCGCACATCAGGAAGAGAAGGCAGACCGGCCAGTCGGTGGATTATCAAAGCATCTGCAAAGGCAGATCCAATTGAGATTGAGCTTTCTACAGAATTGTCACCTAAGGCTATCCGGTTAAAGACATTTTACGGGGATGTGTGGTTCCGAATAATTAGCCCAGACGCGCAAACGGAAGCTTTTCTTAGACTGCGAGACCTCCCGACTGTTGACTCATGGTCGTACGCATTGCAGGTCCAAGTTGATCGTCTTGGTAGTATGGAGGAATGGAAACTAAAAAATTTCTCGGAACCGCAAAAGGGCGCTGTTTCGCAGCCTGCCAAGTAAGTTTGGCAGCGGTAGGGATATGGGATCCCCATGCACTCCTCACTCGAAGGCTTGCCGGTCACCGGAGCCGCAAGCATCTCCCGTGCTGCCTGATTCTACACCTTGATTTCATTGACGAACTTTCGACAAGCTTGTAAGCGGCTATTTAGTTTTAGTCTTTAGCTTGTATTTGGCCACCCTTGCCAACTCTGACAAGGTGGTGCCTCGCTGGGTTCCAAACAAATGGAGTTCCGAAAGTGCTGGATCACCTAATTTTTTTAAGTCTAATCTATACTGATCCGCTGTTGTCAGCCAATCTGGAACATTGGTAACCTGAGCTGTGTGTGAATTGATAATTTCCTCAAGAACAGATTCGACTCTTGGATCGGATGTTCCATATTCATATATTGCCACAATCGCCCGTCCGCAAGCTATTATGGTAGGATCATTGTAATCCAGCTTAACTTCCGATTCCTTTATAGCCTGCCAGTGAACATTTGCTAAACTTGTCAGGTTTAAAGTTAGGTCAGTTCGATCATCGGCATGCATGATTTGAAATGAAAATACCATGGTTATGAATATTGCCAGATGCTTGAAAAGCGGGATCTGGGTTCGGCAATTGAGAAAAGAGATGATCATGAGTGTTCTTGGAGTTTGATGCAGGCTTTCAACGGCTCGGACAGCCGACCTCTCTCACCGGCTTTTTCCAGGCGACGGATTCGCTGGCTCACATTGGTGGCGCTGCTCATGGGCAGTTTGCTGGCGATCCATTCACCTCTGGCTGAACCTTGGTGTGCGCGCATGTTCGAGTATAGTGTGCCTAGCATGGGTGGTTTGGCAGCTACGGGTGCCGCTGACTGGTCATTGCTTCCTTCTGAGAACCAGCGGCGCGACGCAAAACGAGAAGAAGAGTACAGCGGTTACCAACAACGGTCCCTTGAACTCATCAGATTCTGTCGCTGGCGATCTTGGCTCATTCGCTACAGCCAACCAAAGGATGATTGCGACCAAAAAGTAACTGAATACTGCAAAAATAAAAGTACACCCGAGTCTTTTTGTGTACAAATATTTTAGTTTTACAAAGTATGAATCTAATATTTTCTTCATGCTGAGCTAGTCTTCATTTATTTTTTGGCGGGCTTGCCTGGATAAGCCCACTCCCTGACCGCATGAATACGGAACTCCGAACGACTGAACTCAGCCCACCACCAGCGCATACCGGTCACCGCGTTCTTCGAGTTCGACGGGGGCGCCGTAGATTTCGCTTAACGATTCGCTGGTGAGGATGTCGGTTTTTTGGCCCTGGCTGTGGACTTGGCCGTCTTTTAACAGGAGGACGTGGGTGAGGCAGGGGAGGATTTCTTCGACATGGTGGGTGACCATGATGAGGGAGGGGGACTCGGGCCAGGTGGCGATCTCGGCCATCCAGGTGAGGAAGTGCTCGCGGGCGACGGGGTCGAGGCCGGCGCAGGGTTCGTCGAGGATGAGGACGGTGAACTGGGCCATGAGGGCGCGGCAGATGAGGACTTTTTGGCGCTCGCCCTGGGAGAGGGTGCCCCAGAGGGATTTGCGCAGGTGCTGGCTGCCGGTGGCTTTTAACAAGGTGGCGGCCTGGCGCTGCCAGGCGGGGGGCGGGTCCTGCCAGAGGTTCAGCTTGGCCTCGCGGCCGCTGGCGATGACGTTGATGACGGGCTCGGACGGCTCGATGAAGGTGGTGAGGGTGTTGGTGACGAGGCCGACGCGCTTGCGGACGTCCCGCCAGTCGCTGTTGCCGAACTGGTCCTCGCCGATCTGGATGTCGCCGGAGGTGGCGGGCTCGTAGCCGGTGATGAGGTTGATGAGGGAGGTCTTGCCGCAGCCATTGGGGCCGAGGATGCACCAGTGCTGGCCGGGCCGGACCTCCCAGGTGATGCCTTTGAGGATGCGGCGGCCGCCACGGACGAAGGTGGCGTTTTGAACACGGAGGACGGAGGTCATGGGGTGTCTGTAGCGCGACAATGGCGGGGCTGCAAAGAGCAAGGGGAGATTGATCTGGAGGCTTCTGGGGTGTAAGGTGGCACGCAGAATGCGCGTATCCGTACTATTGTGCGGCCTGTGGCCGTTCGGCATCGAATCCCCCTCAGATGACTTTTCAGAATCCTTTTTTCCTCCGGCTGATCGGCGGCAGTTTTGCCGTCGCCGGATCTTTTGCGGCTGCGGCGGCCCCGGCTGCGGGGAGCTTTTCGCCGGAGCAGATTGAGTTTTTCGAGAAGAGTGTGCGGCCGGTGCTGGCGGAGAACTGCTATGACTGCCATGGCGGGCACAAGCATGAGAACGGGCTGCGGGTGGACCTGAGGAGTGCGATCCTGCGCGGGAGCGACTATGGGAAGGTGGTGGAGCCGGGGAATGCGGCGGCTTCCAAGCTGATCAAGGCGATCAACCACGCGGACGGGGTGGAGGCGATGCCGAAGAAGGCGGACAAGCTGAAGGCGGGGGACATTGCGGCGCTGGAGAAGTGGGTGCAGATGGGCCTGCCGTGGCCGGAGGAGAAGCTGGCCGATGAGCATGAGAAGAAGGACCCGATGCAGCACTGGGCATTCCTGCCGGTGAAGAAGCCTGCGGGGACGGTGGACAGCCTGATCGGTGAGAAACTGAAGGAGGCGGGGCTGGACTTTGCCCCGGCGGCGGATGCGGCGACGCTGTGCCGGCGGATCCATGTGACGCTGACGGGTCTGCAGCCGACCTTTGCTGAGATGAAGGCCTTTGAGCAGGCGATGGCGAAGGACGCGAAGGCGGCGACGGAGGCGCTGGTGGACCAGCTGCTGGCGAGCCCGGCCTATGGCGAGCGCTGGGGCCGGGTGTGGCTGGATGTGGCGCGCTATGCGGACACGGACGGCTACCAGGTGGCGGGGAAGAACACGCGCTATCCGTATGCGTATACTTTTCGTGACTGGGTGGTGAAGGCGCTGAATGAGGACATGCCGTATGATGAGTTTTTGAAGTATCAGCTGGCGGCGGACAAGATGGTGCCTGCGGGCAGCCAGGATCCGCATCTGGCGGCGCTGGGGTATCTGAGCGTGGGGGACCGGTTCATCAGCAACAAGGATCTGCAGACGGATGACCGCATTGATGTGGTTTCCCGCGGGATGCTGGGGCTGACGGTGGGCTGCGCGCGCTGCCATGACCATAAGTTTGACCCGATCCCGGCGCGGGATTATTACGCGCTGTATTCGGTCTTCAACAGCAGTGAGCTGCCTGAGGCGGACGCGTTTCCGGTGATCGGCAAGGCGGCGAAGGAGGAGGATGCGAGGGACTATGAGGCGAAGGTGGCGGCGATCGCCCAGAAGGAGCTGGACTTCAAAAAGAAGGTCCATGATGAGATCCGTGTGCCGGAGCGGGTGGCGGAGTATCTGGCCTTTGCCCAAGAGGCGGCGACGATCAAGGACCGCAACACGCTGAAGGGTCGCGCCGGGGCGCTGAAGCTGCGGGACAAGGTGGCGGACCAGTGGGGTGACTTTTTGAAACGCCATGCGCTGAAGAGCAAGCCGCATCCGGTGATGCTGGCCTGGAAGGAATTTGCGGCGCTGCCTGCGGAGGAATTTGCCGCGAAAGCGCCAGACGTGGTGAAGGCGATGGTCAAGCCGGACAGCAATCTAAATGCGGTGCTGCGGAACGAGCTGGCGAAGCGGCCTGCGCCGAAGAAATTTGAGGACGTGGCGGCGCTGTATGCGGATATTTTTAACACCTGCCTGGCGGGCACTGAACCGGACAATGCCGACTGGAAAGAGGTGCGCGACATTTTGCAGACGGACCCCTCCCCGATGGCGGTGCCAGTGGAGCAGGCGAATCTGTTTTTCACCCGCAAGGACCTGACGATGACGGTGAAGACGGCCAATGAACGCGTGAAGCTGGAGACGGAGCACCCCGGTGCGCCACCGCGTGCGATGGTGATGCTGGACAAGGAGAAGCCGGCGGACATCAGCATCTTCATCCGGGGCAATCCGAGCCGGCGCGGTGCGGTGGCTCCGCGTGGCTGGCTGACGATGTTTGGCGGTGAAAGCTTCAGCGATGGCAGCGGCCGCCTGGAGCTGGCGGAAAAGATCGCCAGCAAGGAGAATCCGCTGACGGCGAGGGTGATGGTGAACCGGGTGTGGACGCAGCATTTTGGCAAACCTTTGGTTGGGCAGACGAGCGACTTCGGCGTGCAGACGGACCAGCCTGTGCAACAGGATGTGCTGGACCTCCTGGCCGCCACTTTCATGGAGGAAGGCTGGAGCCTGAAGAAGCTGCACCGGCGCATCCTGAACACCCGCGCCTATCAGCAGGCGGCGGTGAGCTCTGAGGAGAAAAATGTGAAGGATGCGGACAATGACCTCATCAGCCGGCAGAACCGCCAGCGCCTGGACTATGAATCCATGCGTGATGCGATGCTGCAGGTGGCGGGGGATTTGAACCTGGGCCAGATGGGCGGACGGGCCGTGATGCTGAATGACAAGCTGGCGGACAGCCGCCGCAGCCTGTACCTGCTGGTGGACCGCTATGAGCAGGCGACGGTGCCGGCGATGTTTGACTTTGCCAATCCGGACAACCACAGCCCGATGCGCTATGTGACCACGGTGCCGCAGCAGGCGCTGTTTCTGATGAACAGCCCGTTCATGCAGCAGCGGTCCATGAAGCTGGCGGCGGCCACGCCGGTGAAGGGCAGCACCATTGATTCTGAAGCGATCCGTGCGCTGTATCAGCGGGTGCTGCTGCGCAGTCCACAGCCGGAGGAGGTGGAGCTGGCGCAGCGATTCTGCAACGATGCGGATGCCCTGAGCAACCGGTCAGCGGCGTTTGTCTGGCGCTACGGCAGCGGTGTGGTGGAAACGGCTGCTGCGAGCGGCAAGGTCAGTCTGGTAGGGTATGCGCCTCTGCCGCACTTTGGCAAGGTGGGCCAGAGCACGCATCGCTGGACACCGGAAACGGTTTATCCGAGCAAGGAATTTGGCCATCTTTACATCGGCGCAGGCAATGGCCATCCGGGCAAGAAAGGGGCCGCCGTGATGCAGTGGACATCGCCTTTTGAGAAGGAAAAGATCCGCATCAGCGGCACAATCAAACGCAGCAGTCCGAAGGGCAACGGCGTGCGCGCCTGGATCCTCTCCAGCCGCGCTGGGAAGATCCGCGAGGAGCTGGTGAAGCCCGCCGGCAGTGTGGATCTGAATGCTGAGATCGAAGTGACCCAGGACGAGGTGCTGAGCTTCGTGGTTGACTGTGAAGAAGGCAGCACGGACAGCGACAGCTACTCCTGGGCGCCGAAGATCGAGCGCATGGATGCCACCGGCACGGTGACACCCGTGACCCGCGCCGACACCGATTTCTGCGGCCCCGATGCTTGGCCCGTGAACCGCGACAAACCCCAGTCTCCCCTCGCGCAACTGGGGCAGGTGCTGATGATGTCCAATGAATTCCAGTTTGTGGACTGAAGCTGACGAATGCCATTTTAACCGCCTGACAAACTCCCCCGCCCATGTCCCATCACGCCCCCAATCTCGAACATCATTTTCTCACCCGCAGGCAGTTGCTGGGACGTCTGGGCATGGGCCTGGGGACCATGGCGCTGGGGGATCTGATGGGGGCTGGCAAGGCGGAGGCGGCGCTGAATGCCAACAATCCGTTTGGTGTGCGGCAGTCGCATTTCAAACCGACGGCCAAGCGGGTGATCCACTTCTTCATGAACGGCGGGCCGTCGCAGGTGGACACGTTTGATCCGAAGCCGATGCTGGACAAATACGATGGCAAGCCGCTGCCGAACGTGCTGAAAACGGAGCGTCCGACCGGCGCGGGTATGAAGTCGCCCTTCAAGTTCCAGAAGTATGGCCAGTGCGGCCTGGAGGTAAGCGAGATCTTTTCCCGCACGGCGGAGTTTGCGGATGACCTGTGCGTGATCCGCTCCATGCAGGCGGATGTGCCTAACCATGAGCCTTCCCTGGGCCTGATGAACACGGGCGATGGCCGCCTGCAGCGCCCGAGCTTCGGCTCGTGGGTGACTTATGGACTGGGCTCGGAAAATGAAAACCTTCCCGGCTACATCTCCATGTGCCCGAAGGGCATGCCGACGCGCCGCACTAAAAACTGGCAGTCTGCCTTCCTGCCGAGCATCTACCAGGGCACCTACATCAACACAGAAAACACCGATGTGGACAAGCTGGTGGAGTTCATCAAGAACACCTCCCTGGACATGAAGCAGCAGCGCCGCCAGCTCGACCTGCTGTATGAGCTGAACCACAACCACCTCATCCAGCGTGACAAGGATCAGCAGCTGGATGCGCGCATCCAGAGCTATGAACTGGCCTACCGCATGCAGATGGAGGCGACGGATGCCTTTGACATCAGCAAGGAGCCTGAGCACATCCGCAAGGCTTATGGCGAGAACAACTTTGGACGGCAGACACTCATCGCCCGCCGCCTGCTGGAGCGGGGTGTGCGCTTCATCCAGCTCTGGACCGGGGCCGGACAACCCTGGGACAGCCACGATGAAATCCTGGACCATGCACGCCTGGCCAAGGATGTGGACGGTGCCATCGCCGCCTTCATGGCGGACATGAAGCAGCGCGGCCTGTTTGATGATACGCTCATGATCTGGGGCGGTGAATTTGGCCGCACTCCGGCGGTGGAGCTGCCGACGCCGGGAGCCAATGCGGGCAAGCAGCGCGGTCGTGACCACAACCACTACGGCTTCACCAACTGGCTGGCCGGTGGTGGCACCAAAGGTGGTTATACCCACGGCGCGACCGATGAGTTCGGCTTTGCCGCTGTGGAAAAACCGGTGCACGTCCACGAGCTGCACGCCACCCTGCTGCGCGCGCTGGGCTTCGACCACTCCAAGTTCACCTTCAAGTATGCCGGCCTGGACTTCCGCCTGACCGGGGTAGAGGACTGCAAGATTGTGCCGGAGCTTCTAGCCTAACCATAAGTTTACAAACCCAACATCTGCAGCATCATCGCTTTGGGAATGACGCCGCTTTGCCGGGCCACCTCGCGGCCGTCTTTGAAAGCGATGAAGGTGGGAATGCTGCGCACGCCGTGCTTGGCAGCGAGCTGCTTCTGCAAATCCATGTCCAGGCGGATGACCTTGGCCCGGCCTGCCACCTCCACGGCCAGCGCATCTACCACCGGCCCCACTACCCGGCAAGGACCGCACCAGTCGGCATAAAATTCCACCAGTACCGGCACTTCGGATGTCTTCAAGACAGCCAGCGACGAAGCGCCGCCGCTGGGTGATTTCGCAGGTACCGCCATGTCCATCACGATCCAGGCCCCCCATACCAGGAGTGCGACCGTGAGCCAGATGCCGATGTTGGAGGCTTTCATGCGGAAAGCTCCGCTCACAAGCCGGGAATGCCAACTGATTTTGCAGTTCCGCGCTCGCTCACGTCATCATCGCGGGCTGGCCGGTGCTCTCCAGTACGGCATGCCAGAGCTCGCTATGCGGGTCCACTTTGCGACGGCCATGGGTCACCATGTCCAGCGGCAGATGCACAAAGGCATTGTGCCAGCGACCCACCAGCATGGAGGTTTTGCCCGCCATCGCCGCATGCACGGCAGATTGCGCGAGGCGTGAGCAATAGACATTGTCCTGCGGATTCGCCGGTACGCTGCGGACGATGTAGCTGGGGTCAATGTACTTCAAATTGACCTCCATGCGGCGGGCCTTGAAGAAAGCGTTGATCTCGTCCTTCAAGTGCAGGCCGATGTCGCCATAACGTTTGTTACCGCTGGCATCCGTGCTGCCGTTGTCTGAAAACAGCTCCTGCCCGGCCCCTTCTGCCACCACGATGACGGCACTGCCGCGCTTGGCCACGCGGTAGCGCAGTGCCTCCAGCAGGCCGGTGGTGCCTTCCATGGTGAACTGCACTTCCGGGATGAGCACAAAGTCCACATTGCTGCCGGCCAGCGCAGCGTAACAGGCGATGAAACCGCTGTCACGGCCCATCAGTTTCAAAAGCCCGATGCCATTGACAGCTCCGCAGGCCTCCGTGTAGGCGCACTTGACTGCATTGACAGCCTCGGCAAAAGCGGTCTCAAAACCGAAGCTCTTGTCAAGGTACATGATGTCATTGTCAATGGTCTTGGGAATGCCGACCACGGCCTTGCGAAGCCCGCGCACGGCAATCTCTTTGGCGATCTCTGAGGCACCGCGCAGGGTGCCGTCACCGCCGATGACGAAGAGGATGTCCACCCCCATGTCTTCCAGGGTGTCCACCATGTCGCCAATAAGCTGCTGGCCTCGTGAGCTGCCCAGGATGGTGCCGCCAAAATTATGGATCTGGGATACGGACTCCGGCCTCAGCATCAACGGCGTGTGACCGTACCGCTGCACCAGGCCCTCATAACCATAGCGGAATCCATACACCCGGTTGATGCCGTACTGCCGGTAGCACTGGTTGACGATGCCACGGATGATGTCATTCAGCCCTGGGCAAAGGCCGCCACAGGTAACGATGCCCACCGTGGTGCGTGGAGGATCAAAGAAAATCTTTTCGCGCGGCCCGGCTTCTTCGAAGCTCAGCGCGCTGTTTTCCTCCTGCAGGCCCTGCACCGTATTGGTGTAAAGAATGCGGTCCACTTCCGTCTTGTACGGCACCTGCACACTGCCGATCTGATGCAGGGGGGAATGGAACTGGCATGGACCTAGGGAGGAGATGTCAACATTCAGCATGGGACGATCAATAAAGAGCACATCGGGTGCCATGCACGATGCGTGATGGCGTTTTTTGCAGGGTTGGGTTTACAATGCTCAGGCGACCCCGAGGTCGCTCATGAGCTGGTTGACAAAGATGGCACGTTCTTCCTCAGTGATGGTGCCTTCGCGCCAGCAGAGCGTCAGCACCAGGCGGCCGTTTTTCTCATTGGTGAAGACGCCTGTGCCCGGAGGATCTGAGAAGCTGGGCACGTGATATGCATTGGTCACCTGCGCCCCGGCGAACTCGGTCAGCTCAGGGGCAAAGACGCCCGTGTTGGAATGGTAAAAGGAACTGAACTTGCCCTTCATGTGCCAGTTGATGAAGTGCATGTGCAGGCTCGGCGGCATGGGGCGCATCATCCACATCAGGTCGCGGAAGGCATCGCCAATCTTGTCCTTGATGAAGCGTGTGTGCTGTTTGTGCAGGGCACCTGCAGCGGCATCCAGGGTGGTCAGTTCATCGGCCAGCAGATTGCAGAAAAACATGGTCAGATGGTTCTGGAAAAGCGGACCGCGCGTGCCCTTGCGCCGCACCTGGATGGGAATGCAGCACATCAGCGATTCCGGCTGCTGGCCGCGATGCGTAAAGACGCTCTGGTGCGCACGCATGGCGCAGGCCAGATGGAAGGGCATGTTGATCAGCGGCCCGGAGATCTCCGCGCTGCGGCGGGCGGCCTCGGCGCTTTGCTCCTTGGTCAGGGTGATGACCTGGAAGTGTGCCCGCCCGGAGGAAAGCTTGGCGGAGCCCAGTGCCTCGAAGGGCTTGCTCATCACCGTGTCAAAGAAGGACGGCATCACCTTGGCCGTCTTCCACCGCTCGCCCCAACCGCGCTGGTCGTTCAGGTCTGTGAGGTCAAATCCAGGGACCGGCTCGCTCTTTCCACCTAACAAACGATTCATCTCCAGCAGGAAGAACTCCGCACCGATGCCGTCCATGATGAGGTGGCTCCAGGAGAAAACGAAAACGCAGGAGCCGTCAGCCTTTTCCACCAGGTCAAAGCGCACATTCATCCAGCCGTCTTCATACTGAGGCAGGGAGGTGTTGATGATGTCATCCAGCTTCGTCTGCACATCGCTGAAGGGTTTGGCCCCATGCGGCAGCAGCAGCCCGGCGGATTTTTCATCGGACCAGAGCTCCAGTTCCAGCGGCCTCGGATTCGTGGCGGGCACCCAGAGCGGCAGGGAGAAAAAGCCGGGCTTCTTGAGCTGCGCCGTCAGGATGGGGAAGGCAAAACGGTCATGAAGGCCCGCCAGCAGCGTTTTCAGCGCAGGCACGTCCGGTGCCCGGTCCAGCTCAATGAAGGAGCGGGCGATGTGTCCGCCCTGGCCGGCCTGGCGCAGCATTTCATCAAAGGCATGCGTGAAGAAATCGCAGTCGCGCAGCGGCAAGCGGTCAAATTTGGCCTCCGGTGCGGCAGGAACCGCCGCCAGCGGTGGCGCGGCCACTTCCGCCATCGCGGCGGCGGGTGCGGGTTCTTCAGGACCGCCTTCGACGATGGTGTATCCTTGCTGCACAAGCAAGGCGGCAATGGTCTGCGCACTCTTAAAATTGGCCCGCGAGACACTGCCTACCGGGATGGCGACGGAGTAATGCTCCTCCAGTAGCAGCAAAAGCTGCATGATGGCCATGGAGTCCAGGCCGGCCTCAAAGAGGTCAGACCCGGTGCCGAATCCAGGCGGGGTTTGGAGGACTTCGTCACGGACGAGATCGAGCACACGCAGCTCGAGTTGGGACAGGGTGGGGGTTTCAGGCATTACGGAGTGAAACTGCACCGTACAAGCAGCAGCCACCGGGTCAAGAACTGCCGCACCGCAGACCGTCAATCTCTTTAGGATGCCGGGTGCACGGACACTCGTTTCACGCCCGCCGTCTCATCCTCCACCTGAAACCTCACCGGCAGGAATTTTTCAATCAGTTCGATGTTCGTCCGCGTGTGGTCGCTGAGCGGCCGGGTGAGATATTGGCCACCGCCCGCCAGCGACATCGGCAGCAGGAGCTGGTCCGCCAGATGCACGCCCACGGGAGCGGACGATGCGAGATAGGATTTCAGTCCTTTCGCCGCCCCGGTGGCCACGGATTCCGCCGATTTTCCCATCTGGGCGATGCCGCTGCTGATCTCGCACACATTGGCAAAGCACGCGCCCAGCAGCAGGGCATTGCCCGGCCCGGTGCTGTCATTGGCGTAGCGCAGGGCAATCCGGTCCGCCTCCCATTCCAGCACGCGCGCCGCCGTGGCGATCTCACGCTCGGCGATCTCCCGGTGCAGGTGGGCATGCAGCACGCGACCAAAGGTTTCTTGCAGCTCCCCGCGCTCCATCAGTTTCAGCTTCTTCCATTTCTTGATGGGCGAAACCGACGCCGTCAGCACGCCGCCTCCTGCCTGCATGAATCCATGCTTTTCCAAAGCCACACTTGCCTTCACTCCCAGCCCGTGAAGCTGCGGCAGAAAACATTGCGCGATGAATTCAAACGGCGGTGCCAAGGGATTATGCGTCCCGCCTTCGATGCGCAGCATGCTGTCTCCAGCGGCATAAAGAAGCGCAGGCAGCAGTGTCTGGAAAACCAGCGTCGTGCTGCCGCCGCTGCCAATGCTGAAGGCATAGTCCCCTGCCCTCACCTTGCCCGGCGCAAAGACCAGCTCCACGGATCCCAGTGCAGCCCCATCCACCGCCGCCTCGCAGATCTCCGCCGCCGCCTTCACGCAAGTCAGGTGCTGCCTCATGAGGCCCGGCTTCGGGCGCTTGCCCCGGATGTTCACCATGCGGAATGGCGTCCCCGTGACCATGGACAAAGCCAGCGCCGAACGCAGCAACTGGCCACCGCCGGATTCGCCGGAGATTTGGAGGAGGGGGGAGGTTTGCATGGTTGATTATTGCTTGCGGGATTTTAGCTCAATCATCCGCCTCCGCTGCATCCTTGATCACGAAGCGGGCCTTCAGCTTGCACACTTGCTGGGCGAGACCGGCGGACTCGACGCTGCGGAGGACTTCTTTGAAATCCTTGTAGGCGTTCGGGGCTTCATCAATCGGATACTGGCGGGAGTTGAAGAGGATGTCGTTAGACTCGAAGTCGGCGTCCACGGTTTTTTGGTCCAGCGCGCGGGCGGCAGCTTTGCGGCCCATGCAGCGGCCGGCACCGTGGTTCACGCTGTAGCAGCTTTTCACGGCCTCCGGTTTGGCCACCATCACGACGGAGCCATCGCGCGGATTTCCGGGCAGCAGGATCGGGTGACCGGTGGCGGCAAACGGTGTGTCCTTCAGTGCATGATGGCCCCCAGGGAAGGCACGGGTGGCCCCTTTGCGGTGCACCCAGGAGAGCTGGTTATCCACCACCTCCTGACGCGCGATGTTGTGGCTGATGAAGTACACCAATTGCCCGGTTGTCCCTGGCAGGACTTCTTGGAAAGCCTCCAGCACCAGGGCATTGATGAGCATGTGGTTTACGGTCGCGAAGTTGGCCCCCAGGGCCATGTCATCCAGATAGGCGTCCGCCTCCGGTGTACCGAGCGGCGCATAAACGAGCTGCTTGTCACCGGCAGGGAAATCCAGTCCCCAGGTGCGGAAGAAACCTTCCAGCGCCTTGAACTGGCGTTGCGCCAGGATGTTCCCAAACCCGCGCGATCCGCAGTGGCTCAGGAAGGCCACGCGGTCATCCTGCAGGCCAAAGACTTCCGCCGTGGCACGCATCGTCGGGTCGGAATCAAGCTGCACCACCTCGCACTCACCGAAGTGGTTTCCACCTCCGTAAGAACCGAGCTGCATCATCTTGTTTTCAAAGTTGGGGAAGGCATTGAAGGCGCGCATTTTATCCAGCCGCTCATGCAGCGTGGAAACGTTCCCATCATGCCCGTAGTGCTGGCTGTCCTCGCAGCGCAACGCCCACTCTGGCGGAATCCCCAGCGCTTCGCAAACGGCTTTGCTGGCCCCTTCGGTGCAGGCTTGCACTCCCAGGGCCGCAGACACACGGCGGGACTTTTTGGCCTCGCGCTGACCTCGGCCTGGACCCGTCGGTGTGCGAGCTACGATGGCCTCAATGAGACGACGGCGCACCGTGCGATCCACGATCTCATCCGACGGGATGTTCATTTGCAGCAGGGACATGGAGCACTTGATGTCCACCCCCACCGGCCCTGGATAAATGTGCGTTGGCGAGGCCATCACACACCCCACAGGCGCGCCGTATCCGGCATGGGCATCCGGGTTCAGCACCAGGTCCGTCACCCCCGGCGCGGAACGCGAATTCAGCGCCTGCTCAATGCAGGTCTGGTCAAAGCCATTTCGGATGGCCTCGGTTCCGATCACGGTGATCGGCTTACCCTTGTTATCGCGGGCAGGGAGAAAGGCTTCGGCTTCGTTGATGATGTGGAAAGGGGAGGTCATATGAGTGTGAGAAAAAGGTGGGGCGACAAGGTTTTGATGAAACGTTGGCTCTGCTCTACCAGACTGAGCTACGGTCCCGTCGAAAGTGGGACCGGTGGGATTCGAACCCACGACAGGAGGATTTGCTAATCGTGTAGTTCCATCGGGCATTCGCCCCGTTTAGAAAGGTTGGTTTAAAATGAAGGCTGGCGACAAGGGGGTGAGTGACAGTCCCTGAGGTCTTCAGGGGTACGGGTTATCAAGCCGCCATGTTTTGGGATGTAGTCACTCTGGGCATTCGCCAGGTTAAGGGGATGAATAGGAAAGAGGTGGCGACAAGGGGTGGAGAGACATGATGAATGCCTGTTACTAAGACAGGTGTGGGTTATCATGCCCACTATTTGGTGATGTAGTCAGCTCCGGCATTCGCCAGGATTTGATTTTGAGTTTGAAAAAGGATTGGCGACAAAGGAGTCGAGAAACAATGCTGATGCTCTACCTGCTTGAGCTACAATCCCCCGTGAATGGGACTGGCAGGATTTGAACCTGCAACCGTCAGATTCAATGTAGTTCCTCAGGGCATTCGCCAAAATGGGTTAGAAAGGGTTTGAAGAGGAGGCTGGTGACAAGAGGTCGAGCGACGTTTTTTCGCAAAAATGTAGTCATCTCAGGCATTCACCAGCCTCCAAGGTCTTCAAAGGGGTGTGTTTTCGATCTCGCCTACCCAGTGGTCAGGGCCAAGCTGGCCGCTGGCAAAGGAGGCGATGACTTGAAACACCTGGTCGGAGAAACCGCCGATGTTCAGGATGTCCTCGCGTTCCTGCGCCTGCGTCGTCGCATAGGGCTGGATGTCCAGGCACACCAGACGGGCATTCGGATTGCGCTGCTTGAACACATTCCATTCGCTCATCGTGCGTGTTGGAGATCCACCAAACCGGCCATGAGCTGGCGTGTCCATCCAGGACTCATTATCGGAGACATAGATGACCAGATCGGCCTTCGCCTTGCGGGCATTGAGGTCAATGAGCACGGCGCTGCAGTTGGTCCCGCCAGCGGGCAGCGAGGCCAGCTTTTGGGCATTCGTCATCACCGAATCACGGGGATTCAAAGACACCGGAACCACCTTGGTTTCAAAGGGAAGCACCTCGGCATCACGGTTCTGGCGAAGGAAGGCGGCAGCCACCAGGGCGGCCACATCAATGCAGCGGATCTTGCTCGTGGCCCCTTTGCGCACGCCGGTCACCGGGGAGTGCATGGAACCGGACACGTCAGGTGCCACGACCACTTTTCCGCTCACGACAGGCACATTGGAAACCGCGATTTCCATGGCGTCCTGCAGCGCTTCCTTCACTTCATGCGGCACATCGGCCCCCACATTGAAATAGGCGGCCATGAGCTGGTAAGGGAAGACACGGGCACGACGCACCTGGTCCTCGCTGCGCAGACGGCTGGCGATGAGGCGGGTCACCTCGGGATGAGTGAACACACCATGACGGGCAAAGGTGTTCAGGTTCATCCGGGTGGTCTGCCAGGTGGCACGGCGGGCGATGGCAAGCCATTGCTCCGTGGTCAGCGGCAGCGCCGTGAGCATCTGGAAGGGCACATCCGGAGGCTCACCCTGCGGGTCCAGCTTCCAGGCTTCAAACTCGCGCACCAGAGGTGGCAGAGCCTCGGCCTGATGAGCGCGACCAATGAGGTAACCATATAGCGCCTCACGGGACGGCGACCCAGGATGCGGGTGCACCATCTTGATGATGTCCGCCACGGAAGGAGACTGGCCCACATCCGCACGGAACACGGCTTCATCCGAACGGTTTTCAAACCACTTGCGCACCAGACGCTTCGGCAGCGATCCCAGGGACTTACGGCCGGTCACCCCGGAACGCAGAATCTGGACAAAGTTGCGCAGAATCTTCGCATCGTTGATCACGCGGCTAAAGATGAGCTCCAGACGCTCGGCATCGCGGGCGGCAAGCACGGCGCAAAGCAGCGCTGGCACATCCTTCATAAAGCCTTTTTCACGGCAGTGAAGCGCAGTCCGGGCGATGAAGTCCGTTGGCACCTTATCGCAGAGAGCCAGGATCTTCTGAAGCTGGTCCTCGGCGGTGGCGTAATAAGTGTGGTTCAGGCATCCGGTGGCCGCGTACTGGGCCAGGGCATGACGCGGGGTCATCTGGTAAGCCAGGCCACCGGCTTCGTTGCGAGTATCCGCCTTGGGGGCGAGGGCTCCGGCGATGGATTGGAAGAGTGTTTTGCTGGCCATGATGTTTTTCGGGTTGTTACGTTGTGCCAATCAGTAATGCCAGGACCGTGCCAAGTTTTGGCACGGAGGGGCCCAATGGCGCTGGAAGCCTTATGGATTAAGGGAAAGAAAGTTTTAGGGCGGAATGTCTTCTCCGAATGGCTGGAGAGATAAATTCTTTTTTTCTATCTTTCTGTAGATTATTTTATCCTTTTGGATAAAGTATATAAAAACACATCGTTTCACCCTCATGAACTCGCTCATTGAATTGTTTTTCGGCAGGAGGATATTCTTTTTATGATCCTCGAAACCATTCCGGCGCTTCACCATTTGACGGTGGAACAGAAGATGCGGCTCTCTTGCGAGCTGGCGGAAGAGGTTTCCAAAAGCGTGGACTTCACGCCTGAGTTGAAGGCCTTTCTGGATCAGAGGCTGGATGCGCATGAGGCCGACCCTTCCGCCGTCAAGACGACTGAGGAAGTCACCGCCGGGCTCATGGCCCTCAAGCAGCGTCTTTCAACGACCGCCTCCCATCATGGATGATCTCGTCTGGACACTGGCCGCTGAGAATGATGTCCAGGCCATCTATGAACGTCTGGAATTGAGGGAGGATGGCGCGGGCGACCTGTTTTATGACGAAATTCTGAAAACTGTCCGGCTGCTTCAACGGTTCCCTTTGCTTGGCCCTGGCCTGGAACATCGCAGATTAAGAAGGGTATTGGTTTATAACAGGAACTATGGATTGTTCTATGTGTCTGAGTCGCGAGGAGTCGTGCTGCATGCCCTGCTGGATCTGCGACAGGCGCCTGAGATGATCAAACGCAGGCTGAATGAACTGCCATGAAATCCACCGTCGTTTTTGGCTTTTTAGGCACCTCGTTGGACCGGGCGCAGGGGGTGGATAGGTGGTCGCGGTGGCGACCGACGGTGTCCATGTGCCAGCAAGAAGATTTGCTGATTTCTCGGCTGGAGCTGCTGGTGGAGCCGAAGTTCATGGACTTGGCGCAGCAGGTGGTGGCGGACATTGGCCTGATCTCGCCAGAGACGACGGTGGTGGTGAATGAAATCTGCTTTGCGGACCCTTGGGATTTTCAGATTGTGTATGAGGGACTGTATGACTTCATAACCAAGTATGCGTTTAAATCAGAAAAAGAGGATTATCTCATTCACCTGACCACGGGGACGCATGTGGCGCAGATCTGCTGGTTCCTGCTGAACGAGGCCAATTTCATCCCGGCGCGGCTGCTGCAAACTTCCCCCACCCGCGTCAATGGACGCGACACCAAGGCTAGCGGGCGCTATGAGATCATTGATCTGGACCTGTCCAAGTATGACCGGCTGGCCACGCGCTTTGCCCAGGAGCAGGAGAAGACGCTGGACTTCCTGAAGAGCGGCATCGCCACGAAGAGCAATGCGTTTAACAAGCTCATCAGCCAGATCGAACTGGTGGCGGTGAACTCAAAAGCTCCAATGCTCATTATGGGGCCGACAGGTGCGGGCAAGTCCCTGCTGACCTCGCGCATCTATGACCTGCGCCGCACACGAGCTGGCCTAACCGGAAGGTTTGTTGAAGTGAACTGCGCCACGTTACGAGGTGACCAGGCCATGAGCGCGCTCTTTGGCCATCGGCGTGGAGCTTTCACCGGTGCGCAGGCGGACCGGCCAGGGCTGCTGAAGGAGGCAGATAAAGGGCTCATCTTTCTGGATGAGATCGGCGAGCTGGGCCTGGATGAACAGGCCATGCTGCTGCGCGCGCTGGAGGACAAAACCTTTCTCCCGCTCGGCTCCGACAAGGCGGTCTCCAGCGACTTCCAGCTCATCGCCGGGACCAACCGAGACCTGCGTGCCGAGGTGGCGGCTGGCAAATTTCGTGATGACTTGCTGGCACGAATTAACTTGTGGACCTTCACCCTGCCCAGCCTGGCAGAGCGGCGGGAGGACCTCAGCGCAAATCTTGACTTCGAACTGGAACGCTTTGCCAAATCCCACCGCCGTCAGGTGCGCTTTAACAAAGAGGCCCGCGAGGCCTTCCTGAAATTCGCGCGAAGCCCGGAGGCAAAATGGAGTGCCAACTTCCGCGACCTGAATGCCGCCGTTACCCGCATGGCCACGCTGGCGCCGAAGGGCCGCATCACGGTGGAATGTGTGGAGCAGGAGAAATCGCGGCTGATGGAGAGCTGGAGGGTTGGGGAAGCCAGTGCACAGTGCACGGTGCTCAGTGAGGAAGAGCGGTCGAAGCTGGACCCCTTTGATCTGGTGCAGCTTGATTACGTTCTCGGCATCTGCCGGGAGAGCAAAACGCTGTCGGATGCGGGACGGAAGCTCTTTGCTGTTTCACGCGCCAGCAAAGCGAAGGCCAACGATGCAGACAGGCTGAAGAAGTACCTGGCGCGATTTGGGCTGGACTGGGAGCGGGTGAAGTGATTCACCAACCCGGACTGGCGATGAATTTGCCTAACTCTTTGTTATCCTTCGATGAGCTCACCCGAACCTCACCGTCATGGCTGGCGGTGATGACCTTCTGCTTTTCACCTGCGCCGAAAACGAGCAGCGCATTCACGCGGTCTTCATGTTTGGCCAGGGTGCTCCTGGTCTTGCGCGTCTTGGCATCAATGACACTCACCTGGCCGCTGGCACTTCCGGTTAGGGGCGTATTGCCATCCAGATAGCTCACGGCCAGCACAGCGGAGCGGCCTGCCGGGCGCAGGGTGGTGTCTTTCACGCCTTTGCCATCCAGCCCCCAGGGCCGGGCCTGGCCGTCGGCATCGCCAGAGATCAGCGTCTGGCCATCGGGGGCAAAGGCGATGCTCAGCACGGGCACACTGTGCGCTGTAAAAGTGCCCTCGATCTCACGTGTGGCCGTCTTCATCACCTTCGCCGTGCGATCCCGGCTGGCGGTTGCGACGTGGCTGCCGTCCGGGCTCATGGCCACGGCGAGAATCCAATCCGCATGAGCTTCGAGGTTCCAGATTTCCTTCCCCTCCGGCAGGGTATAACAACGGATGCGGTTATCCGCGCCGCCGGAGACCAGATACTTGCCATCGGGCGAAGTCACCACGCCCAGCGCACAGTCGCGCATCTGCGCCAGGCGCTTGCGCTCCGTGGGTTTGGCAAAATTCACCAGCCAAACCTCACCGCTGCGCCCCGGAGAGCCGCCTGCCACGGCCAGCCAGGGGCCGCCTTTGACAAAGCTCAGACCCAGCACACGCTCCGGCATGTCCGACAGCCGCGTCCGCAGCTTGCCCGTCTCCGGGTCCCAGGCCAGCACTTCATGATAACCGCTGGTCACCAGCACCTTGCCATCGCCATTCAGCGCCATCGCCGTCACTGGAATGGGCTGCGGATACTTTTCGGGTGATTGATTTTTCTTTTGCGGCAGCAGGGAGGTCAGCTCGGCTTTGTCATCCTGGCCGTCGAACTTTGCCCCCTCATTGATCCACTGGCGGATGAGCGCGATGTCCTTTTCCGGCAGCGCGTCCGCCTTCTTCGGCATGCGGTCCGCATCATCGTCGGCCACCAGCAGCTCATACAGCTCGCTCTCCTCCGCCTTGCCCGGCACGATGGGAGCCGCATCGCTGTCGCCCGTTTTCAGCAACTGCTCAAAAGTGTCCAGCCGGTAAGAGCCCTTGGCCTTTTCCGCCCGATGACATTCCAGACATTGATCCGCCAAAATGGGCACGATCTGTTTGGAAAACGACACCGGCGCAGCCATGGCAGCGCTGGAAAAAAAGATACAGGCAATGACAAATTTCACTGGAACATCAACGTCTGCGAAGGAGCCATTTAAACAAAGGAAATCCTCCCTTCATCCGCCCACCCAGGCCGCCATCTCCGCCGGGATTGGAGCCTCCCAGGCCAGGGAAAAATCCGCCGCTCTCACCTCCAGCCGGTGGGAATGCAGCGCCTGCCGGGAAAAATGCAGCCGGTTCTCCAGATCAGGCGTCCAGCCGGTCTCGATGAAATCCAGATAACAGCGCTCATCTTTCCCATAAATCTTATCCCCCAGGATAGGATGGCCCAGGTGCGCCAGATGCACGCGGATCTGGTGCATGCGTCCGGTCACCGGCGCGGCCTCCACCAGCGCCAACGGCCCGGCCACCGGATGGACCGTCTTTTGTAAAAGCCGGAAGCGCGTCTGGCAGGCGGCCCCGTCAGGATGCACCATCTGCTTCACCCAAATGGGCGATTCGGCCACGTCACCCTTGCGCAAGACCGGCGCATTGAGGTCCAGCTCCCCCCACTCCGGCCAGCCATGGACGATGGCCATGTAGGATTTATGAAACTGCCGCTCCTGCATGGCGATGCCGAAGCGCCGCGCCGCCGGCTGGTTCTTCGCCACCAGCACCGTGCCACTCGTCTCCCGGTCCAGCCGGTTGATGATGGAGATCTGGCCGCCATTGGTCATCTCATAGGCCAGCAGTTCATTCAGACCGTGCCATAGGGTCCACGTGCCGTTTGGCGTGCTGGGGTGGACTTGCAGCGGCGCAGGCTTGTCCACCACGATGAAATCATCGGTCTCATCCAGGAGGGTAAAGTCAGTATTGACGGCGTGGCGCACAGGGATCCCAGGATAGCACAGCCTGCTGAAACAAGCATTCCCTGCTACAAGAATAATGCTTGCATTCAAACTCTTCCTCTGCAACACCTCCGATGCGTCCACCTGTTTGAGGGTTAGGTCCAGAAGTTCATCAGGTGAATGTTTCGTCGGTGAGGGTTCTGGCTGATCATAATTCAGTGACCACTCAGCTATTACCGAAATGAATACGAAAATGTATGTGGGGAATCTCCCCTTCAGTGCCACCGATGTTGATCTGCGCGATCTCTTCTCCCAATTCGGCGGCGTTACCGATGTCTTCCTGCCGATGGATCGCGAGAGCGGTCGCCCACGTGGGTTCGCCTTCGTCAGCATGGACACACCGGAAGCCATGACAGCAGCCATTGAAGGCCTGAATGGCAAAGACTTCGGTGGTCGCTCCCTGACGATCAATGAAGCCCGTCCGAAAGAAGAGCGTCCTGCCTTCGGTGGTGGCGGCGGCGGCGGTGGCCGTGGCGGCTACGGTGGTGGCGGCGGCGGCGGCGGTGGTCGCGGCGGCTACGGTGGTGGTGGCGGCGGCGGCGGTGGCCGTGGCGGCTACGGTGGTGGTGGCGGCGGCGGCGGTGGCCGTGGCGGCAAGAGCTGGGACCGCGATCGCGGCGGCAAGGGTGAAGGCGGCGAGCGCTGGTAATCCTTCCCTGGCCTAGCCAGTCGAACATTTTGAAGGCGGAATCCGTGAGGATTCCGCCTTTTTCGTGCCCGTAGCCGCGCTCACCAGAGCGTGGTTGCCGGGATCACATGGCTCTTCAGCCACCTGCTTGCGCAGGCAGCTGATTGTAGCCGCGCTCGCCAGAGCGTGACCTCACCTTACCACGCCGTGCCCAGATTCCAGCGTCCGGCCAAGGAAAGCAGCTCCGGCCGCATCGGCCACTCATCGGGCCGGGCTTCCTGGCCTTCGTGTCGCTGGCTCGCGCCTTTCAGCATCATACAGCCGGTGTTGTCGCCGATCTCGCGGATCTCCTCGACCTCCTCCGCGCTCAGCACGTTTTCAGCAGGCAGCGCCGCCAGCTCTTCCAGTTTGCTTTCGATGCTGCGGGCACCCTCGCCAGCTTCCTGGATCAGCGTTGGCACCACGCTCTTCACCGGCTCCTGGGCCAGATCCCACAGGCAGGCCAGTTGCAGCATGGTCAGTCCGTGCTTGTCGGCAATGTGGCGGATCTTCTCCAGCTTCTCGCTGGCATGGTCCACCCAGCCCGCCGGACGGTAGCTGCGGTGGTCGCCATCGCGGAACTTGTGCCCCGGTTTCACATCGTCATGGAAGATGCCGCCGTAGTCCACCACCCGTGTCAGGATATCCACCCCGTGCTTCTTGGCGGCAGGCAGCACATGCTGGCCGGGCCAGGGCTCCAGCGGGTTCAAAATGATCATCGCCCACTCCATCCGGTCACCAAAACGCTCAAAGCACTCGATCATGTCCAGCGTAAAACCGTTCGCCGGTCCCGGAGCGATGCCCAGTCGGTCTGTCAGCCCCTTGTCCTTCAAGGCGGCCAGCCCGTCCCACACTGCTTCGCTCGTATAGCCCACCGTATCCGGATTATGCAGCAGCAGGCAGTCAAACTTGCTGGCCTGGCAGCGCTTCAGGGATTCCTCCGTGGCCATTTGCAGGTAGCCTGCGTACTGCTCCGGCTGGTGCAGGCTGGCTTCAGTGAAGCGCGGATAGCCCTTGGACCCAGCCCGCTGGCCGGAGTAAAAGTCATGACCCACGATGCCCACCAGGCAGTATTCATCACGCGGCAGCCCCTGCAGCGCCTCTCCGAGCATGGAATCCGCACGGCCCACGCCATAAACATCTGCGGTGACGAAAGTGCGGACGCCTTTGTCGAAGGAATCCCGGATCATCTGGATATACCGGGCGTCATCCAGCATTTCGCCGAAGTGCATGAATTTGCCGCCACTCCAGGTGCCGTAAGCTGTGCGTGTGAGGTTCATAGGGGGTTGGGGTCGGGTTGTTCTGAAAAAATTAAGCTGCCGGGCAGTAAAACAAATCGAAAAGAATGGCTCTATCTTGCGCCGCCTGCGCCTCTCAGCAAGCCCGGACCCGCCATGCTCAGGGCTTTCTTCACGGTAGAAGCGGCAGGCCATGAATCTCGGTTCACAGTTCAGCGCAAGACGGTGCAAAAAAGCCGGAGCATATGCTCCGGCTTTTGGGAATTAGGATGAAGAGGGGGGCGAACCGGTTTCCGGTTCAGGGCGTCTCCTCGCCCAGGAAGAGGGCTCCCGACAGGATTTCCGGACGGCTGGCGCTGTCCTCCGGCAACAGGAAGAAACCTGCCCCGCCCAGGCCAGGCACCATCAGGCCATAGGCCTTGGCTTTCCTGACTTTCGTCCCAGGCTGCTCAAAACCGCCGGTGATGATCCCGGTTTTGGCATTGATCTTCAGTTTGGTCTTCTCCCCTGCATCAGTCACCGTCACTGCGTTTTTGGCGCTCAGGGTAGCAGGATAGACCAGATTCACATCCCCGCCTCCCCACAGTTCCAGGATGATGTTTTCAGGCAGGTCAAGCACCCGTGCATTCTTGGCCGGTGGTGTGTAGAGACCACCGAAAACGCTGCATCTGGCAAAAAATCCGTCAGCGTAGCCGGGGGTTTTGCCCGTCTGCGGCAGCTTCAGCCAGGTCATGTCACCGTCCACCTCAGTGCCAGGATCCACGACGACCTCCATGAGCAGGCTGCCAGTCTTTTTATAAAGTACCTGGTAAAGACCGGCGCTGCCATTGGCACCGAGGGTGCTGCTGCCGGTGATCTTGGTGCCGTCAGCCAGCAGCCCGGTCCAGCTCACCGCCGCCCTGGGCTTGACCTTCAGGATGGCATAACCGCTGCCTTCGGGCCGCACGGTCGCATTGCCGGTGATGTCGTCAAAAGCCAGATTGTAGGAGCCGGTGGCCAGGCCGGTTTCCTGGGCCAACCACGCGTCTATCGCAGCGTTCTGGCCGTCAAGGGAGACCTGTCCGGCCAGCCTTCCGGCATTGCCGCCGGTGGCATCCAGGGGATAGACGGTGAAGGTCAGGTCCAGAGGATTCAGGCCTTTTTTGCGGTTGATGGTCACGGTGGCTTCAGGATTGCCGCCGCCTTCTGGCACCTCCAGAAAGCCCTTGAAACCATGGGTGTCAGCACCGTTTTTCAGGCTGCCACTGAAGCTGCCCTTCGTAGAAACCACCACCTTGATGCTGCCACCAAAGCCGGTGTCCGACCCCGCCGCCCCGTTGACGGCGGCCTGCCGGGACACAAGGCCGTTGAAGGTGCCGACGATGCCGTCGGCCAGAGGGGTGACCAACCACTGGATGGGATCCGTGCTGGTACTGCCTTCTTTGTTTTTGGCCGTGAACACCACTTCATAGGGCTGCACCTGGCCTTTGACCAGACGCGGGGCAGTGGGTGCGCCCGTAAGCTCACCCGTGAGGGGGTTGATCTTGACGCCTTTGGGGAGCCCTTTGGCACTGTAACGCGTGGGGGACTGGGTGGCGGCGATGGTCTGGTTTACCGGCTGGGCCACGCTGCTAGGTCCGAGGGTGATGGGACCAAACACGGGCTTGCCGCCCACCTGGGCCGTGGCGGTACCGGTGAGCGCGATGTCGAAGGGATTCTCATCCGCGTCGTTGCTGGCGATCTGGAGCGTGGCGGAGAAATCCCCCTCGGCGGACGGGCTGAAGGTCACATCAAAGGTCAGGCTCTGGCCGGCGGCCAGGCTGGTCTGGCCCAGACCGGTGTTGCTGAATCCTGCGCCGTCGAGGCTGAGGACCAGCCCGGTCAGGGCTTCATTGCCGGCATTTCGGATGGTAAAGGTCCGGGTGGCGGACAGACCGGCGGAAACGCTGCCAAACGCCACCGCTGGCCCGCCGTCCGCGAGCGCGGCGGCACCCACCTCCACGGCGATTTCCGGTGCGGAAATGCCGCTGCCGTTCAGCGTCAGATTGAAGGGATTTTCATCGCTGTCATTGCTACTGATCTCCAGCTGGGCGATCACAGGCACGGCAGCCAGGGGGCTGAGCGTGATTTCCACCGTGGCACTGGCCCCGGCGGCAATGGTGGCCGGCGCGGAAACCGTGACAGTGTATTGGGGCTGGCCAATGACATTGACGGAAATGCCTGTGAGCGGAGCATTACCGGTGTTTTTGATGACAATCTGCTGGCTGCCGGAGCCGCCGACGGGGACATTGCCAAACTGGATGGTGCCGGAGCCGTCCACCAAATTGGTGCCGCCGGAGGTTTCCACCACGATTTCTGGCATGGCCAGGGAGGCTCCGGTCAGGCTGATGTCATACTCGGGCTGATCAGGATCATTGCTGCGGATGCGGAGGGTGGCGGTGCGGGTGCCCGCCTGGGAGGGGGTGAAGGAGACCACCAGGTTGGTGCTGCCGCCCTCCAGCAAGGAGGCACCGGGAACGAACACCAAGCCGTAATCATCTTTGGCCGCACCGACGATTTCCACCGAGATGTTTTCCAGGGTGGCGTTGCCGGCGTTGATGACATTCAGGGTCTGGTTGGGCGTGGCGACACCGAGGGCGCTGCTGCCGAAATCCACCCGGCCACCTGCGGCAACAGGCGTGCCATCCCCGGCCAGTTCCACCTGGAGATCCGGCTCCTGGATGCCTTCGGCGGAGAAGGTGATTTCATAGGTGGAGTCATCCCAGTCGTTGGAGGTGATGGTGAGCGTGGCTATATGCACACCGGGAGAGGTAGGCGCATAGGTGACGAACATGCCCGCCGTTTTATCTGTTGCCAATGAGCCTATGGGCATCTCCGTGAAGATGCTGAAGGCCGGGTCCCCGCTGAGGACGGCGGACTGGATGTTGAGATTGTCCGGCCCCACGCTGCGGGCGATCACGGCCTGTTTCCAGGATTCACCCACAAGCAGGCGACCCAGGTCCACAGAACCGGCGCTGGGGCTTTCCGGAAGAGCCATGCCTCGAGGAGATTCCACCAAAATCTGGGAGCCTTCAGGTGCGGGCCAGTTCACAATGGAATCCGTCTCCAAGGTCAGCATGCGGCCATAGCTGGCCCCGGCAGCGGTATGGACCACCGCACGGAAATAATAAGTCGTGTAGGGGGCCAGTCCGGAAAGGGTGGCAGTGGACATGATGCCGATTTCCGAGGCAGCGCCAGGAGTGGCCGTGACCGTATTGCCCAAAGCGGTGGTGGGCCCCCATTCGAATTCCCAGCCAGTGATGGCCTGCTCATTCGGACTCACCATGGCCCTCAGCGTGGCATTGGTGCGGCTGGCATACGAATGATACAAAGGATTATAGGCTGAGTCAGGCTTCATCACTGTGGTCACAGCCGGACCTGTGCGCACGCGGTAAAGCATGCCGCCGCCAGCCGGGCTGAGGTCGCGGTTCAGGCCGCGGGCACTGTTGATGCCATAGAGGAAGCCGTCAGAGTGGGCATAAAACGCACCCTGGGGTAAATTGGCCGGGCCTTCTTGATATATCACGCCTTCTTCCAGGACAGTGGCCTTGGCCGCCACTGGGGTGGCCTCGGCTGGGTCAATCTGAAACAGAACCTCGCGAGTCAGGATGAGACTATCTGAATTTCTGGCGCTCTCCGCGACCACGAAGTTCAGTTTCCCGTCCTGGTCCGTCCCCAGGGTGCCAGGGTAAGCTTTGAGGTTTGGATAAACGCTGGCGGAGACAAAATCCGTGAAAAAGTTTTCCAGGGTATTGGTGGCGGTGTTAAACCGGAAAACGCCGGAGGTGCTGGAATAGTTCCACATGCCCCAAAGGTGGCCGGTGGCATCCATAAACAGGCTGCCACGGGGACCGCCGGCACGGGTGGAAAGCGGCTGGCCGGAATCATTGTTAAAATGGTAAACCACGGTCGTTGTGCCTGTGGCCGGATCCACCTTGAAGATGCTGCCGTCACCGTTGGCTCCGCTAACGGTGGTAGTGCCCCAAAGAAATCCACTGGCATCTTCTACAAGCTGACAGTCAGGGCTGCGACCGGTGCTGGTACCCGACACGAACGCGAACACATTGGTAAAGGCGGAGGTGGCGGTGTTGATCTTGAACACGATGCCGTTGGTACCGTTATTGGCCACGCCCCAGGCATGGGAGCCGTCCCCAGGCAGGATCAGTCCGCGCGGGCTTGCCCCGTTGCCGCTGGCGGTAAAGGCATGGACCGAGGTGAAGACCGTCGTATCGGGATCATATTTGAAAACGGTGCCAAAATTTCCCGCTCCGCCCAGCTTGGTGGTGCCCCAGACAATCCCATCTGCCGCGATGGCCAGCGTGCCGGAAGGCTCGGCACCGGCGGCCGAACCACTGGTGCCGGTGAAATGGACCAGCGTTTCCATCTGCCCGTTGACGGGATCCACACGGTACAACGTGCCAAAGCCATGCAAACCGCCCGCCGAGGTGCTGCCCCACAGCCAGTTGCTGCCCGGGCTGCCCACCACACCCGCCTGCGGCGTGTAGCCGGTGAGCACCTGGCCCGCTGCCAGCCGTGTGAACACGGCACCATTCGGATTGAATTTGTAGGCCGCCCAGCCGCCGCTGGCGGTGGTGGCGGTGCCCCAAAGCTGGCCGTCCGGAGTGCGCACCAGTGCGGAAGCCGGGCCGGTGATGTCCGCATTGGCACCGCTGAGGGAACTGAAGCTGAATTCCGTGGTCAGCATGTCTGTGCCGGAATCCACCTTGAACAACGAGCCTTTGTTGACGCCGTTATTTCCGCCAGCGGGGGTATAACCCCAGAGATTGCCCTGGTGGTCTCGCATGAGCTGGACAGCCAGATTGTTGCCGTTTTTGTTATAATCGGCCACATGGGTGGCGTTGCCTGTGGCGGCTTCGATTTTATAGACACTGCCAAAGGTGTTGTCTTTGGAAATGGTTCCCCACAGGAAACCCCGACCATCCGGCACCAGGCTGTTATTGGGAAAGGAGCCTGTGATCTTGCCCTCCTGCGGATTGGAGCCGGCAAAGATGTTGTACACCGTGATGGCCCGTGTGGACATGTTGAATTTGAAGACCGAGCCTGAGCCGCTTGTGGAACCGTTCCCGGCAGCTCCTGCGAACTGGGTCACACCCCACAGGTTGCCATTGCCGTCATTATGGAGGGTGCCTTGCGGTCTTGCGCCGCCGCTGGTACCGCCAGTTCCTGGAAAGGAATGCACGCTTTCAAACTCCCCGGTGATCTCATGGATGCGGAAAATTGTGCCTGCACCCGTGTTGTTATTGGCGGTGTAAAAAGTAGTGCCCCACAGGTTGCCATCCGCACTGCGCACCAGACCGCCCTGAGGCCAGCTTCCAGGAAACAAGCCCGTGTTACCGGTAAAGCGGGCCATCACCTGGCACTCGCCCGTCTCCGGCCGCAGGCGGACGATGCCGCCAAGCTGCTGGGCATTCCCCAGCCCGTAATTGGTGTAAGTGGTCCAGAGCCAGCCGTCTGAGCTTTCCACAAATTCACTGCTGGGCCGGGAGCCGGGAAAAGCTTGTTCGTTTTTTTCTTCCGTAAAGGACAGGCCCTGGATGCGGCCTGTTTCATCCATTTCAAAAACCGTTCCGGCTCCAAATGCCCCTCCTGATTGCGAAGTGCCATAGAATTTCCCCGTGGACTCTTTATAAAAAAGACCTGCACGGGCAGGCTGGCCGGGGCCAACACCGAATCCGGCGACGGGTTCCATAGAAGCTGCCGTCTGGGCATGAGCCGCTGCGGCGGACAGGAATAACAGCGAGATGGTAAGATAACGCAATAGCATGGGTAAGAGTACACGCTCATTCCTCCATTCTGGTTACCACTTTCAACACCAAAAGAGGAAAAAATCTGATACTCAGCCTAATATAAAGCAAAATGCAATAATGCGCACTTTTCCTTACCATCACACATCCATTCGCCTGGCTCATCAATGAAAACACAGCTCCTAGAATGCATCGTTTACCTGCCTGATTCTAATAAATTAACTCATCATTAGTTAGGCCAGCCAGGAGCGCAGGAAGGACCCAAAGTACAAAAAATGGAGGCAGATCCGGTGGACCTGCCTCCAAAACACCATCAATCAATCATCAAACTTAGATCAAACCAGCTTCCTTCAACGTCTTGAAGGCACCGTTTTTATCCATCGTTTTCAGAGCGCGGGCGGTCAGCTTGACCGTGACCCACTGATTAAGCTCAGGAACGAAAATACGCTTGTGGCGCAGGTTCGGGTAAATGACACGCTTCACACGCTTCGTGATGTGCTTACCGATACCACCTTCCTTCTTAGCTTTACCGCTGCGATGAATGTGGTGGCCGCGTGTGACGCCGACTCCGGTGATTTGACAGACTTTAGCCATGTGATGATTCCTGGGAAAAAAATTTGGGGTGCGAAACTAGCCGAGGACTTTCTCACGTCAACCTCGGAAACATATTTTTACACCGATTGGGGTTTAGTAACTGAAAATTTCGCCATCCTTAAAGAACCGCTTCAGCTCCACGGCTGCGGCTTCCGGGGAATCCGAGGCGTGAACGACATTGGTCATTTTGTCATCACCGAAGTCACCACGGATGGTGCCTTTGGCGGCGGCTTTGGAATCCGTCGGGCCAAGAAGGTCGCGGACGTGGGAAATGACGTCCTCACCGCCCAGCGCCACCGCGATGACCGGCTTGCTCTTCATGAAGCCAGCGACCTCAGGGAAGAACGGCTTGTCGGCAATGTGGGAATAATGCTCCTTCAGGAGCTCATCCGTGAGCTGGATCATCTTGATGCCACGCACACGGAAGCCTTCGGCCTCCAGACGCTTGAGGACTTCGCCATTAAGGCCTTTGGCGACGCAGTCGGGCTTCAGCAGGAGGAGGGATGTTTCTTGGGCCATAGTGGGGGATTTGAAAAAGGGCGCGAAAGGTGCTGTCCATGTCACCTCCCGTCAAGCAGGTAACTTAGATAGTTATGCACAATGCCTTGTAGCCCAGCCCCACCGCCGCACCTCCCATTCACGTCCCCACGATGTCGTGGATCTCGATGAGGTACATCTGCCTCCCCTTGCTGTGGGGGGAGTCAATGCACACCAGCCGCCCATCCCGGCTGCTGCGCGGGTGCGTATCGCAGCGCCACTCCCCGGTGTAGAAGGCGGGGCTGTAAAAGTGCCCCAGGTCCACCCGGCGGTCCGTCGGGATGTGGTAAAGGTAGGGCGTCTGTTTGCGCTCCTTGTCCGGATAACAGTCGTTCAGCACCCATTCATTGTTCGTCTTCGGCACATAGGTGTTGTGGCCGTTGCGGGGCATCTTGTCCTTGCCCACCACTTCCACTTCATTCGTCTTGTCCTTGTAGAGATAAAACCGGTCGCCATGGCTGGGGTGGAAGGCCCAGGCAAACACATGCTGCGGATCCCGCCAGACAAAGTGGGAGGTACGGCCCAATGGATCCAGCACATAGAGGTCCGTGCCATCCGCTTTGGCGGTGAACAGCCGTGTGTTGAAGCTCTTGTCCCCGTCACCCTTCCAGCGGTGCAGGAAAATGAAGCGGCTGCCATCAGGGGAGAATAACAAATGATTGAACCAGTGCTTCGCATTCGGGCTAAAGCCGCCTTCATACGGAATCGCCGCCGCCTGGGCAAAGGTGATGATGAGCTCTTGCGCCCCCGTCTCCATGTTGATCTTCCAGATGCCCGCATCCTCCGGCACCAGCACGTCCTTGTTCGGGTCAGGGATGCCCGCATAACCATAGCCAGGCCGCGTGTCATTCAGCCGCCGGAAGTCCGGGGCGATGCCCCACTTGCCATCCGGGCTCAGGTTATACACGGGGTTTGGCAGGGTGCGCTTCTTCTGCGTCTTCACATCCAGCAGATGGCAGACAAACTTGTCCCCCTCCCGGTCATTCCACATCACCGTGCTCTCCGTGCCCGGCACCCACTGCAGCATGCAGCCCTGCTGCCAGTTCCACGCGCGGCTTTCCCCCAGCTCCGTCCACTTGTCGCCATCCTGCAGGTCCACCATGCCCACCTTGATGACGTCTTCCGCTGTGGGTGACCGGTGCTCAAAGTCCACCTGGTTTCCCAGCACATAGCGGTTGTCCGGACTGAACTGCTCCTTGTCGTAATAGGCGAACCAATGATACTTCGGCCCTTTCGTAATCGCCCGCACCTGGATCTTTTCCGCCTCCTGCGCCGTTAAACCTAGGCGTGAGGCAAAGAGGGCAGTGACAGACGTTTGCAGAAAGTGGCGGCGGTTGTTCATCCCAAAAACTAGACCTTCGATCAAAAGTTTGTCGAACTTAAAAAGGCGGTGCAAGGCAGGAATGGGAAGGTTGAAGGGTAAAAAAACAAGAGGCGGAAAAATTCATTTTCCAGAGCCTGCACACTTCTTGCCACGGAAGATCGCAAAAGACGCACAGCGATTTGTCTGGCTCTCCCGCTCGCAGACTGTATCGTGATGACCTTGACAAAAGCCGCGCCGAAAGCCTCGACACGCAAACTGCGGCTCAAAAAGGATGCCGCAGCACCGAGCCCAATGCCTGCTGCCAAGGGCGGTTTTCCCATCGTGGGTGTAGGCGCTTCAGCCGGGGGTTTTGAAGCCTTTCAGGATCTGCTGAAACATCTGCCGGTGGATACCGGCATGGGCTTTGTCCTGGTTCAGCATCTGGACCCGCAGCATGAAAGTGCCCTCGTGCCGCTCCTTCAGCGCAGCACCTCCATGCCAGTGCTCCAGGTCACCCAGGGGATGGTGGTGGAGCGGAATCACATTTATATCATCCCGCCCAATGTGCTGATGGAGATCTCCAAAGGCGCGCTGATTCTGACGCCGCGCGGCCGGGTGCGGGGGGCCGCCAGGTCCATTGACTGTTTTTTTGAGGCCCTGGCGGAGGACCAGCGGGAGAATGCCATCGGTGTGGTTCTTTCCGGCACCGCGACAGACGGCACGATGGGGCTGGAATCCGTGAAGGGCGAGGGCGGCCTGACGTTTGCGCAGGATGACACTGCCAAATACGATTCCATGCCTCGCAGCGCCATCGCTGCGGGCTGTGTGGACTTTGTGCTGTCCCCGGAGGCCATCGCGAAGGAGCTGGCGCGCATTGCCAAGCACCCTTTTGTGGTGGCCGCCGCCCTGCCCCTGCCAGAAACGGGACGACTGGCATCTGAGGCTGAAAGGGAGAACGACCAGAGCGATCCTCCGGGCAAGGCGCTGGCCTCCGGCGGAAAGGGCACTCCGCGCACGGACTCCCGCCAGGCGCTGACGGAGGCCAAAGCGGAGCCGGACAAGGCCCAACTGGAAGGCTATGCGAAGATCCTGGCACTGCTGCACAGACATTGCGGGGTGGATTTCTCGTTTTACAAATCCAGCACCATCCAGCGGCGTGTGGCCCGGCGGCTGGTGCTCAACAAGCATGAGACGCTGGCAGATTATGCCGCCTTTCTGAAAGGCAATACCCATGAGCTGGATGCCCTCTACTCCGATGTGCTGATCAGCGTGACCAGCTTCTTCCGCAATCCGGAAGCCTTCGATATCCTCAAGCAAAAGGTTTTCCCAAAGCTCATCGGGCCACCCAAACGCGACGGTCCGCTGCGCATCTGGGTGCTGGGCTGCTCCACCGGGCAGGAGGCTTATTCCCTGGCCATGACCTTTGCCGAGGCGGTCACAGACAAACCGAATCCGCCGAAGCTGCAAATCTTCGCCACGGACCTCAACGAGGCGCTGCTGGAGAAGGCCCGCGCCGGGCTCTATGCAAAGTCTCTGGCGCAGGACATCGGGCAGGAAAGGCTGCAACGCTTTTTTACCGAGGAGGAAGGCGGCTACCGGGTGAACAAGGCGCTGCGTGAGCAGGTGGTCTTCGCCCGGCAAAATGTGATGAGTGATCCGCCGTTTTCGCGGATGGACCTCATCTCCTGCCGCAACCTGCTGATCTATTTTGAGCCGGAGCTGCAGAAGAAGATTTTCCCTGCCTTCCATTATGCGCTGAAGCCGGACGGTTATCTGTTTCTCGGTGCCAGCGAGTCCATCGGGCAGTTCACGGACCTGTTCACGGCGGCGGATAAAAAGCAGAAGATCTTTGTCCGGAAATCGGCCAAGACCCCTTCCTTTCATTCGCCGCAGCCGAGGGAGCGCAATGCGCAACGTCCGGGTGGCAAGCGCAGCCTGGAGGAAGGGCCGTTTCTACCAGATGCCAATGGCGGAGAATTCAATGCGCAGCGCGAGGCGGATCGAATCTCCGTGAGCCTGTTTGCGCCGCCAGGAGTGCTGATCAATGCGGAAGGCCAGATCCTGCAGTTCCGGGGGGCCACGGGAGCTTTTTTAGAACCGCCAACGGGAAAGGCCAGCTTTGACCTGCTGAAGATGGCGCCGGAAGGGCTGATGCTGCCGCTGCGTGCGGCCATCCAGACCGCCCGGCGCGAGCACGTGACGGTGTGCCAGGAGAATGTGCAGATGCGTAAAAACGGCATCCTGCGTGCGGTGAACCTGCGGGTGATTCCGCTGCGGAATCTGAAGGAGCCGTGCCTGCTGGTGCTCTTTGAAAATACGGAGGCCGCCGGCCCGGCTGGCCCAGGACAGCCCAGCCAGCCGCCGACGCCCAAAGGAAAAAGGGAGGCGGCCAACCGCATCACAGAACTGGAGCAGGAACTGGCGGAGACACGGGACTACCTGCTGTCCATCCAGGAGCAAAATGAGTCCTTCACGGACGATTTGCAGGCCTCCAGCGAGGAACTGCAAAGCGCCAATGAGGAGCTGCAAAGCATCAATGAAGAGCTGGAAACGTCCAAGGAGGAGCTGGAATCCACCAATGAAGAGCTGACAACGATCAACGAGGAACTGGTACACCGGGATGCGGAACAGAGCCGGCTCAATTCAGACCTGAACAACCTCCAGGCGAGCCTCCAGACAGCCATCCTGCTGCTGGGCCGTGATCTTTCCATCCGCCGTTTTTCACCCTCGGCGGAAAAGATTTTCAATCTGGTGGCTGCGGACCTGGGGCGGAATTTTGTCGGCCTGAGGCATCATCTTAACCTGCCTGGTCTGGCGGACATGCTGACCGATGTGATGGAATCCATCAGCCCGCGTGAAATGGAAGTGCAAGACCGCGAAGGCCGCTGGTTTTCCCTGCAAGTGCGCCCCTACCTGACGCTGGACAAGCGGATTGACGGTGTGGTGCTGGTCCTCAATGACATCAATGACCTGAAGCACCAGCAGCAGCAGATCGCGGCGGCGCGGGACTATGCCGAGGCCATCCTGAGGACGCTGCCAGTGCCGTTTCTGATCCTGCGGGCGGACCTTCGCGTGCAATCCGCAAGCGATGTTTTTTACAAGGTCTTCGATGTGGACGCCTCCGAAAGCGAGGGGCGGTTGATCTATGAACTGGGCAACCGTCAATGGGACATCCCGGACCTGCGCAAGCTGCTGGAGGACATCCTGCCGCAGAAAAATCACTTCACCGGTTATGAAGTGAATCACGAATTTGAAACCCTCGGCAGCCGGACCATGCTGCTGAATGCCCGGCAGGTGGACAGCGCGGACGGCACGCCGGACCGCATCGTCCTGGCCATTGAGGACATCACCGACCGCACGCAGGCCGAGCGATCCCTGCGCCATGCCATGGCGGAGATCGAGCAGTCCTCACGTGCCAAGGATGAGTTTCTCGCGGCTCTCAGCCATGAACTGCGGACCCCGCTCACCCCCGTGCTGATGACAGCCTCCGCGCTGGAGAGCGATACCACCCTGAGTGACGACCTGCGCAGCCAGCTAGGCATGATCCGCCGCAATGTGGAGCTGGAGGCGCGGCTCATTGATGACCTTTTGGACCTCACCCGCATCAGCCACGGCAAGCTGCAAATCTCCCCTGTGGTCTCAGACATCCATGATCTGCTGGAGCACACGGCGGAGATCGTCCGCAGCGACGGCCCGGGCAAGCAGGTGCGCATCCGCTTCATGCTGGATGCGAAGAACCACCATGTTCTGGCGGACCCGGCACGGCTGCAGCAGGTGTTTTGGAACCTCATCAAAAACGCCCTCAAATTTACCCCCACAGGCGGGGCCATCACCGTCAGGACCCAGAGCGACAAGGATGGCTCCATCCGCATCTCCGTGGCAGACACGGGCATCGGCATCGCGAAGGAATCCCTGACCCGCATCTTCAACGCCTTTGAGCAGATCGAAGCCAATGGCGTGCATCAGTTTGGCGGGCTCGGCCTCGGCCTGGCCATCTCCAAGGCCATCGTCATGGCCCATGGTGGAGAGATCATTGCCGAGAGCCAGGGCGAGGGCCATGGGGCCACCTTTTCCGTGGAACTCGCCACCGGAAACGCCCCGCAGATTCAACCCGTGAAAGCCGACCCCCCCGTCGGCCCGGACCACCATCTGCGCCTGCTCGTCGTGGAGGATCACGAAGCCACCCTGGCCGTTCTTTACCGCCTGCTCACCCGCCGCGGCCACCAGGTGACCACCGCCACCAACTCCCGCGATGCGCTCACCGCCTATGCCGCAGCCAATTTTGATGCCGTCATCACCGACCTCGGCCTGCCCGACGGCAGCGGCCTGGACCTCATGCGCGAGATCCAGCGCCAGCGCCCCGTCCCCGGCATCGCCCTCAGCGGCTACGGCATGGAAGAAGACTTCCACCAGACCAAAGAAGCCGGATTCTTCGCCCACCTCGTCAAGCCCGTGAACCTGGACCAGCTCAGGCTGCTGCTGAACCAGCTCCCCAAAGGCGTGTGATATCACCTCCTGGGGATCTTTAGCACCGTGGCAAATCCACCGTGGGAGCAGCGTGCACAGTCCTGCACTCCTCCACGGTCCAATCCCCCCTTCACAATCCCCGCTTGCTATTTCCATAGGCTGTGGAATCCTGCTCACCGGTTTTTTACCGCTTCCCCACTTGGGGCCGAAGTTTGACATGTAGCCCGCCAGATCTGGTGGTGATCCCGTCTCCCTCTCACGAGACGCCCTTACTGCGACAGGTTGCCCGCTCACGGAAGCCTACACACCGGCACGTAAAATACATGGAAAAGACATTCGCAGATCTCGGCCTTTCGCCCGAGTTAATGAAAGCTATCGAGGCCCAGGGCTTCGAACAACCCTCCCCCATCCAGGCCCAGGCCATTCCCGTCGCCCTCACCGGCCGGGACGTCGTCGGCCAGAGCCAGACCGGCTCCGGCAAGACCCTCGCCTTCGGCCTGCCCGCCGTGGACCGCATCGATGCCAACAGCCGCGACACGCAGGTGCTCATCATGTGCCCCACCCGTGAGCTGGCCATGCAGGTCTGTGCGGAAATCCACAAAGTCGCCTCCTTCAAAGAAGGCGTGCGCGCCACCCCCATTTACGGCGGCTCCTCTTACGACCGCCAGATCCGCGCCCTCCAGATGGGCTCCCAGATCGTCGTCGGTACCCCCGGCCGTATCCTGGACTTCGTGGACCGCGGCACGCTCCGCCTGGACAACCTCAAGACCCTGGTCTTCGATGAAGCGGATGAAATGCTCGACATGGGCTTTGCCGATGAAATCGAGCGCCTCATGCAGGCGGTGCCAAAAGAGCGCCAGACCATCTTCTTCTCCGCCACCTTTGATCCGCGCATCCGCCGCCTGATCGACCGGTACACGAACAACCCGGCCACCATCACTATCGAGCAAAAGGCGATGACGGTGCCGACCATCGAGCAGCGCTACTATGAAGTGCAGGGCCGCAGCAAGACGGAAGTCCTTTGCCGCATCCTGGACATGGACTCCCCCCGCCTCACCATCGTCTTTGCCAACACGAAGAAGGCCGTGGATGATACTGTGGATGCCCTCACCGCCCGTGGTTACGCCGCCGACCGCCTCCATGGCGATCTCAACCAGGTCATGCGTGAGCGTGTGATGCGCAACTTCCGCAGCGGCAATGTCGAAGTCCTTGTCGCCACCGACGTGGCCGCCCGTGGTCTGGACGTGAACGACATTGACCTCATCGTCAATTTTGAGCTCCCGTATGACACGGAAGACTATGTGCACCGCATCGGCCGCACCGGCCGTGCCGGGCGCAAAGGCACCGCCGTCAGCCTCGTCGCTGGCCGTGAAATTTACCTCATGCAGCGCATCCAGCGCTTCACCAATGCCAAGGTCACCCGCACCAAAGTGCCCTCCCAGGAAGAGCTGGAAGCCACCCGTGTGGACCAGACTTTTGAGAAACTCAAAGCCACGCTCGAAGCCGGCAACTACGCCAAGCACGAGCACACCGTCCAGCGCCTGCTGGATGCCGGGTTTGACTCCACCGATGTCACCAGCGCCGTGCTGGATCTCTGGATGAAGGAATTCTCCCGTGAGGGAGAGCAGATCATTGAAGACCGCGCCAACCAGCGCCCGCAGCAGGCCCAGCGTGAGTTCGTCCCCAGCCAGCAGTCCGCCGTCACCGGCCGCACCGCTGCCGCAGGCGATTTCGCCCCGGTTCCACGCCCGGCCGACAACGCCCCCCGCGCCGATGCCGCCCCTGCCGCCCCGCGCCAGGCCGATGAGCCTGCCCGCGACGAAGGCCCCCGCCGCCAGGACGCAGCGGCCCCGCAGTATCAGCAGGAAGCTCGCGATGACTTCGGCCCCGCGCCGATGCGCTCCCGCTCCTTTGTGCAAAAAGGCCCCCGCTCCGGCATGGTGCGTCTTTTCGTCAACATCGGCGGCATGGACAACGCCCGCCCGGGCGATATCGCCGGCATGATCTACAACACCTCCAAGATCCCCAGCGGCACCCTTGGCACGATCGAGATCTTCGAAAAATGCGCCTACGTCGAGGTTCCTGATGACCACGTAGAAACCGTCATGCAAACCGTCACCGGCACCAACTATCGTGGCCGCGACATCCGCATCAACCTGGCCGACCGCCAGGATGGCGGACAGGGCCAGCGCAGCGGCAACAGCTTCGGTCCCCGTGGTTTCGGCAGCAAGCCCAGCTACGGCGGCGGTGCCAAGCCAGGCGGCTTTCGCAAGCCCTATGGCGGCGCAGGCGGCAAACCTGGTGGCAAGCCCAATGGCGGTTTCAAGCCTCGCCGCTGGGAAGACTGATCCTGCCCGGTAAAGAATCCCCATTCAAAAGCCTGTCCCTCACCGGACAGGCTTTTTATTGCACCCGCGTCATTGCATCACCGGCAGCAGCACACGGGAGGGATGGGCTTTTTCGTGGAGAACGGTATGTGTGGCTTTTTGGGTATCTTGAAGCCAGTCCTTGTGCTGAGAACCGCCCGTCTGGCTGTTCGGCTCATACAATGGCGCACCTGTGCTGCTGACGGTGATGCGCAGGCGATGGCCAGCATTGAGTATGAGACTGGTGTGACCAATGGACCACCGCAACCTCGCGGGCTCGCCAGGGGTCAGAAGGACCTGCTTTTCAAAGCCATCGCGGTAGCGGGCACGCATGGGATAATCCATCAGCAGGATGCTGCGGCCATCCGGATAAACATCGGAGATGCGAAGGATAAAATCGGTATCCGGCGCGGTGGACTGCACCCAGAGCTCAGCCTGGATCTGGCCGGTGATTTCCAGCGGCTGGGTGAGCGGCGCGGTGGTCCAGATGCGGACATCCTTTTGCTGCTCAAAGGCACGCGCATCTTTGGCCCCGGGAAAGGAGCGGCCAGGGATCTCCATGGGGGTTAGCGGATCGGATTCGTAACTCGTGCCGCTGGAGGTGGCCATGGGGGAATCAGAAGACAGAAGGCCGTCCGCATGCAGGTAGCAGCTGGTCTCAGTGGCGGCGGGTGGCCAGTCAGCCGCTTCGCGCCAGACATTGCCAGGCGCACCGGACTCACCCACGGCACCCATGACGTAGTAGCGGACAGCAGGCTCCTTTTCGATGCCGTTGTCCACGCCTTTCAGCCAGTGATCAAACCAGCGGACCATGTGGGCGGCTTCGGGCCAGGTGGCGTTGTCGGGATACATGAGATCGCCAATTTTGTTGCCTTTGTTCAGCCGGCCATGAAGCCAGGGGCCTAACAAAAGTTGCTGAAAAGCATGCGACTTGCGGCCGATGAAACTGCGGATGCTGCCCTGGACCATGAAGTCATACCAGCTCCCGATGGTGAAGCACGGGACGTTCATTTTGGCGAAGTGGGGGCGGGTGTCTTCAGCCTTCCAATAGTCGTCATAGTCCGGGTGCCGGTCCCATTCGGCCATCAGTGCGGCGTTGTCTTCCGGGTTGCGGCAGTTGGCACCGAAATCGGCAAAGCGGCCTGGCCGGGTGATGCCACCGATGCGGTAGCCTTCATGAAAAAGGCTCGTGCCCGTATCCACCATGTACTGGCAGGCGAGATGGGGCGGCTGGGTGACCGCCAGGAAGTTCTGTGCAAAGCCGCCCTGAGAGCCGCCGAAGCTGCCGACCTTGCCCGTACACCAGGGCTGCACGGCGAGCCATTCGCAGGTGTCATAACCATCCTTTTGCTCTCCCCACCCGAGCGCACGATAACCGACGTAACGCCCCTCGCTGAGCTGCGCACCACGGAAGTTCACCATCGCCACGGCATACCCGTGACGGGCGAGCGAGGCGGCATTTTTCCGCCCGCTACTGCCGGTGAGGGAGGCGTATCGCTGCTCAAAAACAGCCGGCCATTTACCCTCGCCTTCCGGCAGATAAAGATAGGCGGAAAGCCGGGTGCCATCGCGCATGGGGATCATGACATGCTGCTCACGCACCCCCGGCAGGTCCAGCTTGGGCAGATCTTTGGCCTGGGCAGGCAGCAGGACAAAAACAAGAGCCAGAATGGCGAAGGCGGATTTCATTTCACACGTACGTGTTTGAAACGGCGCATCCATCGGAGCAATGCATCTGGGCTCTCCAAAATTAGACGCATTGCGTCTCGAATCGACCCGCCCCCCTACGATCAAGTTTACTGCGGGGAGAAGCAGAATGGCGAAAAGCCAGCCCAGCGAAATATCCGTAAGCAGGCTGCTTTTCCGCTCGACGGGTAAGCGGTCCCACTGCTTTACTGGACCACGATGCCTGACGCTTACGCCCTTGACAGTGAGATCCCGTCCGCCACGCGACCCATCGCGGCGCTCAGGCAGGCATTGAACGAAGTGCTTTTTGGCCAGGGAGAGCTCATTGATCTGGTGCTATGCGGAGTCATCGCTCGCGGCCATGTACTGCTGGAGGGCCTGCCCGGGCTTGGCAAGACGGAGCTGGTCAAAGGCCTGTCCAAGGCGCTGAACCTGACCACCAGGCGCGTGCAGTTCACACCCGACCTGCTGCCGGGGGACATCACCGGAAACCCGGTGCTCCAGGAGGTGGATGGACGGCGCGAGTTCGTCTTCCAGCCAGGACCCATTTTTACCAATCTGCTGCTGGCGGATGAAATCAACCGCGCCTCTCCCAAGACCCAGTCGGCCCTGCTGGAGGCCATGCAGGAGCGGCGCGTCACCGTCCTGGGGCAGACGCACACCCTTCCAGATCCGTTCTTTGTCCTGGCCACCCAAAACCCCATTGAACTGGAAGGAACCTATCCGCTGCCGGAGGCACAGGTGGACCGATTTCTCTTCAAGCTGGAAGTGCTCCGCAACAGCGCGGAGACGCTGGCCAAGATCGTTTCGCATCGTGAATTGGGCGTAGAGCCGGTGGTGCCGGCCATCACCACCCGGGAAGAGTTTGCGCACATTCAGCAGACCGCACGGCGGATTTTCCTGCCGGAGATTGTCGCGGATTACATCGCCCGGATCGTGGATGCCACCCACCCTGGGCAGTCGAAGGCTTCCGAAGGCGTGCGTTATGGAGCCAGCCCCCGTGCCGCGCTCAGCCTGGCCTCGGCGGCCAAGGCACGGGCATTGATGCATGGGCGGCCCAATGCCAGCTTCGAAGACGTGCAGGCCCTGGCACCCGCCGTGCTGAACCACCGCGTGCTGCTGGACTACACCGCCCGCATGGATGGCCGCAGCAGTGCAGGCATCGTGAAGGCCATCTTGGCCGAAGTGCCGGTTCAAAATCTGGCCACCCCAAGAACCCTCAAGGAGGCTGCATGAAGAGCACCCTTTCCAAAAAGCACTCTGCCGCCTGGATGGTCTGCTGCGCCGGTCTGATGTGCGTCTTCACCGGCCAGGTGCAGGCGCAAAAAAGCCTGGCGGATGAAATGCTCAATGACGCCAATGGCACCCGGCTGGAGATCCGCAGCGTGTTTGATCCACTGCCGCCGACGGGTTATGCCCCCCTGCGAATTGTGGCCACCAACGGTTCCAGTAGGGAGGAGGTGTGGCAGTTAGACTTTCATTCACAAACCCAGGAATTCCAGCGGAGCAATGCCTCACGGAGCAGCCTCAGCCTGGTTGTTGGACCACAGGCCACGCAATCCACTGTCTTTATGGCATCCATGGCTCCGGACTATGGCTCCACCACCTCCTATCGGAGCAACTCCCGGTCCTATAGCATCAACCTGAACAGCCCGGTCACGCGGGCCTATTCCAATTACGACCAGCCTCAGAGTGCTTTCCCAGCCATCGCGATGACCAAAACCCTGGCGGAAAACAGCCTCAGCGGACTGGAAGATGAGGTGGAAAAAAAGATCAAAGCGGCTTCCAAATACTTTGGAGGGGCCAACACCTTCGGGAGTCGTTTCAGCCTTGAAGAGACACCAGAGGACTGGCTGGGCTTCAGCGGTTTTGATTATGTGATGCTGACCGATGCAGACTGGCAGAAAATGACATCTGCTTCACGTCACGCCTTGCTGCAATGGACGCGCCTGGGCGGAAAGTTGCACTTTTACATCCGGGGGGAAAGGCCCGCCAGCCTGCCGCCCAACAGCAAGAGCTACGGCCTGGGCCAGATCGAAACCTTCACCTGGAATGGCAGCAAGCTCCTGGCGGCGGGGACGGTCGCCCGATATTGGAACAAACCGCAGCGCCTGAACACGCTGCAATCCGGCCACACCAATGTCCGCGGCTGGCCAATGCTGGATGCCCTCGGCAAGCGCAGTTTCAACTCCTGGCAGGTCATCGTTTTCCTGGTCCTCTTTGGCATCCTGGTGGGGCCGGTGAACCTTTTTATGCTAGCTCCCTCCGGCCGCAGGCACCGGCTTTTCATCACCACCCCGCTCCTGTCTCTGGGGGCCAGTGTCATGATGGTGGGCATCATCCTGGTCCAGGATGGCATCGGCGGCATTGGAGCGCGCGCCATTTACCTGCATCTGGAGCCGCAGGAGGCGGCTGCCTATGTCACGCAAAAGCAGATCAGCCGCACCGGCGTCCTTTTGGGAGCAGGCTTTGAAATGAAACAAGCCGCACTGGTGGAGCCTCTCACGCTGCCTGCCACGGACTGGGTGAAACTGAAAAACACCCACGACATGCAGCCCGTCAGCCTCACTCAAAACGGGCCGTCCAGAGGCGGCAATTTTTTCCAAAGCCGCGCTGAGCAGGCGCAAATGATCCGCACCGCCATCTCCACCCGCGCGCGGCTGGAGGTCCAGCCGGCGACCTCCGCTGAAGATCCCCCTGTGCTAGTTTCCGCCCTCGGTTTTACCGTGGAGGAGATGTTTTATGCAGATGCCACAGGCGGTATTTGGAGGCTCCAATCTCCGCTGGCCACCGGCCAGAAGGCGGACCTGGTCAAAGTGGAGCCGGATGAGTTGCGGCAGTGGTGGAATGACAAGAGAGAAGTTCTCAAAATGGATGGGGTGCAGGAGCTTGTGGTAGCACCGCAGAACGAATTCTTTGCCATCGCCAAAGCCGCGCCCGGCTTCACCCAGGAGACGCTGTCCTCCATCCGCTGGCAGACCGACAAGATCATCGTCCACGGCAGCGTCCCCCTTCCTTAAACATGCACCAGCCCGCACATGCCCTTCCGGAAATGGACCGCAGCCAGCCCGCCATTGAGGTGGTGAATCTGCAGCGCTCCTTTGGCAGCTTGCAGGCGGTGCAAGGCGTCTCCTTCACCATCGGTCATGGCAAGGTGGTCGGTTTTGTCGGGGCCAATGGCGCAGGCAAGACCACCACCATGCGCATCCTGGCCACACTGGACTATCCCAATGAAGGAACGGTGAAGATCGGCGGGCATAACGTCGTCCATTATCCAGCCAAAGTGCGTCGTTTGTTAGGCTGGATGCCGGACAGCTTCGGCACCTATGAGCACATGACCGTGCTGGAGTATCTTGACTTTTACGCCCGCGCCCTCGGTTACAAAGGGCAGGAGCGGCTGCAGCGCATCCAGGAGGTGATGGACTTTACCGACCTCACCCCGCTGGCGGACCGCATGAGCAACAAGATGTCCAAGGGCCAGACCCAGCGCCTGTGCCTGGGGCGTGCCCTTTTGCACGATCCGCAGATCCTCATCATGGATGAGCCTGCTGCCGGCCTGGACCCCAAGGCACGCGTGGAGCTGAAGCAGCTCATCCGCATCCTGGCGGAGGAGGGCAAGACCATCCTCATCAGCTCTCACATTCTCAGCGAGCTGGGGGAGATGTGCGACAGCCTGCTGTTCATTGACCAGGGAAAAATTGTCCATCATGGCGATGCGGATTCCATGATCCGGGGCACCGTGACGGAGGAGACGCTCGTCAACGTCCAGGTGGCGGGTGAACCGGGATCGCTGGTCCAGTGGGCGCTCACCGCCCCGATGATCGAGGTCATCGAAGAAACGAAGCGCGGGGCAAGATTGCGCGTAAATTCCAAAGATGAAGCCACGCTGGCAGGCGTTCTGCGCCGAATGATCATTGATGGATTGCAGGTTACCGACTTTCACCGCGAAGAGCGCCGGCTCGAAGATGCCTTCATTGACATGCTGGGCCAGATTGACAAAGGCACCTTCAAGGGCGACACCGCAAAGCATGTGGAGTGATGTGTATGGAGCTCAAAAGGGCATTCCCCTGCCCCGGTTAAGCTGGAGGCAATTCGTTGCCGCACTCCTCCTTGTCCTGTTGCTGCCTGCCGCAGCACAGGTGGCACCCGCCCCTTTTACCCTGCAGGAGGCCGGAGTCACAGTGACGGTATCCGGCATCGAGACCACCGCCTGGGATGACCTCCGGGACATGCTGCGGGACCAGCTCACCCTCTCAGGCAATACCACCGCCACAGAACCCCTGGCGGATGACCTGGCTTTTTTCACCCGCCAGGAATACATCCGCAAGGGCTGGCCGGACGCTAATGTCGAGTGGGAAGTCACAGGCAATGTCATCACCCTGGAGATTGATTCCGGCAGGCAGATCCGGGTAGGGGAGATCACCTGGAGAGGAGAGCTCATTCTCCCTGAGGAAGAACTGCGCAGCTTTTTGCTGCGGCCCAGCACGGAAAGAGAAGGCGCGGACAGTGCCAATCCCGTGTGGGTGCGAAAAGAGCTGGATGGCGGCGTGGGCCTGGTACAGCGCCGTCTCCGGGCCGAAGGCTATTTGCAGGCCACAGTGAAAATGACCCCGGCGCCGGACATCCAGCCTGACGGCCTGCGTAACCTGACGGTGGAGGTGGATGCCGGACCCCGCTTCACCTTTGGCAGCGTCGAATTCAGCGGTGCCCCCGCCGAACTGGACGCCAAAATGCGCGCCCAAATTGCCCAGACACCCGGCGAGCCCTTCAATGAAGCCCGGGTGCAGCAGATCGAAGGCCAGCTGACCACTATAGCCAAAGACCGTGGCTGGCTGAATGCGACCACCATGTCCGATTATACCTTGGGAAAAATGGGCGGCACCGTGGATGTCGTGATCCTCATGACTGCGGGAGAGCGCGTGATGATTACCCGCGTCGTCCCGCATGAGGATTTCAGCCGGGGATCCAGGCGTGTGCTCACCGCCAATTTCCGCGAAGCCGAAGGCAAATATTACCAGTCTGAGGATCTCGACATCATGTTCAAGCGGACGCTGGATACCGCCATGTTCGCCCGGCTGGATGTCGAGCCCCGAATGCTCCCAGGCGTCTCCCCTGCCGCGGCTGAGCTGCGCCTTAGCGGGGAGGAAACCAAACCCAAGACCCTGGGCTTTGAGCTGGGCTATGACACCTTTCTCGGTGCCCAGGCAGGCATTAACTATCGCAACACCAATTTTCGGGACCGGGGCAATACTCTAGCCGCCGAGCTCAACTACAGCGTCGCCGGTCCCCTGGGCTCCATCAAGCTGACCGATCCCGCCATCTTCAACTCCGGCTACAGCGCCTCCGTGCAGCTCGCCCTGGAAAATTTCAGCCTCTTTGAATACTCACGATACGGCACCAGCCTTACCCTGGAGCTGGCCCGGCGCGTCAGCAAAGGCTTCTCCTACACCGTCTTCGCCGGCTTCTCTGCCAATACCGTCTCCACCGACGTGCTGACCGATGTCGAGATCGGCCCGGACGCCTACGCCTTTGGCTCCATCGGCGCCAGCCTCATGCTGGACTACCGCGACAGCCCGGTGCTGCCCAAAAAAGGCTGGTTTCTCAGCGCCCGTCTGGAGACCACCGGCGGCACCGCCAGCTTTATCCGGACCGATGTGCGCGCTGCCATTTACCAGCCCATCACCAAAAAGTTCCGCTTCGCCGCTGGCGGTGGCTTGCTCAGCATCCAGGGTGCCTCCACCGAGGAGCTGCCCATTGACTCCCGCGTCTTCAACGGTGGCCCCAACACCGTCCGCGCCTTTGCCGAACGTGAGCTCGGCCCCGTCACCCCAGGTGACACCCCCCTGGGCGGCACCGCCGCCGTCTTCGCCAGCGCGGAGTTCAGCTACGAAATCTATCCCAACCTCGAGTTCGCCGTCTTCACCGATGTTGGCAGCCTCGCCGGAGCCAACAACGGCAGTCCATTCGATTACTCCTCAGACTTCCGCACTACCGTCGGTGCCGGCCTCCGCTACAAGCTCCCCTTCGGCCCCATCCGCCTGGACTACGGCCACAACCTCGACCGCCGCTCCGGCGAAAAAAGTGGCATGCTGCATATCACGGTGGGTTTTGCATTTTAAGGATGCACTGCCTGGTTGGCGGATGTCGCATTTGGCATAAACTTTGACGCAGAGCCGTGGTGGGGATCTGCGTTTAAAATAGCCGGGGGATGTAGCTTTCGCGCCTGGCCTCCGCAAACACCCTTTTTGTTATGCTCAAGACTGTCCTCCTTCCTGCCGTCCTCCTTTCTGCCTCATGGCTTCTCCATGCCACCCCACCCGCCGGGGCGCAGGCCATGCCTAACATCCTTTTCATCCTGGCGGATGATCTGGGCTATGGGGACCTGTCCTGTTACGGAGCACCGGACATCCGTACACCGCATCTGGATCGCCTCGCCGGAGAGGGGATTCGTTTCACGGATTTTTATGCCAATGGCTTCGTCTGCACGCCCACCCGTGCGGCGTTCATGACCGGGCGGTATCAGCAGAGAATCGGCCTGGAGGATGCGGTGACTTACCAGGAAATGGGACGCGGACTGCCTGAGGGCGGACGCACGGTCGCAGATGCGCTGCTCAATGCCGGCTATGCCACCGGGATCGTCGGCAAATGGCATCTGGGCTATGATCAAGACCGGCGTCCGCTGCAGCAGGGATTCGAGCATTTTTTCGGTCTGCTCGGCGGCAACCACCATTACTTTGAGCACATGGACCGCATCGGGGTGCCGGATCTGTGGCTGGGCAATGAGGCGGTGCAGCGCCCGGATTACAGCACGGACCTGTTCACGGCAGAGGCCATCGCCTTTCTGGAGCGGTCCCGTGAACAGCCCTTCTTTTTGTATCTGGCCCACGCCGCGCCGCATTTTCCCTGGCAGGGGCCGGATGACCGGGACAAAAAGGTGGAGCCCAAAAAGCCTTCCTGGCAGCAGGGAGACCGCAAGACTTATGCGGCGATGGTGGAGAGGATGGACCAGGGCATTGGCCAGGTGCTGGCCAAGCTGGAGGAACTGGGCCTCAAGGACCGCACCCTCGTCGTTTTCACATCGGACAACGGCGGCCATACCCTGTCGCGCAATGCCCCCCTGCGCGATTTCAAAGCCACGCTCTGGGAGGGCGGAATCCGTGTGCCCTGCATTGCCCGCTGGCCGGGGGTGCTGCCTGCGGGGAGTACGACCTCTCAGGTGGCCATCACCATGGACTGGACGGCCACCTTCCGCAGGCTGGCCGGTGCGGGGGCCGACCCCGCAGGCGAAGATGGGATGGACCTGCTGCCCCTGCTCACCGGCCAGGAACCCGCCGGGGAGCGCACCCTGTTCTGGCGGAGCAAAAAGCGGCTCCGCCAGAAGAACCCCGAAGGCAGGGCCGTCCGGCAGGGTCGTTGGAAACTGGTGGAATACGAGGACGGGCAGGGCGGGCTCTATGACCTGGAGGCGGACGCTGGTGAGGAGCACAACCTGCTACCGGCCAGGCCGGAGCTGGCCGCATCCCTGCGCCAGGAGCTGGATGCCTGGGAGAAACGCATCAGGTCATCAGCAAACCGCTGACACTCACTTGGCAATCTTCTCGTCCTCGTCCCCATGGCTGGCGGCGTCTTTCTTGGCTTTGCCGCCTTTTTTGAGACTTGTGAGATAAGCGACAAGATCACGCAGATCCTTCGGCGGCAGGGCCATGCCCATAGGCGGCATGGCGGAAACAGGCGGCGCGATGGTGGTGATGGCGGACCGGGCGAGCGTGGAGCTTTTGCCATCCATGGCGACGACTTCCACATCGGTTTCGGTTTCTTTGGCCAACCGGCCCATCAGAAGAGTGCCGTCCTTCATCGTGATAGCGGCCAGGCCGTAACCTGGTGCAATGACAGCGTTGGGATTAACCAATGATTCGACGAGTTTATCCGGCTGCATCCGTTGACCGATTTGGGTCAGATCCGGCCCCTGAATGCCTCCGTCACTCCCCACCTTGTGGCATTGCAGGCAGGCCCCCTGATTGCGGAAAACAGCCTCCCCCAGCCGGGCATTGCCGCCTGTTTCAGTGAGGCGGAAAACAGCATCCGGGGCGCTGTTCACATGCGCAGCCACCAGCGCCTGGCTGCTCGGCGTGGTCATCGTCTGCAGAGCCAGAAAGACATCCAGCCACAAGGACTTGCGCAGGCCGTTGCTCTCGCGGTCTTTCCACAGAGCCTCAATCTCCTCCGGATGGAGCGAAGCCAGACCCGCGATCCCCGCATGGGCGATGATCAGCGGCCCCTTGGTGATAGCCTGCCGGGCAGTATCGGTTAGGCCATCCAGCTTCAAAGCGAAGCCATGCGCCAGCGCGGCGGCGGTCACGGTGGGCGAGGCATCTTTAATAAGGCTACGCACCAAAGCGGTAGCCTCTGCAGGTGCGGACGAAACCAGGCTGTCCAGAGCGGCCGTGCGCACCTCATCAGCGAGCGCCTTGTTCGCAGCGAAATTCTGCAACGTTTTTGGCTCCAGGCGGACACCGGTTTCAGCCGCCAGCTTTAAGGCCAGGGATGCAAGTTGCGGCGGCAGGTCACCGGCCAGCAGGGCGCGGAGATCCGCGTCAATAACCTGCCCTAGCGCGGCAAGCGTGCGCTCGCTTTTTGGTAACGGCCGGTAGATGCCCAGCACCGGGTCCGTGACGATCTGTTTTTCCCAAAGTCGCAGCCCATGCAGCGCAGCGCTGCGCGTGGCATCCGCGAGTTTCTCATCACGAACCATCATGAGAAGATTCATCGCATTGGCCGCTGCACCCCGGCGATAATTGGCCGCCACAATGCGCTGCTGGATGGTGGGAGGGAAAGCGGAGGTCTCTTTGGCCAGAGCTGCGAGGGCATCCCCTGCCGGGCCGTCCACCGCAGCGGTATCATAGATCGCCCGCACAGCCTCACGGCGGATCAGTGGATCCGTATCTTTGAGAAACACCGCCGTCTCCGCGCTCTCATGACGGCGCAGGAAAAGCAGCGCCGTCAATCGCTCCTCACGATTCGCCGAAGAAGCGCGTGCCGTGGCTGCGGGGACCGTTCCCACCCGATCCAGCGCGGACAGGACCGCATGACGAAGCACTGCATCCACCGTGCCGGAGCCATTTTGCGCCGCCAGTTCATACAGCGCATCCGTGACCTGTACGTCACCGGGCTTCACCACGCGTTGCAGGGCAATGGCTGCCAGCGAGCGCACGCGGGGAGATTCATCCTTCAGCAGCGCCAGCAGGGCATCGCGGCTGTCCTGTGCGTGCACACTGCCCAGGGTGCGGGCGGCATTGGCACGGATTTCCACTTCCTTATCTTTGGTTAGGCCCAGCAAAGCTTCGCTCACTGGCGTGCCTTTTCTCCCCAGTTGATCCAGGCCCCAGATGCCATGCAGGCGTATCTTCACTGGCTTGGCAGCATCAGCCGCCAGGGCCGTGAGCGTGGCCATCTCATTCCGCTTCACCAGTTCAAATTGCGCCGCCTGGCGCAGGCGCCTGTCTGGCGATTCCATGTAGCCCACCAGCTTCGCCACCGCCTCATCCTTTAAGCCTTTGGCAAAGACCGCCTGCATCTCTGCACCAGCTTTTTTCTGGCCTTCATCCTTCGGCGTCAGCACCTCGATGGCACCGTTCGTGTTCACGCTCCAGCCACCGCCGAAGTCGCACAGGTAAATATTCCCGTCGTAACCCAGCTCCACATCACTCACGCCGACTCCCTCCACAAACACATCCTCTGAGCTGGCCGCATAACCCGCCCCTTTCGGCCTGATGCCAACAGACAGCACAGTGGTGACTTGTGATGCCCCGCGATAATTGGACAAAAGAAATTTCCCACGCAGATCTTCCGCCACACTCTCCCCCGTCAGCCACGTCACACCAGACGGGCCACGTGCCACATGCGAGGCCGGCGGATAGACCCACTGCGGCTGCTCCTCATTAAACAGGTCATACATCCTTTCCGCCACCCACATGGACTTTTGCGGATGGAAGTCCTCCCAGTCCAGCACCGTCACATACTGGTGTGCGGACTGGTGGCTCATGTCCCAGCCAGAGTCGCTGCCCTCCAGCGCATACACCATGCGGGCCACATCGCCGATGTCCCCCGTATTGTCGAAGGTGAAAAGGTTTCCCTCTTCATCGAAGGCCAGCTCCTGCGGATTCCGCAGCCCTTTGCAAAACACCTCAAAGCCGCTGCCGTCTGATTCACAGCGAAAGATCGCCCCGCGCCCTCCGCCAGCCAGCACCCGGCCATCCTTGGTCGTCACGTGATAGCCACGATCCCCCACCGAAAAATACAGCCGCCCATCCGGCCCGCGGGTGATGCCATGCAGGTCATGCCCGATGAAGGAGACCCTCACGCCGAAGCCCGTCACCAGCGCCTCCTCCGCATCCGCCACGCCATCATCATTCGCATCCGTCAGCTTCCACAGGCTGGGGATGCAGGTAAAGTACACCGCATCATCCTCCGCCAGCACCGAAAATCCGAGCCCATCCAGCGGCTCCTTAAACCGGTCCGAAAAAACCGTGCGATGATCCGCCGCCCCATTGCCATCGCGATCTTCCAGGCGGATCAGCCGGTCCGCTGTGCTCGTAAAAAAGTCCTTCGGGAAACGTGCCTCCCAGGTTTTGTAGAGCTTCGTCCGGTCCTCCAGCGTCTCCGCCTGGAAGTCCTCCCGGATCAGCTCATTCGCCCCGCGCAAGTCCGGCACCCCGCGCCAGAAACGGTTCGCCTCCGCTACAAACAGCCACCCCTTGGGATCAATCCCAAAACTCCCCGGATTCTCCACAAACGGAAACCTCACCCACGTATGGGCGTCATATCCCGGATGTTTGACAATGCCCGGAAATGGCTCCCGCACATTTTTCATCGGCGGCAGATCCTTCTCCGCCACCGTCGGCAGCGGCGTCTGCCGCTTGTTCATCTCCTCCAGCGTCAGGGCGGATACCGGAGCGGTGAGGAGACCTAGGGTCGGCAGAAGGAGCAAGTAACGCATCATACGGGAGTAGTGGCGGGCAGTTGAACGCGAATCTGCGTTATACGCCAGCCGCTCCGATTCTGAACGCAAAAAAGGCCAAAATCTATACCCCTAATTCGCAGCCTGAAATTAGAATGCCAAATTGATGACCGCCACTCTTTGGTAAACTGTCGTACATGTTCCCACCCGCCCGAACCGCCACCCTCATCCTGCTGGCCCTCGCCATCCGCCTAACCGGTACCTTGTCATGCCCCGCGCAGGCAGCCGAACCTCAGGAAGAATGGGTGTCGTTGTTCAACGGCAAGGATCTCCAGGGATGGACCATCAAAATAGCCAAGCATCCCCTGGGCGAAAACTTTGCCGATACCTTCCGGGTGGAAGACGGCATCCTCAAAGTCAGCTACGATGGCTACGAAAAGTTCGACCAGCAGTATGGGCACCTCTTCACAAACCTCGCCTACTCCCGCTACATCCTGCGCCTGGAGTATCGTTTCACCGGCAGCATGATGACGGATGCGCCCAAGTATGTGAACCTGAACAGCGGCGTCATGCTGCACGCCCAGCCGCCCCAAAGCATGCGCTTTGACCAGGGTTTCCCCGCCAGCCTGGAGATACAGTTCCTGGCCGATGAAGGCAAAGGCCCCCGCTCCACCGGCAACCTCTGCACCCCCGGCACCCACGTGGAAATGGGCGGCGAACTCATCACCAAACACATCGTCAAATCCAGCGCCCCCACCTTTCCTGCTGATGAATGGGTGCGCATGGAGGTGGAGGTGCACGGCCATGAGGAAATCATCCACCGCGTGAATGGCGTGGAAGTCCTCCGCTACCAGCACCCGCAGCTCGACCCAGACTGCAAGATCGCCCCCGCCAGCGACATCACTGCTGCAGGCGGCCCCCTCAAGCTCCGCTCTGGTCACATCGCACTTCAGGCTGAAGGCCAGCCCGTCTGGTTCCGCAAGATTGAGCTGAAATCACTCGAAAAACCGTAAGGCCTAACTACCATTCATCTCCAAGACAGCGGCCATGGTCCGCAAGCAGCATGGCATGAAATATCCAAACCCCGATTCTCATATGTCCGGTTTCCTCTCCCGCTTATGTTTCGCATTGTTGGTTATGCTCACCCTGGACACCCATGCCGGGATCCTGGATCGCAAGCCGGATTATTCGCAGTACGACATGCCGCTGTACGAGCAGATCACCAACCGCATCAAGGACGGCATCCTGGAGCGGCTGGGCGGCGGTCATAACTCGCAGGACCGCTATTTCATCGTCCCCTTCGCTTATCAAAACAAAGGTAACGCACCCGAGTTCTCCCACTCCTTCATCTCCGTCATCCGCGTCCTGGCGGATCGCAAACAGCTCCACCTCACCGAAGGCCTCCGGCGTGGCTTTTACAAGAACCGCGAGTTTGAGGCCTTCACCATCAGCTGGCTCCCGCATGATTTTGATACCAACCCCAACCTCTGCGTTTTCAAGGGCTGCGGCAGCCGGCTCTTCCCTCGCATGAACGCTTGCCCCTTCTCCCCCGGCAAGAGTTTTAATCTGGAGGAGACCATCCGCCTGGCCGTGAATGTGAAAAATGCTGTCTGCATGTGGGGTCCGTATGAGGTCACCCAGGCTGGCTTTGACCTCGGCGTGCAGCGCCTGCGCCTCCTGGAAGGTGGCACCATTAAATATCGCGCCGATGACCGCCTTTACCGGAAAGACCACATCGCCATCAATTGCTTCCACGCCATGGCCGGCCTGGACCAGCTCTACCCCAATGGCGGCCTCTTTGGCACCGGATTCAAAATGTGGGGCATCAACGGCACCGCCCGCGTGCTCATGGAATACACCGACAAAATCAACTTCCGCAGCCAGTTCCTGGAGCCCGTGGATGAAAAAAACGACCGCTACGGCTTCGTCTATGCCGATAAACCCGGCATCCGCCCGTATAACCCGTTCAAGCAGTCATCGGCGTATCGGCGGTGAGTGCAATCGAGGACACACCGTTTCAATTTCGAAAATTAAACCTTTTCAAGAAACGGCAAGAGCATCCAATCAACAGTCCAGCCAGGCCTAACACGAAGCATAGAATGGGCCAGAATAAGGGGCCTCCAATATCCCCTGATAACATTGCCAGGACAAACAAAAGGAAAGGTAAATAACAGCCACCCCATAGACAACCGCTCATTGGCGCTGATCGACCTTCCTCCCCTTTTGGCGCAGCACAGGCTATATCACTTTCAGGGAGTGAATGGGGTTCGTCGTTCATAGTCGGCCGCTGGGTCAATGAAGATTCAGTTCACTTGAGTGAGTAGGCATGTTCTTCTACGGCACCCACCCTGGCAATGCCGACGCCTGCTTCACCCAGCCTGTCATCTGCGATTCATCCAGTTCATCAGCTTCGTAGATGTCGATCCAGCGCGCCTCTTTGCTTTTAGGCGTGCCGCCGGGTGGGATGGGCTGCAGGGACGTGCCGTCGAAAAAGGTCACTTTCACATACCGTGTCAGCACATGAAAGGTCACAAACCAGCCCCCGCCCTCGCTCCCATAAAAGGGCGAGTTCCATCTCACCGCCTTGCGCACATCCGGCACGCTCCGGGTGATGATCTCATCCAGCCGCTTGCCCAGTGCACTCTTCCACCCCGGCATCGCTGCAATATAAGCCTGCACGGGCTCATCCCCATCCCCCTTCGCAATCTGCGGATTCCCCCCGGAGAGGAGGACCACCCCCTGCTCATTTTTCTGCATCTTGCCAGTCCCGGTTTCAGAGACACCCGGTCGGGCTTTCTTTGGCTTCAAAGATTGGCAGGAAGCAGACCGCTCCTCATCAGAATGGGATGTTTTGGATTTCATAGCTTCTGGCTGTCATGATACACGGGAAAATGTCACCCATAAATGTAAATGGCTTTCACTGCGGTCTCCTGAGCTCTTGCGGTGGTTAATTTGGGGCCAGATGGATCGTCTGTCGTCTCGCCCATAACCTCACCCAACCGGTCCAAAAGCTCCTCATTCGCCAGACCGGCAAATTTCACAATCTTATCCCGCATCTCCGCCTACTCAAACCGCTGCACCCAGAGCAACCTCGTACCATCACCCGCCTTTTCCAGTGTCACTGCCAGCACATATTTGGGGGCTGAGACGTGCTCGATAACGATCCGTCCAGGCATGGTGATTTCCTGAAAGACACACTCGTTTTTAAAGTCATGTCCGTCGGGGCTGTACATGGTTAATTGCCATTGGCCTCCCGGTTGAAAATCGAAAGTATGAAAGCTGTTGGTGAACCCCTTCGGCCCCCACCACCGGGCCAGCCGGACAGGATCTGAAAACGCCTCAAACACCCGTTCACGCGGATGCAGGTAGGTGCGGGAGTTGATGATATCGCAGCCTGAACTGCCAGGTTCCATGGGCTCTGAAATGAACCCGGAACGATGACAGATGTCTGCCTGTCCTGGCAATTCCAAACAATAAAAAATCCAGGCCCTTATGGACATGGATATTTAGACTTGGTCGCGCAGAATCATCATACCCCACGGAACCGGCGGCGGCGCAGCAGCACCATGAAGCCCACCGCAGCCAGCGCCAGACTCCCAGGTTCCGGCACCGGGGCCACGGAGAACGAGTTGAACTCCATGACCGTTTGGTTCCCGGTGATACCTCCCAGCAGGGCCACATTCGCCACTGTCGCGGCGTCAAATTCAAAGGTCAGTTCATCCAGCCCGCCCTCCGGCGCATAAAACTGAAAATCCACCGTCGCCGTTCCCCCGCCAATCGTCAGCAGATCCAGCACATTCAGCGTTTCCACTGCATTGATATTCTGAATCACGACCCCGCCGCTAAGCAACGTGAAATTTGCCGCGCTCAGCGCATCCAGATTCAGCCCGCTCCCGCTCGAAACGGAGAAACTGGCTGAGTAAAGCACCCCTTCGTTCAACGTCAGGCTTGTCACATCGGCGATTGAGTTCCATTGATTGATCGCACTGGCCCCGACCACATTGCTCACCACGCCATTGAGCAAGCCATCAAAGCCGTCAACCAGCGTGTTCACGGTTAGCTGCCTACCAAAGATCAGACTGTCAGCCGCCGTTTGGGTGTAGGCCGCCAGAGTTACATCCGCGACTTGCGTTTCGATAAACAGAATGTCCACCCGCAGTCCTGCCTGGACCAACCCTTGGGCCGTATGGGTCCACGACACCCTGCCGTCTGTTTGTGTTGGGGTGACATTTTGAAACTGCGTGGCCGTATCAACGGTTAGATCCAGCAAATTGGATCCTCCCGCACCGCGCGCATCAAAGTCGGGATTAAAGAATTCCCCGGAGGATATCAATTGTGCCTGAGCTGAGGTTGCCACGGAAAAAGCCAAAACAAGGGCCAATCCGCAATTTCTGATCCCCATCTTCACATCGCATTGTTTTTTGCACGTATTCATAAAAGCACATTTGGTTAAAATCCTCTCAGCGTAGTACTTCGAATTAAATATGCGATTCCGAATAGTTATGTGTACTATGCGTATGTAATATTTATGTATTGCATTATCACTGCATTTTTACCAGTTTACACTTGTTATTTTTTCAAAAAAAGTCGTTTTTTGATTAAAAATGAGTATTTAACAATGTCATTGCCATCATTAGTACTCATAAATATCTGTCACGCGCTAAATTGAGCTTAAGTACTAGTTTTTCCTTATTTCACGCGAAAAATGATCGTATTTCGTGCATATTAACCGAAATTCGGGGTGTTATCTGCCCCTAATTGAGAGCTGATTGTGTCAACCTTTGGGATATCGTTTCCCACATCTGTTCTTTTTTCATCCTTTAACAGCACCCCTGCAAACCTTGATGCCCTTTGATTTCAGGGTGATCGCAAAAAAATGTGACTGAAACCTGACCGCCTAATAAGCGTGAGTGCCAGACAGCTTTCAATTTTCTTCTCTCACAGCCGCAGATGCAAGGTTGTATCATTACTTTGTTTTATTATCCTAATAGACTTAGTTTATCAGCTCATGCTTTGAGTGTCTCCGGGCTAAATCGTCCAACAATCTCATCTTGAAGTCCTGAATGCGGGCTTCCCTAACCAAAAGCTCGGGTGGATCCTTTTCGATTGTTGCTCAGGAAATGCGTGCATCCAAGGTCTCGGCGTCTCATGCATTTGCTGAATGCCTCCCGTCATACCCAACGGGCAAGTTCCGGAAAGGAAATGGCCGCTCATCCGCTCAAGAGCTTTTCTGCGTATTGAATCCAGTCAGGTTTTCATCCAGCGGGATTGAATAACCTGCCACATTTCCATCTCCCCGCTACAGCACCTGTCCCGCGATCTCCTCCCACAGAGCATCCACTTCCTTGGGGCCTTTTGAAGGCTTCTTGGCCTTGGAAAACCAATAGTCCGCATTCCATTGATCCCCTTCGATCACATGCAGTAGCGCGTGGATCCACGAGCCCATCGCCGTGTGGATGTCCTGCGCGATGTTGTGCGCCTCCTCCCAGTTCCCCTGCTTCGTGTGCCAGAGCGACTGCGCCTCCGCGCTCAGACCAGCGGGAAGGACAGGGGCGGCAGCAAGCTCAGCAGGCGTCATAACCCCGCCATTTTCCCGTAAAACGCCTCCCCTGCAAACACAAAGGGCCCCGGCTTTTCACAGCCGGAGCCCCTTGGATAAGAAACCTCTTTCTGTAAGATCAATCTTCCGGCATTGCCCGGCCTTTCGTTTCAGGCAGGAACATCAGGGCGATCAGGCCGATCACAAACACCACGCTCATGTAGCTGCAGGCGTTGCGGAAGGCGTCCAGCTTCGCCTCAGGCGTCGTCGCCCCCGCTTTCAGGGCCGCCTGCAGACTGCCTAGGGTAAAGGGTCCGCTGGCCGCCACAAAACGGCCCACGTTATAACAAAAGCTCGTCCCCGTGCTGCGCAGGCTGGTCGGGAACAGCTCCGGCAAATAAATCGCAAATCCGGCAAACAAGGCGAGCTGGCAACCGCCCATCACCGCACTCATCCAGATATCACCCCGGCCATTAAACATCTGGAAATAACCGACCGTGCTCACCAAGGCCAGCACGAAGGCAATCGCGAAGGCTTTCTTGCGACCCAAGGATTGCGCAAACTTCGTGAACAGCAGCATGCCGATGAATGCCCCGATGTTCTGCACAATCGAGTTGATCCCGATCCAGGTCGTCTTCTGGCCGGCGATCTCGGCCGCAGGCACACCTTCAGCCTCCAACGAGCGCTGCATCACATCTCCCACCAATTCCGGGCTGAAGAACCCGATACCCCACAGGCCGATGACGCCAGAAATGCACAGTAGCATTCCCAGGAGCGCATTCTTCCGCCAGCGTACATCGCCCAGCAGGGCCGAGTAGGAACCGAATTTCACCCCTGCCGCCTTGCCAGCAGCGCGGGCCTTCACCCACTTCTCCGGCTCTTTCAGTCGCATCTGGATAAAGACACAGAGGAAAGCCGGAGCCGCCCCCACCAGGAACATATACTTCCAGGCCGTCCCGGGCTCGATGGTTTTCATGCCCTCAAGGTGGCCCATGTACATGCTCACCAGGCCAGCCGTTACGTTGCCCACGGCAGACAACGCCTGCAAAGTCCCCAGAGCGCCCGTGCGTGCGCGGTCAGGCAGCGTATCCGCCACCAGCGCCACTGCCAGGCCAAACACCCCGCCCACACCGAGGCCCGTCAGGAAACGGTAGATCGCAAAATCAATCCACCCTTTGGAAAAGGCCGAAAGACCCGTACACACTGAGTAGATCAGCACGGTCATCGTCAGCGTCTTCGCCCGTCCGATCCGGTCACCCACGGACCCAAAGATCAGTCCCCCCGTCGCCCAGCCCGCCACAAAGATGGATGTCGCATACCCACCATACTTGATCGGGTCCATGTCAGGCGGCAGCAGCGCCTTCATTGCCCCATTGCGTGCCAGCAGGAAAAGCTGCTGGTCCAGGCAGTCGAACAGCCACGCCAGGGAGGCCACAATAAAAACAAACCAGTGATACGAGGTCAGGAGTTTATACCACGGGGCGTTGTCGTCGAGGAGAGGTGCAGTCTGGCTCATGGGCGCGCAGAGTGAAGCACGCACGCCAGCGAGGCAAACAAGAAATGCATCTCCCAGGGAATCCGTGAGGCCATGGGCAGGGAATTTGGCAGCTCTAAATGACCGCCTCCGCCCTTGCAGCCGCCAAGAAGGCTGCCTTTTACCTGACGCCGTGCCCGGCCTTGTTGAAGTCTGTTCGCTCTGTATCATCCGCCATTCATTATGCCTGCCATCGTCAATCCGCTCGATCTCTCAGGCAAAACCATCCTGGTCACCGGAGCATCGACCGGGATGCCTGCATCTAGCTGTCAGAGCTGAGGGTAAAAATCATCCTCGTGGCCCGCATGCAGTAAGAAATGGTCAAAACGCTCGAGCGCATGACAGGTGAGGTCATCGCTGTTAATCATTCGATGGCACTTCTGATCTGACGGCGCTCCCCAAGAAGAGATCTTTTCTCAAATAAAATCTCTTTCTCCACTGCCAGGCTGGTTACCTGCATCAATGGCATCGACACCAGACGGATTTAAACGGTTGTAACACCCATGGCCACCCGTATTTGTTTACATCTGCCCTAGCGTGTCCAGCTAATTTTAGAATCCGATTCATGCCTGAAATCCTCCCAGTTCTAGCTGAAAACACACACCTTATCGCCGAATTTTGCTCCAGTTTCCCAGGGGATGGAAGATCCACGGAGTTCTGGATCCACCGCCTGAATCATTGGTGGAAAAATAACCCGGCCATGACAGAAGACTGGCCTCGCGGCAGCATGCTCATGGCGGAGGGATCCGTTCAGGGCATATGTCTTTGCATCCCGATCCGGCTGGTTGTTGATGGAAAAGTCCAGCTTGCGGCTTTGCGTTCCACCTGGCGCGTTTTGCCTGCCTACCGTTCGGTGAGCCTCCAGTTGCCTATGGCATTGGATGCCAGGATATCCCATTTGATCAATATCAATGGAACTCCAAACGCCACGGCAGTGAAGATCATGAAAATGTTCTCACACTATTGGACCTGCCTCCGGCCTGAAGTGATGTCTTCCATTCATTGGGGCAGCCCGCTCGCCGCATTATGCCGGATGCTCCGCTTTTCCATTCCCCACAAACGGCTTCCACGTTTCGTTGCATCCAATAAAATCACTCATGAAACGGCGGCAGAGCAGGTGGACCGCCATTGGGTAAACATTCAAAGTGCATCTCTAAACGGACCTGTCCGGGACTGGAATTACTGGGCCTGGTTCTCAATCAACAATCCATCCTTTTCGTGCTCGCTGTTTTACCACCCGCTTGTCATTAACGGGGCTGTGTTTCCTCTGTGTGTATTGATGACGGACTTTGGAGATGGCAGGCTCCAACTCTCCGATGTCTGGCCTCACGACGCGACAGTGAATCATCTCAGAGAAATGGTGAACTTGATCATCAAAACAGCCCGACGGCACGGATTTCATTCGATCCAAATAGCTCATTTAACGCCAAATCTCGCACAAGCTGCCGGTCGGACCGGTCGTTTTAAGACCCTTTCCCAGCAGGCAGATATTTGGGTCCACCAGCCTTCAAATGCATCAGCTTTGAACAGGGGACACTGGCCGCTTTATAACGGAGACGCTCTTTTGTAACAGTCGTGAAAAAACTGCCCTCTCAGGAAAAATAAACATGCTTTCTCAATTTAGAGACTTGCGTTGCAAAAATTAAGCGGCGACGCCAGCATCATTGCTCTTGCTCAAGACTCAATCCAGCGTGAAGTTCCTTGGAGCAATCCAAAACAACAATTCCAGCTTTCCACTTAAGCTCAATGCCAAAAATATTCATATGAATAAAAAAGAATTCTTAAATTTAATCGAAGATATCGTCGAATTGGACAGAAATTCTTTATCAGGAGAAGAAAAGCTCGCTGAACTTGAAGGTTGGGATTCCCTGTCCGTCGTGGCATTTATTGCTGCCACAGACAAGCACTTGGGTTCCCCACCCCCGCCTGCCTCCATCGTGGCGGCGGAAACGGTCGCAGACCTGGTCCGCACGGTGGAAGACCGGCTTTCCAACGATTAAAGTCACGCATTATGCCCCAGAGTGTTTTTAATCACGCATCCATTCGGGGGGTGGCATCAGCGGTACCTTCCCGTCGCGAAGGAGTGGAAGAACTGGCCGCGGTTTTTGGGGAAAAAGATGCAGGCAGGCTGGTAAAAGGCACCGGCGTCAAAGAGCGCAGAATTGACCGCAGTCTTTGCACCTCGGATCTTTGTGTTGCTGCCGCCGAAAAATTGATTTCTGAACTGGGCTGGGAGAGATCTTCTATCCAGCATTTGGTGTTCATTACCCAGTCCCCGGATTACCGCCTGCCCGCTACGTCTTGTGTGATTCAACAACGACTGGGGCTTTCTACTGATTGCACTGCCTTTGATGTGAATTTGGGATGTTCCGGTTACACTTATGGAATTTGGCTGACATCCAAGCTCTTGGAGCCAGGTCAGAGAGCTTTGCTTCTGGCTGGAGACACAAGCAGCGCCATGGTTGGTGCTGAGGACCGCTCCGCAGCCCCATTGTTCGGAGATTGCGGGACGGCAACGGCCTTCGAGTTCCCTGCTGATGGTGATGCCCTCAATGAAATCGCATTTATCGGAGGAACCAACGGGGCGGGGCACTCCAACATCATTATTCCTGCAGGTGGTTATCGCGAAAAGAGCAGCCCAATGTCCTGCGCAGCCCAAAAAGGTGCCGACGGTAATCTTCGAACCTCCGAAAACCTTCATATGAACGGTCCGGAAGTCTTTTCTTTTGGTATCCGGGAGGTTCCGCCTCTCATACAAAAGTGCCTCACTCTAAAAGGCTGGGACGCCAGTGAAGTGGATGCCCTCGTTTTTCATCAGGCCAATGCCTTCATGCTTTCCACGATCGCATCCAAAGTCGGCATCCCGATGGAAAAGGTCCCCATGAGCATTGACTGGTATGGCAACACCAGTTCCGCATCCATTCCTCTCACCATGACGGTCTGTCTGCGAGAAGCATTGACCCATGGCGGTGCAAAACTGCTGCTGGCCGGATTTGGCGTCGGCTGGTCCTGGGCTGCTCTGGCGCTGCAACCGGGTCCGATGGTCATGCCTGCACTTGTCGAAGTCTAAAATTGCTTTACTTCTTTCCTGTTCATCTATGCCTGCCATCGTCAATCCGCTCGATCTCTCAGGCAAAACTGTTTTGGTCACGGGGGCATCGTCCGGCATCGGCCGGGATGCCTGCATCCTCCTGTCTGAACTGGGTGCAAAAGTCATCTTGGTGGCACGCAGGCAGGATGAACTGGTCAAAACGCTCGAGAGCATGACGGGAGAGGGACACCATTATTATTCCTTCGATGTCACCCAGGTTCGAGAGACGGCAGCATGGATGAAAACCGTCGCTGTAGAATGTGGACCGATCGACGGCATTGTATGTGCAGCCGGAGCCACAAACACCGAGGCGATCCGCCATCTGGACTTTGATAAAATGGACCACCTGATGGATTTGAATTTCAAAGCAAGCATGGCCATGGTCCACGCGGTGCGCCAAAAACAAGTCCGGAGGAAAGACGGAGGACTGTCCGTGGTGCTCGTCTCTTCCACAGCAGGACATAAAGGCTTTCCTGGACTCAGCATTTATGCGGCCACCAAAGGGGCCATTGATGCAGCCGTACGTGTTTTGGCCATCGAACTGGCACGGGAATCCATCCGTGTAAATTCGGTGGTGCCTGGCCTGGTCCAAACAGAGATGGTCATCAGTTATGAGCAAAATGTAGCAGGCAAGAATGCCGTCAAAGCCGGATTTGATCTGCATCCGTTGGGTGCAGGATTTCCCCGAGATGTTTCCAATGCCCTGGCGTTTTTGCTTTCCGACGCCTCCAGATGGATTACAGGCACAAGTTTGGTCGTGGATGGCGGCAGGCTTGCTTAGAAGTGTCCCGGCCAATCGCAATTCCTGTGCCCGCCAAAAGGAACCGTTTCTAAAATGAAATCACTTTTGCCCGCCCTGGCCAGGTACCTGATCCCGTCTCAGGTTCAGGCCTTTCTCGCTGAAAAAGTGTTGTTCCAGCCTCAAGCCCTGTTTTTGCATGGAGTCGAGGAAGAGCTTATTGATGAACGCATTCAGAACCTGCACATCTGCCTGAATGATTTTGAGGTACTGACCAGATATTTGAAGCGGCGGTTTTGCCTGATTAACCTGGATGAATACCACCAAAGATTAACTGCAAAAGATGGCGATTTGGGCAGATGCGTCATGCTGACCTTTGATGACGGTTATCAAAACAACCATCGTCTTGCAGCCCCAATACTGCGCAGCCTGGATATCCCTTTCACACTTTATCTGACCACCTCATCCATGGAGACAGGTGACCGTTTACCCACATTCATTGCCCGGGCGGCCATCTTTCTGACTGAAAAGTCTCAGTTGCACATCCGGGACCAGACTTTGCCTCTAGGAAATGAAGAGGAACGGCGCGCTGCGGCAGCCCTCATCACCCATCTTTTCAAAACACGTCCGGCGGCCGAGGTACGTGAAATGATCCTGGTCGTCCGGGAGCTCCTGTCTCCTTCCCGCTGGGCTGAAGTCGAAGGAATCTACTCAAGCGACGCTTTAATGAACTGGGACCAGGTGGCTGACCTGCACCGTCAGGGGGTGGTCATCGGTGCCCACGGCCATGAACATTTTCCCCTCCACAGTCTTCATGGCAGGGATGAGATCTCACGACAGATTCACCTTTCTCGGGATGCCATCATCCGCCGCTTGGGGGTATGCAATCATTATGCCTATCCCAACGGGAACGCGGAAGACATCTGCCCCGAAGCAGTCGAAATTCTGGCCTCATCAGGCTTTCTTACCTCGGTCACCACATTCCCCGCCACCATTGCCGCTTCACGACATCCTTTGCTCATCCCCCGCATCTGCGTTTATAATGCCAGCCGGTTCCAAAAATTGGTTTTGCAAGACACCCTTTACAGACGGGGCCGGGACCTCCAAAAATGGCAGTCCGGCATGCCTGGCCAAGCTCCCGGCAGCTCGGCTAATTCACATTAACGGCATTTGAAATGAAGGCATCCATACTCGCCATAGACTACCATCTTCCGTTGGCAGTCCTGACAAACGGAGACTTGGCTGGAGAATTTCCAGAATGGAATGAGCAGGCCATTTTTGCAAAAACCGGAATCACGGAACGCCATATCGCAGCCACAGATGAATATGCTTCAGATTTGGCCTTTGCAGCAGCAACCAAACTTTTTTCACACCCCGGTCTGGATAAAACATGGGTGGAAGCCCTCGTGGTATGCACCCAGTCTCCAGACTATCTGCTTCCCAGTACTGCCTGCTTGCTGCAAGACCGGCTGGGGCTGTCCAGGACAGTTGCTGCGTTTGACTTTACTCTCGGCTGCTCGGGTTTTGTCTATGGCCTCAGTCTGGTCAAAGGCATGATCGAAAGCGGCCAGATCAAAAACGCAGTCCTGGTCACCGCCGATACTTACAGCAAGTACCTGGGGCCGGCGGACCGCAGCGTGCGAACGCTGTTTGGTGATGGAGCCGCCGCCTGCTGGATCACCGCTGTTGAGCAAGAAAAAGAAAGCATCGGACCTTTTGTCTTTGGGACCGACGGCAGTGGAGCCTCCCACCTCATGCTCAGGCAGAGCGCCTCACGTGGTTTTTCCCAGACAGACACGGCTCCATCACCGCCCTGCTACCTGACCATGAATGGGCCTGAGATTTTTCGGTTCACCCTGGATGCCGTCCCTGCCAGCGTTCAAGCCCTCTGTGTGAAGGCAGGCACCCGCATTGATGAAGTGGACCTTTTTGTCTTTCATCAAGCCAACGTGTACATGCTTGAGCATCTGCGGCAAAAGATCAACATTCCGACGGAGAAGTTTTATGTTCACATGCAACATTGTGGGAATACGGTCTCATCTACCATCCCCATTGCCCTGAAAGAGGCGGTTGATGAAGGGCGTCTCAAGCCTGGCATGAATGTCATGCTTGTGGGCTTTGGCGTCGGTCTTTCCTGGGCTGCCACTTTCGTTCGTTGGGGAGATTTCAAATCCCCATCTCTCCCCTGAGAGAGACCTGACCAGTTTCCGTCACAGGAGACAGACAGCCCGCCATCGGGGCTTATTTCCCCAGCACCGCCTTCAGTTCCGCAATGCAGCGTTCATTCTGCGGCATGGTGCCGATGGAAATGCGCACCCATTCCGGCAGCTTGTAGGAGGCCATAGCCCGCAGGATGATGCCCTTGGCCATCATGGCTTTGAAGACGGCATTTCCGTCTCCCACTTTCACCAGCACAAAGTTTGCGTAGCTGGGCACATACTCCAGGCCCATCGCCTCAAACTGCCCCTGCAGATAGTCACGCCCCTCATCGGTGATGGCCTTCGTCCTGTCCTGGTGCTCCTGGTCCAGCAGCCCCGCCAGCGCCCCGGCCTGGGCGATGCTGTTGATGTTAAACGGCTGCCGTGTCCGCTGCAGCACATTGATAAGCTCCGGATTGCCGATGCCATAGCCCACGCGCGTTCCCGCCAGGCCCTGGATCTTGGAAAACGTCCGCAGCACCACCACATTGCGCCCCTCACGCACATACTTCAGCGTATCCGGCGGGTTGTCCAAAAACTCATAATAGGCCTCGTCAAAGACCACCACCACATGCGGCGGCACCTGGTCCATGAAGCGGTCAATCGCCTCCTGCGTGACCAGAGTCCCCGTCGGGTTGTTTGGGTTCGCAACAAAGATCTCCTTGGTCTGCGGTGTGACCGCCGCCGCCATGGCTTCCAGGTCATGCACATACCCCGGGTCATCCACCTCGATCGTATCTGCACCGAAGAGCTTCGCCATCAGCTTGTAAACCAGGAAGGCGTGCTTCGCCGTGATCACATTGTCCCCCGGCTTCAAAAAGGCATGGCCGATGAACTCAATGATCTCGTTGCTCCCGCAGCCCACGATGATGTTCTCCATTTGCAGGTCGAATTTCTTCGCCAGCGCCTCCCGCAATCTGTAAGAGGCCCCGTCAGGATAGATGTGAACCTCTTTCACCGCCTCCTGCATCGCCGTGATCGCCTTTGGCGAGGGGCCAAGCGGATTCTCATTCGAGGCCATTTTGATGATCTCCTCCGGCTTCAGCCCCAGCTCCCTGGCCACATCCTCGATGGGTTTCCCAGGTTCATAAGCGACAAGGTCTTTCAACTGCGGGTTGGCGTAGTTCCAGATGGACATAATGAGCAATAAAAACGTCCCTCCTTTCGCCTTAGATCCCCTGTCTGGCAAGTCCCATCCCCTCCTCACCTCTTCGTTCCTGCCCGCCCGCCAGAACATTCGTCATTCGTCATTCCCACCACTGCCCCTCTTGACCTTTTCCTTTCCCTCACACACCCTGCGATCCCATGCGCAACCCTGACCGCACCCACACGATGGCCGTCTTCTGTGACTTTGAAAACCTGGCCCTCGGCGTCAGGGACGCCAAGTATGACAAATTTGACATGGGCAAAGTACTGGAGCGCCTCCTGGTCAAAGGCAGCATCGTCGTCAAAAAGGCCTACTGCGACTGGGAGCGCTACCGTGAATTTAAAAAGGCCATGCACGAGGCCGCCTTTGAGATGATCGAGATCCCCCACCTCCGCATGTCCGGCAAAAACAGCGCCGACATCCGCATGGTCGTGGATGCCCTGGACCTCTGCTACACCAAGGCCCATGTGGACACCTTCATCATCGTCTCCGGCGATTCCGACTTCTCCCCTCTTGTCAGCAAGCTGCGCGAAAACAACAAAACCGTCATTGGCGTCGGCGTCAAAAACTCCACCAGCGACCTGTTCATCGGAAACTGCGACGAATTCATCTTTTACGACGATCTGGTCCGCGAGCAGCAGAAGCGCCGCTCCACCCGACTGCCCCGCGCCACGGCCACCCCCTCCGCTCCCGCTGCTGAGAATGGCGAAAAGGAGCCACGTCCCTCCAGCCGCGCCCCTTCATCCCGTACTTCCGCTGCAAAAACAGCGGCTGCCTCTTCCGCCCCCGCCGCCGCCCAGGCAGAAGCCAGACCCGCCCTCGCCGACCCCAAACCCGCAGGCGACCCGGAAAAAGCCATCGAAATGCTCATGGAAACTGTGGATGCCCTCATTGGCGAGCAGGGCGGCGACCAGGGCGTCTGGGGCTGGAAGGTCAAGGAGACCATCAAACGCCGCACCCCCCAGTTCAGTGAGCGTTTCCACGGCTTCCGCTCCTTCAATGCCCTGCTGGAGGCGGCGGGCAAGCGCGGTCTGCTGGACCTCGTCTATGATGACCGCTCCGGCGGCTACCGCCTCCGTCTGGGGGCCGTTATTGAGGCCGGAGACGCCCTTCCTCCTGGAGAAGAATGACTTTTCTTTCTGCGCAGGTGAAGCCGCAAAAGATTTTTCTCGCATTTATCCCCCCGGCTTTGTCATACTCGTCATGCGGGTGCGTCTTCGGGCGTGCCTGCACATAACATCATAAACCAAACCATAAACGCACTACTACCATGAAACGAGCACTCCAAAGAGGTTTCACCCTCATTGAACTCCTGGTGGTGATCACCATTATCGCGATCATCGCGAGCCTGGCCGTCCCCACTTACAACCTTATCACCGTCAAGGCCAACCAGATGAAAGGCGGCAGCAACTGCCGCCAGATCATCGGTCTGATGATGACGTTCGCCTCCGACAACAACGGTCTCTATCCGGACTCCGTCACCAATCCGGTTACCGGCAGCGTCGCCCTCACCTCCAACGACGCCTTCCGCATGCTTGTGCAGGAAGGTCTCGTCCAGGATGAGACCATCTTCGGCTGCCCCGGCAGCATGTTCATGCCTGATAAAAACATCGGCATCGCACCCACCTTTGACCAGGCTCTCATCGCCGGGGAAAACCATTGGGCCATGACACAGGGCCAGTCCAACACGACGACCAGCATCATGCCCATCGTGTTTGAAAACCCCGTCGCCGCCGGCTGGCCACCCCAGTGGAATGCGGATGCTGCAGGCAAGCCTGTCGCCGGTCGTGCCTGGCAGGGCGGAACCATCCTCATTGGCAAAAACGACGCCAGTGTGGAAACCGTCAAGCTCATGGCCGCCCAGGGTGCAGCCGTCGGACCCCGCCTTCTTGGCAGCGGTTTTGACATGTTCACCATGGCCAGCCCGAACTCCCCGCAGCAGATCCTGAACATCGTCCCCCGTGGCGGTGGCAGCTTCACCAGCGATCCTACCCAGTCCGGTATGCCTGGTGCTCCTGGCGGTCTTCCTCCAGCCCCTGGTGGCTACGGCCAGCAGCCTGGTATCCCCCAGCTTCCCGGCGCCCCTGCCGGTGGCGCGATGCCTACCCTTCCTGGTGCCCCTGCCGGTGGCGGTCTGCCCCCTCCTCCTCCTGCGCAGTAAACACTGACCCCGGATAATCATCCTGCAGACGCCGCCCGGAGAAATCCTGGCGGCGTTTTTCTTGCTGCATCCTGCCCCCGGAGCGGCATCTTGAGCCTATGCTGTCTTACGTGATTCTTGAGTGGAACTGGCGCACCGTCACCCTGGCCATCCTTACCCTCTCCCTTAGCGTCACAGCCCTGCTTCACCTGCTGAAGCATCACCGCGACCACCGCTCCGCCGCCTTCTGGGTCGCCCTCATCCTTCTCTCCCCCCTTGTTGGAGCCTGTCTGTATGGTCTCCTCGGCATCAATTTCGTCCGTCGCAAAGGCAAGGACTACCGTGGCAGCATCGGCCCGGCCTATCGGGACCCGCTTCCTGCCTGTCCCAACTTTCCTGATGCCGATCCCGTCACCGCTGAACGGGACTGCTCCCTCGCCATCACCCTGGACCGCATCTCCCGCTTTCATTTCACTCCAGGCAACCAGGTGGAGCCCCTCATCAATGGCGACGAAGCCATGCCCGCCATGATCCAGGCCATCCAGTCCGCCCGCACCAGCATCACCCTCTCCAGTTACATCTTTGAGGCTCACCACATTGGCGCAGACTTTGTCCAGGCCCTCACCGCCGCCCATCAGCGCGGCGTCCAGGTCCGCGTCATGGTGGATGATGCCGGCACCCGTTATTCCTGGCCCCCCGTCACCCGCATCCTGAAGAAAAACGGCGTCCCCGTCCGCCGCTTCATGCCCAACCGCTTTATCCTGCGCCTGCTCACCATGAACCTGCGCAACCACAAAAAAATCCTCGTTGTGGACGGGCACACCGGCTTTACCGGCGGTATGAACATCCGCGAGGGCAACATGATCTCCCGCAGCCCCTCCCACCCGGTCCGCGACCTGCACTTCCGCGTCACCGGTCCCGTGGTCGCCCAGATGCAGCGGGTTTTTGCGGAGGACTGGTATTTCTGCTCACATGAAGTGCTGGACGGTCCCGACTGGTTCCCGGAAATCCCCGCCGCAGGAGAGACCCATGCGCTCGGCATCGTGGACGGACCGGATGAAGACTTGGAGGTCATGCCCGTCGCCCTCTTTGCCGCTCTCAATGCCGCCCGCGAGCGCGTCAGCATCATGACGCCTTATTTCCTTCCTACCACCATCCTCATGGCCGCACTGAAACTGTGCGCCACACGCGGGATCCAGGTCACCATCATCACCCCGGCCAAAAACAACATCCCTTTCGTCGCCTGGGCCTCCCGCACCCTCTACCCCGAACTGCTGGAGTCCGGCTGCCGCATCTTCGAATCCCACGCTCCATTCGACCACTCCAAGCTGCTCCTTGTGGACAACACATGGTCCTGCATCGGCTCAACGAACTGGGATCCCCGCAGCCTCCGGCTCAATTTCGAATTTAACCTCGCCTGCCGTTCCCCCTCCCTTGCCACCCGCCTTCAGACCATCTTCGAAGAGCGTCTGAAAGAGTGCACAGAGGTCACCCTCACCACCCTTCAGTCCACCCCCCTCTCCCACCGCCTCCGCAGCGGCTTCGCCCGCCTCTTCATCCCCATCCTGTAGCCTCCTTCATCTTCATTCTGTTCATGACCTTTATCATCATAAAACATTTTAAACCACTAATGCCCGGCATTAGTTTTCAATGTCTGTGAACTGCGAACCAAGCACTCTTAACTCCCTTCTACTGGTCCCCTGTCCTCACCAGTCACCCTTTCGCTTCTCCCCCGTTTCCTCCGCAGCCATGAAACGCCATCTCCTGCCCCTGCTCGCCGCCTTCCTCACCAGCGCCGCCTCGCTTCCCGCCGCCGAGCCCTTCCTGGAAAAGACCGACCTCTTTGAGGCTGGCCAAGACGGCTACGCCCTTTACCGCATTCCCGGCATCGTCGTCACCAAGACAGGCACCGCCCTCGCCTACTGCGAAGCCCGGAAACTGGCCAAGGGCGACTGGGGGCCCATTGACATCGTCATGCGCCGCAGCACCGATGGCGGCAAGACCTGGCTCCCCCGCCAGACCATCGTCCACATTGAGGGCGACCTCCCTGTCAACCCCCTCGCCGCCGCCCAAAACCTGGACAAACCCGGCGACAACACCGCCAACAACCCGGTGGCCTTTGCCGACCGCAACGGCTCAGTCCACCTCCTTTACTGTCTGGAGTACGCCACCTGCCATTACATCCGCAGTGACGATGACGGCGTGACCTGGACAGAGCCTGTGGACATCACCGCCACTTTTGAAAAATTCCGCCCCGGTTATGACTGGAAGATCCTCGCCACCGGCCCTGCGCACGGCATCCAGCTCCGCACCGGCCGCCTCATCGTCCCCGTCTGGCTTTCCCTCGGCACCGGCGGTCATGCCCACCGCCCCTCCGTCACCGCCACCATTTACAGCGATGACCACGGTGCCACCTGGCAGGCCGGCGCCATCGCCATCCCGGATACACCGGAGTGGGTCTATCCCAATGAGACCTGCATCGTCGAGACCCTCGTCGGCACCGTCATGATCAATGCCCGCACCGAATCCAAGAATCACCGCCGCCTCATCAACCTCAGCCGTGATGGCGGCGAAAGCTGGGCCAAGCCCCGCTTCGATGACAAGCTCCTGGAGCCCATCTGCATGGGCAGCATCGTCCGTTATTCCATGCGCCCCGCCGCCGATAAAAACCGCATCCTCTTTGCCAATCCCCACAACCTGGAGCGCTTGGACGGAAAAGAAATCCCCGGCAAATCCCGTGACCGCCGCAACCTCTCCATCAAGATCAGCCAGGACGAAGGCAAGACCTGGAAGTTCAACAAAACCCTCGAGGCCGGCTATGGAGGTTACAGCGACCTCGCCGTCCTCCCCAATGGCGATGCCCTTTGCCTTTATGAGCGCGGCACAGACGACGGTCTCGCCCTCAAAAAGTCCACCCATTACACCCACCTCACCGTCGCCCGCTTTAATCTGGAATGGGCCAGTAACGGCAAGGACAGCCTGAAAGGCCCCCTCAATGGCAAGCTCGATTTCGGCACTAAAAGGGAGGATTTCGAAGTCGCCGGAGTCGAAGGCTTCGTCCTCCATCCGACCAAACCCGCCGCCGATGGCACCCGCCCCTGGGCCTGGTATGCCCCCACCATTGGTAACAACCCTGGGGCCAGCAACACCTGGCTCATCCAGCGCCTTCTGGACAAAGGCTTTTACGTAGTCGGCCTTTACGTCGGGGAAACCTTCGCCAATCCGCAGAGCCGCCAGCAGTTCACCGCGTTTTATAAGCACCTTCGGGAAAACTACCAGCTCGCTCCCAAGGCCGCTCTCATCGCCCAGAGCCGTGGTGGCCTGAATCACTACAACCTCGCCGCCGACCATCCCGAGTGGGTCAGTTGCATCGCCGGCATCTACACCGTCTGCGACATCCGCAGCTATCCCGGCCTGGAACGCGCCGCCCCCGCCTACGGCCTCACCCCGGACCAGCTCAACCAGGAAATCACCCGCCATACCCCCATCGAGCGCCTGGCCCCCATCGCCGCCGCCAAAATCCCCATCCTCCACATCCACGGCGATTCCGATGTCGTCGTCCCCATCGAGGCCAACAGCGGAGCCCTCGCCAAAAAATACCAGGCCCTCGGCGGCCCCATCCAGCTCATCACCATCCCCGGCAAAGGCCACGAATACGACCCCGGATTTTTCGAATCTGAAGAGATGCTCCAGTTCATCCTCCAGCACAGCCTCCCCAAATAGCCCCCTCATCAAGAGGGTCGATTAGACCGCTAATACCCGGCAATGATCACTAATGTCAGAATCAGAGGCTTGGAGCATTAGTGCATATTGCTGAGCATTAGTGGTTTAAAAATCTTTTTACCTTCTTTCACCGGACACTGCTTTCCGCTCCTCCGCTGAAAAACGGAAACCGCCTGGGAGCCCTCCCTTCTAACAAGATGCGTTCCAGGGTTGTCAAATCCACGAACATGCTCTAGCCTGCGCGCCCCTCCGGCCTGGGCGCTGTGCCAGCCGCCATGCCGGACGGGACTTTTATCCGTCTTTAAGCCATGAACATCAACGTCGAACACCAGCCCAACTGCCGCGCCATCGCACACATCCGTGTGCCTGCCGAAGAAGTCGCCAAACAGCGCTCCTCCATCACCGCTTACTTCGCCAGCCAGGTCCGCCTGCCCGGCTTTCGCCCAGGCAAGGCCCCGGCCGCCGCTGTCCAGAAGCGCTTCGGCGATGACATCCGCAGTGAGCTGGAAAAGCAACTCATCAATGACGGTCTGCGCACCGCCATCAAAAACGAAGGCCTGGAAGTCCTGAACGTCCTCTCCGTCACCGACAAGATCCATCACGATACCGACAAGAGCTTCAGCTTCAGCGCCGAAATGAGCCTGGCGCCGAAATTTGAGCTGCCGGATTACACGGGCATCCCCGTCAAGCTCCCGCGCATCGAAGTGACCGACGCGGATGTGGAGCACGACATCCTGCACCTGCGCGAGCGTTACGCCTCCTTTGAGGACATTGACACCCCGGCCGCCAATGGCAACGTCGTCGTCCTTGGTTTCACCACCACCCTGGAAGGCCAGCCCCTGGCCGAAGCCATGCCTGAAGCCCCGGACCACCTCAAGGCCATCGAAGAGAACTGGTTCCTCCTGGATGAAGAGGAAGACTTTATTCCGGGCTTCTACGCCGGCCTGGTGGGAATCAAGAAGGATGAGCAGCGCACCCTTTCCCTGACCCTTCCTGAAGACTTCGCCTTTGAAGCCCTCCGTGGCAAGACCCTGGACCTGGCCATCAACTGCAAAGGCGTGAAGGACAAAGTGGTCCCGCCTTTGGACGAAGAGTTCATCAAGAAGATCGGCGGCGGTGAAATGAACGAAGAAACTCTTCGCTCAGAAGTCAAGGAAGCCATCCGCCGCCGCAAGGAGCAGGCGCGTGAGACGGCCAAGAGCAACCAGGTCATCGCCCACATTTTCGAAAAGGTGGAATTCGACCTGCCCCAGGAGCTGGTGAACCGTGAGGCCCAGCGCCGCACCAACGACATCGCCAACCGCGCTCTGCAGCAGGGCATCTCCCAGGACGAGCTGGTGAAGCAGCAGGACGAAATCCTGAGCAGCGCCACCAACCAGGCACGTCAGAGCGTGAAGGTCAGCTTCATCCTGGAGCAGATCGCTAAAAAAGAAGGCCTCACCATCGGCGACCAGCAGCTCACCTACGCGCTGGCCAATATGGCAGCCCGCCAGAACAAGCCCGTGAAGAAATTCATGGCCGAAGCCCAGAAGTCCGGCATGATCGAGCGCCTACGCGACGATCTGCTGCTGGAAAGCGCCCTGCAGTTTGTGAAAGACAAGGCCGAGGTGGAAGAAACCGAGCCTGAGCCCGAGCATTGCGACACGCATTCCCCGGCTGCCGCATAAGATTTATGCAGCCGAAAAGTTGATCCCACACGAACAGCGTCGGTGCCCCGGCGCTGTTTTTGCATTTCCTTCCGTATCCATGCCAGATCCACGCCGCATCCTCATCACCGGAGCCAACGGTACGCTCGGTCATGCGACCGCCCGATATTTTCTGGAGAAGGATGCTGCATGCCAGGTCTTCCTGGGCGTGCGGGAGCGGCGGGAAACAGCGGCGGCTTTGGTGGCGGCCTTTCCGGACCGCGCCTTCCTCTGCCCGCTGGAGATCACCGATGCGGAATCCTGGACAACGGCCCTGGCGCAGATCGAGGCCGCCAGCGGCCCGCTGTCGGTGCTGATCAACAATGCCGGGTATCATGACGATGCTCTGCTGGCCACCATGACGCTGCCGCAATGGTCCGGCGTGCTGGATGCAAACCTGAACGCCGTCTTCCTGGGCTGCCAGGCCGCCATGCAGCCAATGATGCGGCAGCGCTGGGGCCGCATCATTAATATCGCCTCCCTGAGCGCTCTGCACAGCCCGGCTGGCCAAACCAATTATGCCGCAGCCAAGGCCGGCGTGCTTGGCCTGACCCAAAGCCTGGCCAAGGAAACCGCCCGCATGGGCATCACCGTCAATGCCATCTGCCCAGGCCACATTGAGGGAGCCCTGCCGGCGAACTGGAGCGAAGACCAGATCAAAGCGGTGAAGCGCGAGACACCCATGCGGCGATTTGCACGGCCTGAAGAGATCGCCGCCGTTGTTTTCTTTCTTGCCAGCCCGGAGGCCAGCTATATGACTGGCGCTTCCTTAAAACTGGACGGCGCACTTGTCTGAAACCTGCTAATTCTTTCCTTTTTCCCTTTCACGAATGAACCTACGCCAACGCATCAAAGAAGTCATGGCCAGCGAGCTCATGCTGGAAGTCAGTGCCGAAGAAATCGCTGACGAAGCCCCGCTCTTTGGTCCTGAAGGCATCGGACTGGACAGTGTCGATGCGCTGCAACTGGTGGTGGCCATTGAAAAGCACTTCAAGCTCAAGATCAGCGATCAAAACAAAGCCCGCGAGATCCTCCATAGCGTGGACAGCATCGCCAAGGCGATTGAAGAGGCGGGTCTGGCCTGAGACACTCCGGGCACATGAAGAAGGCCCTGCTCATCCTGCTCAAGATCGGCATCACCACGGTGCTGCTCTGGATGATCTTCCGTGAGCACCGCTTCACCGTGGCCATCCTGCCGCATCTGAAGGCCATGCTCACCCACTGGGACTGGACGCTGGCGGGCCTGGCCCTGGTGGGTCTTTCCTGCTGGTTCCACTCCCTGCGCTGGCAGGTGCTTCTTATCGGCCAGCAGCATCCTGTTCCGGCCGCGACGGTGCTGCGGCTGACCTTTGTGAGCAACTTCTTCAACATCACCTCCCTGGGCGCCGTGGGCGGCGATGCGTATAAGGCCATCGCTTTGCTAAAGCGGCCGGGAGCGCGTAAACTGCCGATTATGGTCTCCATCATGCTGGATCACATGCTGGGAATCTACGGGCTGGCCATCCTCTTCCTCGGCTTTGGCTGGGCCTTTCGTGACCGGCTGGAAAGCTACGGTCCGGAGGTGCATGCCATTGTGAAAGGCTTCACCTGGTTCCTGGGAGGCTCCATTTTCGGTATCACCCTCTCTGCCATCTCCTTCACCCCCCGCCTGTATGGCTGGGGGGAAAGGCAGTTTCCAAAGCTGCTGGGCTTTCCCCCCTTAAAAGACTTTGCCCAGGCCTGTGATGCCATCCGGCGATCCTGGGGCTGCTCCCTGCTGGCCATTCTCCTTTCGGCCCTCATCTTTGCCGCGCATTTCCTGTCCTTTTACTGCGCCATCTTTGCCGTGGGCGGCCAGGCTCCGCTGTGGGAGGTCATGGCGGCCATGCCCATCGTGGATACCGCCGCCGGACTGCCCCTTTCCGTCTCCGGCCTGGGCGTGCGTGAAAAGACTTTTGAAACCCTCATTCATGCCATGACCGGCCTGCCCGAAGCCACCGCTGTCTCAGCATCCCTGGCCGGGTGGCTGATGATGGTGGTCTGGGGCCTGTTTGGCGGTCTCCTCTTCATTTGCGGCACTCATCCTGCTGAGTCACCTACGCCCTCTCCCCCCTCTGACGCTTGAAACCCCGCATCGCGATCTCCCTCGGTTCCTCCTTTCTTGGCTTTGCCACCCACGCCGGTTTCATGGCGCGCCTGCATGACCTGGGAATACGCCCGGTCGCCGTTGGCGGGTCCTCCGCCGGGGCCATCACCTCCGGCTTATACGCCGCCGGGGTCTCGGCCGAGAACATCCGCAAGGTGGTCTTCGCCCACCGTTTCCGCCGCTCCTTCGTCCGACGCACCCCCTGGCTGACGCACTACATCCGGAATACCTTTTTTGAATCCAACATGGGTGCCTTCAAGACCGACGGCGCAGTGGAATACCTCAAGAAGGTGGTGGGAGATGTGGACATCAAGGACCTCAAAGCCCCCAGATACATGGCGGCCGTGAGCAACCTCGAGACCTGCAAGACCCACTTCCTGACCAGCGGACCACTGGCGCATGTCATGATCGCCAGTTGCTGCATCCCGACGGTCTTTTCACCGATCACCATTGATGGCATGGCCTGCTTTGACGGGGGTGTGGCTCATGAGGCCCCCATTGATCCCTGGCTGGAACAAGAGGACATTGACCTCATCATCATGCACCGTGTGACCCACACACCGAGTGCTGCGCCGAAACTCTTCCCTTTCAATCTTTTCCACCTGGCCTCAAAGGCGCATGAATGTGCCAGCGAGCAGCTCCAGGAATATCGCGTCCGCCTGGCCGGCCTGCATGGCAAGCAGCTTCTCACTGCACGCACCGTGCATTCCCGGCCGGTCACCTTCTCCGGCAGCCAGATGCCCAATTATTATGCTGCCGGTGAAGCCGAGGCGCAGAGGCTGTATGACACCGAATTGAAGCACCTGTTATGAGTCGCCGGAGTATAGCTCCGCGAGTTCACGGAGGAGCTTTTCCAGATCGGCATAGTAGGCGTCTTCATCCATCTCAGCACGTTTGCCTTTGAGGACTTCAAGTTCGCGCTCCAAAGCATCGCGCTGATGTCTTTGCGCATCGGTGAGGCGCATCTCTTCTTCACTCAGGACGAGGGCAATCTGGGCGGCGCGGACACCGTCGGCCTTGGGGTCGCTGGCCTTGACGCCTTCGAAGACCTCGGACCGGGTGCCGATGCCGTCGCCATTGTCCTCGATGAGGGCATGTTCGGTGGCGAGGCGCTCTTCCTGCTCATAGAACTCGGCCACCTTCTTACTGGCATGCAGAAAGGCTTCGAGGAGGGAGACTTGCCTGTCCTGGTCCAGGTCGGCTTCGGGCAGACCGGCGATGGCGGGAGCAAAGAACTCGCCAAAGCGGGTGTAATAGATTTCATCGGCCCCTTTGGTGGCGCTGATGACGACTCCGTTTTTACCTAACAAAGGTTGCATAAAGGCAGCGCTGGCGGAGGCGGTCTGGATAAAGACAAGCTCACGCTGGATGGGGCGAAGCCAGTCGCCAAGCTGGCGGGCGGTGATGTCGGGGCCGCGCAGGTTGAACTTGGCCTCGCGGCCGTCAAAGGTGCCGTGGCCAATCATGACGAACCAGAACTGGCCAGTCTTGGCGGTAACGGCTTTCTTGAGGGCGGACTCGAGTTGCTTGAGGTCGTCTTCGTCCTTGTCCTGGCCGATAATGTTGAGCTTCACGCCCGCCTTGGTGCTGGCGTCCTTCCAGGCGGTAACCTGGGCATCGAAAAGCTTGGCATACTGGTCTTCGCCAGGGGTGCCGACGACGAGGAGGATGTCGAGATCACGCGCCTGGAGGGGGGAAGCAAGGCCTAACAAAAGGTTAAACAGGCAAAGGAGAACGGGCCATTTCATTGGATTGGTCATACCATGCCTCCTTTGCGACGAAGATACCATTCGAGAGTAAGGAGGGTGAGGACGAGGGCGAAGATCCAGGGGGTGTGCCAGAGGGGCTTGGTGATGGTTTCCTCGACGGGGACACGGATGTTTTTCAGCAGGTCGGGGAGAGAACTGATGTCTTTGAGAAGGAGCTTCTGGCCGCCGGATTCCTGGGCGATGCGGTCCATCCAGTCGTTGCCGGGTTTGACCGAGGCAAACTCGGCGGTGAGGGGGTCGTGGACCCAGCCGGTAGCTTTGGCACCGAGGATTTTATCAGCGGGGAGCGTGTTGTCAGCGGTAGATTCGACGGTGGCGGCGGCGCGATAGGGGCCGGAATCGCGGGGGAAAAACTCGGCTTCAAAGAGGCCGGCTTCTTTGAGGCTTGGCTCGGCGTAGAGGGTGGAGGGTTTACCATCGGGGCCGGTGACTTCGATCTTAACCATGGCATCGTCCTGGGCGCGAAAGGAGCGGTCGCGGACGCGGACTTCGAGCTTGATGCGGCCGTCCTCGGGAGTGCTGACGATCTGGATGCGGTCCGGGACATCCACGACGAGCCAGCGCATCATCTGCCGCCAGGCGCGCTCCAGGTCTTTGGCTGTAGTTTCATCGCGCATGCCCCAGCGCCACATGTCGGCGATCATCAGGGAGGCGACACGGCCTTCACCAAAGCGCTGGGCGGCGAGGGCGGGCAGGGAATCATGTTCATCACCGCTGACGGTGGCCAGGACGCTGGCTCCGGGCTTGATGGAGAAGGTCTGGTTCACGGATTGGAAGCCGGGCATCTGGGCCAGGCGCTGCTCGTCCTCCTCGCGCCCAGGACGCAGGCGGGTCCAGGGTTCCAGCCAGCCTTCACGGGTGAGATTGAGGCGGCCATTGGCGAGGGCAGGAGACTTGCTGATGCGGTCCAGATAGACGGGGAGCATGCGGCCGACGGGGGTGTGGTCGTATCCGCCAGCCTGATAGTTTTCCTGGCCGCCAAGCATGAGAAGAGCACCGCCGCGCTCGCTGACGAAACGCTCCATGAGGTTCATCTGTTCCTGGGTGAAGAAGGCGGCCTCGAGGTCGTCAATGATGATAGCGCGGTATTCGCCAAAAAGCTCTTCGGGGGATTTGGGGAAGCCGTCGCTGAGCTCGGCGGCATCGCGGGTACCGAGGCGAATGAGCACAGGCTGGTCATAACGCTGGGCCTCCCCCTGCTGGCCGAAACCGCGAAAGAGGGGATTGCTGGTTTCGCCGGTGCGGCCGCGCCATTCGAACTTGGGCTCGCGCTTGGCGATGCGGATGAGGGAGGGGAGCTGAATTTCGTCATCGCCCATGAGAGCGCGGCGGAGGAATTTATACTCCCAGTTAGGTCGGCCGGAGATGTAGAGGACGCGATAAGGACCGGCCCCACGGTCAATGGCGAGGTGGCGCTCGTTGTTGGCGAGCGTGGCTTCTTTGGAAAGGGTTTTCCATTCGTCCTTGGCGACCTTGGCTGCCAGTCCTGCCTCCATGACGGCGAGGCGGTAGAAGGAGACGCCGGGCCTGACGGCGGGGACGCGGAGACGGACCACCTGCGTGGTGTCATCTTTGGTTAGGCGGAGCTTTTCGCTAACAACGGCGCGGCCTTCTTCATCCAGGACGCAGACGGCGATGTCCTTGCCTGCGAAACCCTGACCGGCGACCTGGGCAGTGATGGTGACGGGGGTGTCTTCAAAAGAGGTCTGGGTGATGGTGTGGCCGACGATGTGGAGATCTGGATCCGGGGCGGACTCGCCGACGAGAACGGGGAAAACCGGGATGGAGGAAGAGGCTTCCTGGGTGGCCGCGATGTCGGTGGGGGAGCCGTCGGTGATGAGGACGATGGCGGCGACGCGGCTGGCGGGGCCGCCGCTGCGGAGGGTGCTGAGGGCGCGGTTCAGCTCGGACTTGGTGCCGGTGAAGCTGAGCTTGGAGAAGTCGGCGACGCTTTGCAGACGCTCATCAGCAAGCTGGGTCTTGACTCGGAACATGAGGCCGAGTTCGTCGAGCCAGGACGGCGGGGTGGTTTCGTCAGCGCCGAGGGCTTCGCGCATCTGGGCGGCGCGGGTGGGGCTGCCTTGTTTTTCGGTGAGGTTCAGGGAGGCGCTGTTGTCGGCGACGAGGATGACTTCGTTCTCGCCGGTCTTGGGCTGCTTGCGGGACCAGACGGGATCGGTCAGGCAAAGGGCGAGGATGGCCCAGGCGGATGCTTTGCAGGCAAGGGCGGCCCAGCGGGTGGGGCCGCGAAGAGGGGAGCGGCGGTAGCCGATGTAAAGCAGGACCAGCACGACGGCCATGAGGCCGAGGGAGAGCCAGAGGCGCTCAGGGTGCTGGAAGGTAAGGGTGGGCATGGGGAAATGGGAAAAATCCGAATGACGAATGACGAAGAGGTAGGTTTTTGAACCACTAATGCTCAGCAATAGGCACTCATGGATAAGTCTGATGTTTGAAATATTAGTGCTTATTGCTGGGCATTAGTGGTTTAATGAAGGTTTGGGGCGGTGTTCCGCGGGACGCAGAACTCTGCACGCGAGACGCGCGCGCTCCAGGCTGGCGGGTTAGTTGCCATTGCCGAGTTCTTGGTAGTAGCGTTTCACGAGTTCGCGGAAGGCGGGGGGGACGGGGTCGCGGTCAACAGGGACCATGGGGTTGTTGGTGTCGCGCTTGGCCAGTTCTTCGGCAACGCGGTTGCGGAGCTCGACGAGGGGCTGGGTGATGCGCATGGCGAGGTGGTCAGACTGTGGGGCCAGGTTGTTGCGCTGGTGGTCAATGCGCATGGCGCGGGCGTTGTCGAGGACCTTGGCGGCTTCGTTGCGCAGCTCGGGTTGGTTAAGGAGCTCTTCAACGTTGCGGAGGCGGTCGGCCCATTGGTCGTACCCTTCGCCGGTGAGGGGGCTGGGGTTGGGTTGCTCGGCGGATTCATCGAAGAAGAAGGAGCCAGGGCTGCGGCGGTCATCGCCGCCCCCACCGCCAGCGTTGGGAAGGAGGGAGCGGCGGCGGTCGTCACCGCCGGGACCACCTGGATTGCGGTTGGCGGTGGAGGGGCCGCCGGAAGGGGAATTGGAGCCGGGGGATTGGGACTCGCCGGGCTGGCCTTGGCCGGGGGATTGGCCAGGTTGTTGGTCATCTTCGTTCTGAGCCATTTGACCTGGCTGCTGGCTCTGCCCTTGCCCTTTGCCTTGGCCTGGTTTGGTGCCTTTGCCTTCGGTGCCAGATTCCCCTGGCTGCTGCCCTTCGCCGGATTGGGAGGAAGGTTGACCTTTTTCGTTTTGGGCCATTTGGCCGGGTTGCTGGCCCTGGCCCTGGCCCTGGCCCTGGCCTTGGCCTGGCTTTGTCCCTTTGCCTTCGGTGCCGGATTCGCCTGGCTGCTGCCCTTTACCGGGTTGGGAGGAGGGCTGACCTTCTGCGTTTTGGGCCATTTGGCCGGGTTGCTGGCCTTGGCCTTCACCGGGCTTTGTACCTTCACCTTTTTCGGCGGGTTCGCCGGGTTGGCCTTCTTTATTGGACTCGCCGGTGGAGGCTTGGGTTTGCTGGGAGTCGGTGGGTTGAGGGGTGGATCCGGGGACTTCATTGCGGACAGGAGTGTCCGCGCTCCTCTCGTAGCCTTGGGCTTCTTCGTTGCGGGCGAGGGCGTCTGCGGTCTTCTCTGAGCTTTGGCCAGATTGCGTCTGCTCGGATTCGATATCTTCGATGAGTTTGTCGAGTTCGTTGCGGGCGAGGCGGAGGGCTTCGGTCTCGCTGCCGAGGACGCTTTCGGCGGCTTTTTCGACGTTCTTTTGGAGCTGCTCGACGGAGGTGGTGGCTTTGCGCTCGGCGTCCTGGGCATCGGCGCGGTTGCCGTAGCGGGACTGGAGGCGCGCTTCTTCGAGGTTTTCTTCGAGGCCGCTGGTCTGGGCATCGCGGACGGCCTCATAGAGGCGGCGATGAAGGAGAGGGTTGTTACCTTCGGCCTGCTCGCTGATGCGGCGCATGTTTTCGAGGAGGTCATTGACCTTGGTGGTCTGCTCCTCGATCTGGCGGGCGACCTGGCTGCCATCGAGCATTTTTTCCAGGGCGCTGCTGGTGTCGGCGCTGGGCTCGGTGGTCTTTTGGTTTTCCAGGGATTCGCTGATCAGCTTTTGGCTTTCGGCGACTTCGCGGGCCTGCTGGCGGACCTGTTTCATTTCATCGCTGAAGCGTTTGGCGGTCTTTTGTTTGAAGTCCTCCTGCATCTGCTCGAGGTCGCGCTGGGCGCGGGTGGCAGCGTTGGCGGCATCGGCAAGCTGCTGTTCTTTGAGCTTTTCGGCCGCATCCATAACCTGCTCGCGGGTCTGCTCGAGCTGTTCTTTGGCCTCGGCCATGTTGGTGGCGTTTTCCGGGGACTCCATGCGCTCCTTGAGATCATCCACATCGCGGAGGAGCTGCTCCTGCTCTTCCTGAAGACGCTTGAGCTGGTTGGCGAGTTCTTCCTTTTCCTCTTCGGTTTTGGCTTTCTCGATCTGCTTTTGAAGCTCCTTCATCTTCTCGGCGAGGGCTTCCTGGCGGCGGGCGAGTTCTTTGAGGCGATTGAGGACCTGGAGGTTTTCCTGCTGCTCGGCGGTCTGCTCCGGGGTGGCCTGTTTTTCCTGTTCGTAGCGCTCCTCGTCCTGCTTGAGTTCGAGGTTCATGAGCTGGTTCTGTTTGGCCTGCTGGGAGGCGCTGCTGGACTGGCTGGGCTGCTTCTGCCGCATCACGCGGTGCTCGCGGCTCTGGGCGCGGTGGAGCCACTCGAGGGCGCTCTGCTCAAAGGTAAGGGCCTGGTTCAGCGGGGTGCGTTTCTTTTCCGAGGCTGCCTGCTCCAAGGGATCTAGGGCATCCTTCATGCTTTTCCAGGCCTCGGTGAGGGCGGTTTTGATCTCCGCGTCTTCCACCTCTTCCATCGCCTCCTTGGTCTGACCGAGGGCGAGAGTCTGGGATTCCTGAACGACCTCCACATCCGGGGCGGCGGCCTCCATGACGCGGCCGGCAGCGGTTTCCCGGACGAGGCGCCAAGTGGCATTGACGATCTGTTTTTGGAGCTCGACGAGCTTGTCGGTCTCGGTCTTTTTATCGGGCATGCCGGGCTGCGGCGGCGGGGCTTCGGACTCGCGGAAGATGTCTTCAAAGTGGCGGACGTCAGCAAAAAACATGTCGCTCATGGCGCGGCGGACTTCGCCCTGGGGTCCGGTATCCTCCGCCCAAAAATGGTAACTGACGAGCTGGCGTGGCTCAGCGCTTTCGTGCTCGAGGGCGAGCAGCTCTTTCACGTCCTGCTTTTTGGCGGGCTGGGTGGTGCCGTGTTTAAAAACGACTTCCTTGCTCTGGCCGGCGAGGCTGAAGCTGACGCCACTTTTGGTTACGCCGAGATCGTCCCAGACTTTCGCTTCGACCGGAAGCTCCTGGATGGAGGAGACCTGGATGTCACGCTTGGGGAAGACGATCTCGATTTTGGCAAGCTGGTTGGCCTGGACTCTGACACTGAGCCAGGGCGGATTTTTATTGGCGCGTTCCTTGTCATCCACGAGGTGGAGCCGCCATTTTTGGGATTTTTCCGCCTTCATCGTGGCGGTGAGGATAGTGGGGTCTGTGGGGGAAGGCGTGAGGGGGAGGATGGTTTTGTCCTCGCCAAAAAGCTCCGCGTCCTTGACGGGTTTGTTGACCTTGAAGGTGAAGGCGAGGTCGCTGCCTTCCATGGCGGTGACCTTGAGGGTGTTCTTGATTTCTTTGGGCGGCAGGCCGGTGTACTCAGGCGGGGTGATGACAACATCGGCCCGCTCCAGCGCGGGATAGACGAAGGTGGTGATGGTGTGTTCCTGGGATTTGCCGGGGCCGAATTCGACATGGTAGCGGGCGTCTTTGTCCACGCGGGCGATGAGGGCACCGAAGACCTGGCCATCAATGGTCAGGCGCATGGGGATGCGCTCGCGGACAGTGACCTGGCCATTGGCATCGGACTCAGGTTCGGTAACAACGAGGGTGGCCTCGGCGGGGACGTCCTGGGCGAAGGTGGCCTCAACGATGAGGCGGGAGCCGCGCTCGATCTCGGTATCGCCGGGGGTGAGGGTGACAGAGAGATTGGGGGCGAGAGGAGATGGGGCGGCTTCTTTGATATTGTCAGCCATTTCGTTAGGCTGAGGCTGATTGTGGACCTGAATCCAGCGGTGGTTCATGAAGAGGAAGGCATTCACCCACAGGAGAAGACCGAAAAACATGAGGCGGCGGAAGAGGCGGGCGCGGGAACGCGTGAGGGAGGAGGTCCAGTCGTGGCTGGCGGCGTGATCGGTGGCGGCGGAGATGACGCGCTGCTCAAGGATGTTGAGGTCCGGCTTGTCCAGGAGGCCCTCGGCGGTGAGCAGGAGGCCGTCCAGGCCAGGGTGGGCCCGCTCTAGGGCGCGGGCGACGGAGCGGCGCTGACGGATGCGCCGGGTGATGAAGAAAGCGATGCCAGCGGCGATGGGGATAGGGACAAGGAGGAGCCACCAGGGGGCGGTGCCGGACATCCACGGGAGGGCGCGAACCTGCCAGCCAATGAGAAAGCAGGCGGCGGCAGCGAGGACGTAGATGAGGAAGTAACTGAAGGAGGTGTGCGCGCCCCGCCAGCCGCGGTGAGCGGCCTGGAATTTTTCTTTGAGAATCTGTTGTTCGATCATGGCGGGGATTCAGTTTACAGTTTTCAGTCTTCCGTTTTCAGGCGTCAGACTGCAGGGCGAAGAGGGGGCGGGCGGGGCGGTTTTTACAGGATTAGCAGGATTTAGGGAGTTTGAATGCCGACGGATCGTCGGCACTCCATGGCGCTCCGCGTAGCTGAGGTTTGAAATATTAGTGCTTATTGCTGGGCATTAGTGGTTTTCAGATCTGGGCTTCAGAAGGCGCGACGCAGATGTCTTTATGAATACGTGGGCTGGGGGGTGGATTGGCGGATTCTTCCAGAGAGCCAGGTCTCGAGGGCGAGGATGGCGAGGATGGCGGTGAGGAGCCAGAACCAGGCGCGCTGGCGGCCTTCCTGCTCAGTGGTGGCCAGGCGCTCGCGGTCTTCGGCGGCGGTGGGGGAGGCAGGATCCAGGGCGGAGGTGGATTCGAGGCGGACGCCGAATTCGAGAAGTTTGTCAGGCTCTAAGGGGGTGACCCGGGTTTCTTCTGGGGGGAGGTTGACGGCGATGAGGCGGGGGGGCTCGGACTGGAGGGTGTAAAGCCCAGGCGCTTCGGCACGTGGTGCGAGACCATCCGGCAGAGTAAGGGGCTGGCCATCGGGTTTCATGATCTGGGTTCCGGCTTCTGCTGGAAAGACATCTCCTACTAACAAAGAAGCGGTCTGTTCGTTGCGAAATCCGGCGGCTTCGAGCCAGCCGTAGAGGAGGGGGACGAACTTGGTGGAGAGGGCGAGCTGGCTGTCGGCGGGGTGCCAGCCGCTGGTGAGCAGGATCAGGGTTCCCTGCCCTGGCGAGGCGGTGAGGATGGCGGGCGTACGATCATCAAAACGGGCGATGACTTTCAGGAACGGAGCGGCGGCTTCGGTGAGTTCCAATGGGCGGTGTTTCCAAAACCGGAGCTTGGTGAAGTCCCGCAGGCGCTCATCAGCAAAGGGGCGGAGCAGGGGGTGGGCGGTATCGACTTCGGCCAGCATGAGGTAATCCTGGGCGGGGGCGGGCTGGCCGAGGGTGATGGAGGTGGCGGGAGCGGAGGTGAGGGTGCTAAGGATGGCGGGCGGGGTGGCAGTGACATCCACGACGGCAACGACCATGCCACCTTCTTCCATGAAACTGCGGAGGGCCTGGGCCTGCGGAGGCTGAAGCGGGGTGCCGGAGGTGAAGACGATGTCGGTTTCCGCCAGGGCCGTGGGGGTGAGGGCGGTGGCGGAACTAACGGAAAGTTCGGGAACGAGAGTGGGGGTCTTTTGCAGGGCACGGCTGAGGTAGAAGAGAGGGGAGGCGGCTTCGTCGCGGGTGGATTCATCCCCGATGAAGAGGATGCGGACCGGACGGGGCTGCGGGGGGGTGATGAAGACGCGATTGTCAAAGTCCCACGCATCCCCGGTGAGGAGGAGGCTGCGGGCGAGAGATTCATCCGCAACGGGCGGGGCGGCGAGGATGCGGGTGGCACCGGGGGGAAGGTATCCGGCGAGGGACTCAGCACCGCCTTTTTCCCAGGCCAGGGTGAAATTGGCGGCTTTGGAATCGCGGCTATTGGCGAGGCGGAGGCGGGTAACGGGGCGGCGAGGTGTGGAAGTGGCGGAGGCTGCGGGGAGTGCTGTGTCAGGCGGGGTGGCGTTGTCATCCTCCTGGTTATCCTCCGGGCTGGTGGCGGCGAGGGAGAGGGAGAGGTTGTCAGAATCCGGGGCATCCAGGCGGTGGAGGGTGACGGCGATGGTCTCCGGCCAGACCTGACTGCGGAGGGCATCCAGGCGGGTGCCTTCCTGGAAATCGGTGAGGATGATGATGCGCTTTTTGAGCCCTGCGAGGCCGGGCTGGCTGGTGAAGCTGGAGACGGCCTGGACGAGGGCGAGACCGAGGTCGGTGGAGGACCAGCCGGGGGCGGTTTGCTCCAGACGTTGTCTGGTCGTGGCGGTGCGGGTGCTGGCGGATTCGGCGTCCTCGGCAAAGGTCCAGAGGGGGGTGAAATCGCGGTCAAAGGTGGCGAGCGCGATGCGGTCGGTGGGGGTGGAGGCGGCGAGCAGGCGGGCGGCTTCGGTCTGGGCGCGTGGCCATAGATCGCCGCGCTGCATGGAGGCGCTGCGGTCCACAAGGATGAGGGTGGCGTGATTTTGCCCCACGGCGGCGGTTTCCTCCCCCCGCCAGAGGGGGCGGGAGAACATGAGGGCGAGGAGGATGAGGGCGAGGCAGCGGAGAAGCAGGAGGAGCCAGTGCTCCAGGCGGCGCTTGCTGACGGGCATGGGGGTCTGCGCGTCCAGGAACATGAGGGAGCTGAATTCGACACGGTCCTGCGGCGGGCGGCGGCGCAGGTGCATGAGGATGGGGCCGATGATGGCGGCGGCTCCGAGGAGGTAGAGAGGGAAGAGCCAGGTCATTTAATGACGAATGACGAATTCAGAATGACGAAAGGGAGGTGGGCGAAGTGGGAGGCTGGGGTGGGGAGGGGATGTTTTTACGGGATTAACAAGATGACAGGATTGACGGGATTTTGGGGGAGGTTTTGAGGGAGGACGAGAGTGGTGTGGACTGGAGGATCTCTATTGAGGACAAGTCGGACGCGGCGCAGCGCGTCCCTACCCGGTGATCATCGGCGGGGGCCTCCTTTTTTGCGGGCGCGGGCGGAGAGGAAGTCGAAGAGGACGGACTCGAGGGGGGTGTCGGTGGGGGTCCAGTGGTATTCGATGCCCTGGCGCTCGCAGGCGCGGCGGATGAAGTCGCGGTGGACGGTGAGGCGGTTGAGGTAGGTGTCGCGGGCGGTGGCGGGATCAATAAAGCGCTCGGTGCCGGTTTCGGCATCGCGGAAGTGGGCAGACTTTTCGAAGGTGAAGTCAATTTCGGCGCGGTCCATGACGTGAAAGAGGACGACGTCGTGGCCCATCGCGCCTAACCAGCCGAGTTGTTTTTCCAATTTGTCCACGGGGGCGAGGAGGTCGGAGACGAGGCAGATGAGGCCGCGCTTGCGGACGAGGTCGGAGAGCTGTTTGACACTTAGGTCCAGGGAGGTGGCACCGGGTGGGGCGGGCTTTTCAAGCTCCAGCATGAGGCGGCGCAGGTGGCCGGGGCGGTTGCGGGCGGGGATGTGCTCCTGCAGGGTCTGGCCAAAGGTGGTGACGCCGACAGCATCCCCCTGCTGCATGAGGAAAAGGGCCATCGTAGCGGCGAGCGTGGCGGCGTATTCCGCCTTGGTCATGGGACCGGAGCCGAACTGCATGGAGCGGCTGTGGTCCACGACGAGCTGGCAGCGAAGGTTGGTCTCGTCCTCGAATTTTTTGATGAAGGTGCGGTCGCTGCGGGCCAGTACTTTCCAGTCAATGGAGCGGGGATCGTCCCCCTGGACATAAGCGCGGTATTCGCTGAACTCGACAGAGAAGCCGTGGTAGGGACTGCGGTGCATGCCTTTCCAAAGGCCCTCGACGATGACCTTGGCCCGCAACTCCAGGGAGCGGATGCGGGCGAGGGCGGCGGTATCGAGGTGGGAGGGCATGGGGGGGATTAATTCCGAATGACGAATCCTGAGGGGGAGGGCGGAGTGGGGAGAAAGATTTTGCTGTTATTTTGATATGCGTTGCCAGCCGGCGGGAAGGCCTGAGGCGCGACAGGTGAAGACAGGGATGCCTTTGGCAGAACCAAGACTGGCCAGGGATTCGAGCTTTTGGGTCTCTTCTTCGGAATACGAAGTGGGATGGGTGGTGACGACCCAAATGCCGTTGGCCTGCGTCTTTTTTGGCAGGCCTTCCAAGTGAGTAATGACCTCGTCGGCTGTCTTTAAAGCAGGTTTGCTGCGATCTACGGTGAAACCACCGTGCTTGCCGCTCAGCTTGGCCACGCGGTCTGGTAGCATGTGAACGGAAAGGCCTTCTTCACGGACAGGCTCGACAGCGGCAAGGCCTAGGGTAAAGAGGGAGATGACAAGGAGGAGCATGGTTTTCATGTTCTCTATTAAGGTATCTGAGCACTTGCCAGCCGGGGGCGTTTTCACTTCAGGGTTTCCAACAACCGGTCAATCACCTTTCCTACCGTCACCCCTTCCGCCTCCGCTCGGTAGTTAATGAGGATGCGGTGGCGGAGGACTGGGTGGGCCATGGCGCGGATGTCTTCAAGGGTGACGTGGGCGCGGCCGTGGAGGAGGGCGCGGGTTTTTCCGCCTAACACGAGGCATTGCGAGGCGCGGGTGCCGGCACCCCAGGAGACCCATTCATTGACGAAATCCGGGACGCCGGGGCGGCCGGGACGGGAGGCGGCGGAGAGCTTCACGGCGAAGCGGGCGACGTCCTCGGCAATGGGGACTTTTTTGACGACGCCGTGGAAGGCCTGGAGCTGGGGGCCGTGGAAGAGGCGCTGGACGGGCTCGGGCTTGCCGCCGGTGGTCCGGGTGACGACGGACACTTCATCATCCTCGCTGAGGTAATCAATGACGATGTTGAGCATGAAGCGGTCGAGCTGGGCCTCGGGAAGGGGGTAGGTACCTTCCATCTCGATGGGGTTTTGGGTGGCGAGGACAAAAAAGGGCTCGGGCAGGTGGAGGGTGTTGCCGGCGACGGTAACCTGGTGCTCCTGCATGGCCTCAAGCAGGGAGGCTTGGGTCTTGGGCGGGGTGCGGTTGATCTCGTCGGCGAGGATCATGTTGGCGAAGACGGGGCCGGGCTTGAAGACGAGCTTGCGGCCCGTGGGGGAGTCTTCCAGGATCTCGGTACCGGTGATGTCCGAGGGCATCAGGTCCGGGGTGAACTGGATGCGGTGAAAGCTGAGGTCGAAGACATCGGCGACGGTCTTAACCAAAAGTGTCTTCGCGAGACCTGGGGCACCGGTGATGAGGCAGTGCCCGCCGGAGAGGAGGGCGATGAGCATCTCATCAATGACCTGGGTCTGGCCGACGATGACTTTGCCGACCTCGGCAATGATCTTCTCGCGGGCCCCGGCGAGGGTCTCGATGACTTCCTTTTCTGTGAGGGCGGCGACGGCAGGAGGGGAGTCGGTGAGATCAGACATAAGCGCTGTTCTATCAAACAGCCTCAGTCATGCCAAGCTATCGCGGGGTTTGCGGGAAAATGGATTTGGCGGAGGCAGGCGGGGGCCTGAGAGCGGGAGGAGGGAGGCAGACCGGGGCGTCCGCGCTCCGCGTGAGAGGGCTCCGAGGTTGCGGGAGAGGAAGTGCGGGATCGTCTGGCCTAACGTTGCAGACAGGAGTGTCCGCGCTCCTCTCCAGGGCGTCGTGACGCCAGGGGGCTTTGTTTTGGTTTGCGGACGGGGGCGTCCGCACTCCGTTCAGACTCAGCAGGCGGGGTTGACGAGGGCGGGGCCTTCGGTGAGGCGCAGGCAGGCCATGGAGCTGGCTTTGATCTGGAAGGGGACGCTGCCTTCGATGAGGCGGGAGCCGGGCTCCAGAAAACCGGGAGAGAGGCTGGTATCAAAGACGAGGCCCCAGATGGTCTCGGGGCTGCCGGGCATAAGGAAGTTTTGGGGGCGGTCGCCGCGATTGAAGAGCAGAAGAAGGGGCGGGGTGCCATCCATGAGAGCTCCGAAGAAGGCGCGGCGGGGGTCGTGCCATTCTTCATGGCAGAGGAGGGTGGCATCGCCTTCCAGCCAGGTGACGTCAGCCAGGTTGCTGGTGGGATTGATCACGCCATCGAAATAGCGGGTGCGGCGCAGGCTGGGCAGCTCTTTTCGCAGGGCTATAATGCGGCGGGTGAAGTCGAGCATTTCTTCATCGCAATGGGCCCAGTCCATCCAGCTCAGGTCATTGTCCTGGCAGTAGGCGTTGTTGTTGCCCTTTTGGGTACGGCCGCGCTCATCCCCCGCATTGATGAAAGGAACGCCGATGGAGGTCAGAAGGGTGGCCATGAGGCTGCGGCGGAGGCGGGCCCGGAGATTGTTCACCCGAGGGTCCTTGGTGGGGCCTTCGACGCCGCAACTGACGCTGTGGTTGGCGTTGTCGCCGTCGCGGTTGTCCTCGCCATTGGCTTCGTTATGCTTGCTGGCGTAGCTGACGAGGTCCAGCAGGGTGAAACCGTCGTGGCTGGTGAGGAAGTTGACGGTGCTCAGGGCGGGGCGCTGGTTCCAGCCAAAAACGTCCTGGCTGCCACAAAAGCGCTTGGCAAACTCAGCGGTGGAGCCTTCATCGCCAGCCCAGAATTTGCGCACAGCATCGCGATATTTGCCGTTCAGCTCACGCCAGGGCTCAGGGAACCCGCCGACCTGGTAGCTGTCCATGCGGAAGATGTCCCAGGGCTCGGCGATGAGCTTCACCTGGGAAAGCACGGGGTCCTGGGCGACGGCGGCCAGGAACTGGGAATTGATGTCGAAGTTATCGTGCTGGTCGCGGGCGACGGTGACGGCAAGGTCAAAGCGGAAGCCGTCCACATGCATCTCGGTGACCCAGTAGCGGAGGCTGTCCAGGATGAGACGAAGGGCCGCGGGGGTGGAGGAATCCACGGCATTGCCGCAGCCGGTGATGTTAAGGTAACTGGCACCGGTTTCTTCAAACGCGTGACGGTAATACAGGCGGTCATCCAGCCCGCGAAACATGAGGGTGGGGCCGCGTTCGTCGCCTTCGGCAGTGTGGTTATAAACGACATCCAGAATGACCTCCAAGCCGGCAGCATGGAAGGCTTTCACCATCTCCTTAAACTCACGCACCTGGGCGGCGGGATCCGGGGTAGAGCCGTATTCATTGTGCGGGGCAAAGAAGCCGATGGTGTTGTAGCCCCAGTAATTGGTCAGCCCTTTGTCAATGAGAAACTGGTCATCCAGGTGCTGGTGCACAGGCAGGAGCTGGACGCTAGTGATGCCGAGGTCCTTGAGATATTCGATGACGGCGGGCTGGGCGAGGCCGGCATAGGTGCCACGTAGTTTTTTGGGGACGTGGGGATGCTTTTGGGTGAATCCTTTGACGTGCAGCTCGTAGAGCACGGTCTGCTGCCAAGGGATGCGCGGGAGGTCATCGCCCTGCCAGTCAAAGGCAGTGTCCACCACGGCGCATTTGAGGGCTTCGCGACCGTTGTCGTGGGCTCCTGGAAGTTCATCCGGGCCGCCATTGCCCAGCATGGCGGTATTGCCTGCGGGATCGCCGACAATGGCGAGGGCATAGGGATCCAAAAGGAGCTTTTGGGGATTGAAGCGGTTGGCGTGCTCCGGGGTCCACGGGCCGTGGGCGCGATAGCCGTAAAGCTGGCCGGACTTGATGCCGGGGACAAAGGTGTGCCAGAGGTCGCGCTCGCCCCGCCACATGCGGATGCGGGCGGTCTCGGTGGTGGGATCCGCCGGATCATACAGGCAGAGATCCAGATGGGTGGCGTGACGGGAAAAGACGGTGAAATGCGCACCCTCGGAATTGAGGGCGACACCGGGACGGTTTGGCGCGGGATGGGCCGGGTCGGGAGGCATGGTTATCGTTTCATGGAGCAAGGCGCGGGCCGCTGCATGAGGTATTTCTGGAATGGGGGTTTTCCTTTTGGCTGATGAGGCTGGCATGGAGATTCAAAGTGAAGATCGTGCCGGGCGTGGGCTTTGGACCTGGGAAGGATTGAGGAGGTTGAAAACCAGGCCAAAATGAAGAGTGCCAATCATAGGTAAGGCTGCCTTATGAGGACAAAACAAGGGGGAATGCACCCTGCGGCAAAAAAAGCCTGCATCACCTTCCCCGCGCCAGCCAGACGCCCAAAACCGCCACCACCATGCCGATCAGCGACAGCCCTGTCAGTGTCTCGCCAAAGATGGCCCAGGCCATGAGGGCGGTGACGGCGGGGACGGTGTAAAAGAGGCTGGCCACATTCACAGCGGTGCCGCTGCGAATCAGGTGGTTTAACAGGCTGATGGCCCCGATGGAAAGCACCAGGGCCACCCATAGCAGGGCGAAGACAAACTGACCGGTCCACTGCACCTCCAGCGGCTCGGTAAGAAGGGCCAGGAAGGCGGTAACGACGAGGCTGGCGGCGTACTGCACCACGGTGCTGGTGCGCAGGTCAAAGGCAGGGCAGTGACGCTTCTGCCAGAGGGTGCCGGCAGTGATACCGACAAGGGCAAGCAGGGCGGGAACGGTGGAGATGAAAGTGAGGCCGCTGCCGGTCTTGTGCGCGACGACGAGCACGGTGCCGATGAACCCCAGCGCCAGGCCGCCCCACTGCCGGGGCAGGACACGCTCTCCCAACATCATGCCCGCAAAGGCGGCGGTCAGCAGGGGTTGCAATGAGACAATGAGGCTGACGATTCCGGCCGGCAGGCCTAACCGCAAGGCGTACACACAACCGCTGAGATACAGAGCATGGATGAGCAGCCCGGCAAAGGTGAGGTGCGCCAGCTGCGCCCGCCCCTGAGGCCAGGGAGCCCGAGTCAGCAGGGCGATGGGGACCAGCACCACCAACACGATGATGTAACGCAGCGTGAGAAAGGTGAACGGCTCCGCATAGGGCACGCCCAGCTTCGACCCGATGAAACCGCTGCTCCACAGCAGGACGAACAGCCAGGGAATGATGGCGGCCCAGCGAGGAACTCGGGAGGTGGGCTTCATTCAGCTTTTGGAGTCAGCCCGGCCAGCTTTTTGAGCTCGTCATCGGTCAGGGCGCGGTCATACACCGCCAGTCCACCGAGATGGCCGGCGAAGAAATTTCCCCAAGTGCCACCGCGATGCACGGCCCCGACGGTGAAATCCGCGCCGTCCTTGCCGCCATCGTACAAACCGTCCGGATAGGGGAAGGGATTGTACTGCTCCAGCGCATCCAGCTTTCCATCCACATACACGCGGGATTCACGGCCATTATACTGCATGACCAGGCAAACCCATTTTTTCAAAGGAATCTCCGTAGCCCCGCTAGAGTAGGTGATGCAAAAGTCCTCGCCAGGCGTGGGGCCGCCGATGGCGGAAACGTGGCCGTGAATGCGGTTGGCCAAGGGGTAACGCTTCATCTCATCGGCCTTCGTTCCTCGTGGGGCGTTCAGGAAGAGACAATACTGGCGCTTCTTGCGGGTCTCATCCCACACCCCGGCGATGGCCTGCCAGGAGTCCTTACCCTGGCGCTTGACCCAGGCCACGACGGTCACTTCGGCCCCCTTGCCATGGATGTCCAGAGCGCCGATCTGCGCACGCGGGATCATGAGCCACTGACCGCGCTTGATGTCCGCCGCACCTGGGCCGAAGACGCCGCCATCAGCCCGCAGGATGGGGCCTTTCATCTCCTGCAATGCGTAGGCTCCCCTGCCCTTGTCCACCCGTGGCTGGCCTGCGGCTTCCTGGAAATCCCAAAAGGCCACGAGGCCTTTCATCTTCATGACGGTGGTGGCGGCGGTTTTCTTGGGAGCCTCGCCAGCGGCTTGGGTCACCGCCCGATGAGCCGTCTCCTGAAGGAAGCGCGCGTAGTCTGCGTCCATGTCTTTGGGGATGTAGTGGTTGCCCACAGCGCTTTCATCAAACAGCACTTCATACCACACGCAGGCCCCCAGGTATTCCCCGGCGATGTTGGCATGATGGCCGTCCATACCGAGGGTCTTTTTGCCCTTGGGGTTGTTCTTGGGGGCACGCCAGAGCCAGCCGGTATGCAGGGAATGCTTTTGGTTAGGCAGCTCGGGATACACAGCCTTTTTGAAATCAAAGGCCGTGTCCGGTTGGTAACCCCATTTGGCATCCGTATCCGCCAGGTACAGGGCATCCCCCACCGGCAGGCGGCGGGCACCGAGTTCCTTGGCGATGGCCGCATACGCAGCACTGAGACGTTGATACATCTCGGCCTGTGTCTTTGGCCCGTTAACCTCTTTGTTAGGCTGGGTGAAGCGTGGATCGTCTTTTCGATAGGCCCAGGTCTGGTGGACGAGCAGCTTCGCGGATGGCGCATTCTTTTGGATGATCTCCCAAAGCTGGCCTGCATGGGGCTGATACGTGGCCAGGTCATGGCTCTTGATGCTGGCCTGCTGAATGGTCACATAGTCCCACTTTTCCGCCTTCAGCTCCTGCACCAGGCTGCGGCCATTGGCATACAGCCCGGCCTTGTCCTTGGGATCTTTGGCATGGGCAATGGCCTTTTCCGAATGCAGTTCCAATGAGGCCCCGCCGACGACGATGGGCGTGTGAATGAGCGTGTGCCCACCTGCCTCGGCCAGATCATCCAGGTGGTTGGTCGCATTCCGCGAGAAACTGTTGCCGATGGTCAGGATGCGGACCGTTTTAGAGTCGGCGGCGAGCGCACCTGCCTGTGCCAGCAGGAGGAGCGTGAGGGTGGTGAAAAGAGCTCTCATAGTTGAATGAGAGAACCTCGGGAGAATCGCTGTAAAATCAAGGAAGGCCGATGCGCCAGACCCCGCACCTCACCTGCTTGTGCAGATAGCCACATGTCAATGGCACCCGCAACCGGTGCCGCAGGAACCGCCGCTGGATGAGGAGCTGCCGGAGCTGCTGGCACCACCCATGACACCGGTGCCGCCAATGGGCACACGCCGCACCGGCTGGCCACTGTCCGGATGCTGGGTCAGCGCATTGTCCTTCATGCTCTGGCGGATCTCGAAGCGCTTGGGCAGATCGCCTTCAAACTGGGGGATGGTTTCGTAAACGTAGGTGGGCATGGGGAGGGGTACAGTATTCGGTTTTCAGTTTCCAGTATTCAGCATGATGGGCGTCGTGGGCGCTTCGTCAAGAGGAGGGCATGAGTCCTTTGCGCCAATGGCAGAACGAAAAACGGCGTCCCGGTGAAGGGACGCCGCTGGGATTTAACTGGAGCTGTTGATGGCTTACGCCGATGCGGACTGCTCGTCCATGCGGACGACTTTATATCCGCCGATGGCTTTGAAATAAATCATCAGGAGCAGGTAGATCACCGCCATGGTGAGCGGGATGTACGCATCGGCCTTCAACGTGGCGCGGTCGCCTTGCTGGTCGGCGTCCACGACCAGTTGCTGGGCCGGGGTTTTTTCTTTGGCTTCTTTGGCTTCGGCCAGCTTCTTGCCGTCCAAACCATAGGCCTGGGTGGAGGCCAGATTCAAGAAGGTACTTGGCGTCTCCGCTTTGTATTCGGCATAGATGGCAGAATCAGCCTTCTGAAGGGCTTCCCCTGCGAAGCGGTCCTTGCCGTAGCCGAGACCCGGGCCACCAATCAAACCGGCGGAGAGCATGCCGATGCCGCCCATGATGGACATGGCCACTGCACCCGTCTGCGGATAACGGTCACCCACGACGGCCAGCATGGTGGGCCAGAAGAAGGTCTTGCCCACGGCATAGATGCCCAGGGCCACCAAGGCCATCCCAAAAGTCTGCATGCTGCTGGCCAGATTCAGGCCGACGCAAGCGATGACTGAGCAGGCGAGAAGCAGGCCAATGGGGGAGAGCTTCAGCTTGGTTTCGATCCAGTGAGCGCAGAAGCGCAGGCCAAACATGATGGCGGAAGTCCAGATGAAGAGATATTTGCCCTGCTCAGAAGTGAACAGGTTACCGGTTATGTTCTGGATCCAGCCGTCTGTGCCGAGCTCCACCGCACCGACGAGAGCATGGGTCACAAACAGGATGAACAGCAGGATGGAACCAATGGAGAACTTGGTGATGATGGCGCTGACGATGAGCAGCACCCCGCCGACGCCATAACCAATGGCTTTAGCATTGTCAGGAGCGAAGGCCTTGGCGATGTCACCAAAGAACAGGGAAAGCAAATAGCAGGCAACGACGGCTCCAAGAATGCCCACAGGCTTGAACATCTGAACGAAACTGGCACCTTTTTCAGCAGCCTCGGATTTCGGGAACTTCTGGCCCAGGAACATGATGGCATACAGCGCGGTCGGCACCAAATAGAGGGCGAGCTGCATTTTCCAGTGAAGCTGCATTTTGTCATCCAGCACCCAGCCAGCGACAGAACCCAGCACCATCCCGGCAGGCCAGGAGGCATGAAGGATGTTCAGGTAATGCGTGCGCTTGGTAGGATAAAGAGTGGCCACCAAGGGGTTGGCAACGGCTTCCAAGGTACCATTGGCATACGCAAAGATGAACATTCCCCAAAACAGGAAGCTGTAAGCATTCTCAGGTGTGCTGGCACCAAAGGTCACAAAAGCGGAAACGACGTGGCAGAGAAGGGCCAGGGCAACGAGCTTGCCGTAACCAATTTTATCCACGATCACCCCACCCAGGATGATGCCGAAGCAGAAGCCGCTGAATCCGGCACCGCCGATGGCCCCGAGCTGAGCGCCTGTGAAGCCGAACTCCTTGCCCCAGTTGTCAAAGATGCCGCCACGAATGGCGAAGCCGACGCCGGCGGCGAGGATGGCCATGAATCCGGCCCAGAGGAGCCGGCTGGCGTTGGGTGCGATGCCTTCTGATTTTGCTGACATGTGTTTTTCGGGTAGGTTGGGTTGTTGCGGTTGCTTGAACTGATGATGGAATGAGGGGAACCGGGAATGCCTGAACGTCGGGAACTACCCAGTCCTGGCAGAGGCGGGCTTGTTTTATGAGGGCAGAAGGCGGCTCACAAGGAAAAAAGTGCGCATAATCGTATCAATGCGCGCCAATTTCGACCGGCTTGTATCCGCCCCGGCTGCGGAAATACAGGAAAAGGCCGAGGTAGCAGACCAGCATGAAGCCCGGCAGAATGGCCGTGCGGGCAAAGGTCTTTTTCTTGAATTCGTTCTGGATCGTGGTGACGGTTTTCCGGTCCGCCTCGGGCAGATTTTCCACCGCCTGGGCGTTTACCGAGGGGGCGGAGCCGATAAGATTGGCCATGTCGTTGCCCTTCACCTGCTGATGGATGGCCGGATGCTTGTCTCGCAGGGCTTTGTCAATGTCCGTATCCTGCCAGATGCCCATGAGCGGGGCCCCGATGACCCCCATGCCTAGAACGCCAATGGCGGAGACGCCATTGAGGGATAGGGCACCGCCACGTGGAAACTGCTCGGACACCAGACCGAGGGTGGTGGACCAGAGGAAGGTCTTGCCAAAGGCATACAAGGTGGCCACGGCGACGATGCTCCAGCCAGTGGCCCCCTGCATGAGCAGCAGACCGGCGATGGCGACCCCGGCACTGACGACCAGCAGACCAATGGGGGACAGGCGATGTACAATCGGCCCGGCGAAGCTGCGCAGGATGGTCATGATGACGGAGGTATAGACCAGGATCCACGCGGCGGCCTTGCCCAGCTCCAGGCTCAGCAGGTCGGGCATCCAGGTATCCGTGCCGAGCTCGGTCGTGGCCAGGAAAGGCATGGTGATGAGGATGACGATGAACATGGGCCGCCCCAGGGAGCGGGTATAGCCCCCTGCCGCCAGGGCCACCACGGCGGCGGCACCAAAAACCACGGCCCAGTTTGCCGAAGTGCCCATGGCCTGGTAGATGGCCATGACCAGGAGGACGGTGAACATGAAAAAGCCAAAGGCCCCAAACTCGCCCAACATATCCCGGTAGCTGACACCGGCGGCCACACGCTCATTGACAGGGAATTTTCGCGGCAGGATGAGCAGGGTGTAAATGACCACAGGGATGAGGCACATGCCAAATTTCACCTGCCAGCTCACCTCCATGCCCCCCAACAGCATGGTGAAAATGCTGCCCAGGGCAATTCCAGCCGGCCAGCCCGCATGAAGGATGTTCAGCCACTTGGCCTTGTTTTTACTGAACAGCGTCGCCACCACCGGATTGATGAGCGCTTCCACCGTCCCATTGGCCAGCGCCACGGTGAAGGTTCCCCAATATAAGAGGTCGTTATCCGGCCTGGCCATGAGTGTGAGGCCGATGGCCAGGAAATGGCAGACGATGGCAAACAGCGACGCCACTTTGTACCCGATGCGGTCAATGATGAGGCTGAAAACAATGATGCTAAGCGCAAACGGCCACAGCCCCACACCCAAAATACGCCCCACATCCCCCTGCGAGAGCTGAAAGTCCTTCGCGATCTCCCCGATCAAGGTTGAGCGCACCCCGAACACAAACGACGTGGCGACGAGGGCGATGAAACAGGCCCAGAACAGTTTCATGTCGGGCTGGGTGGCAGGGGAGGAAGATGCAGCAGCAGAATCGGAAGTCATGATCGGGAGAATCGAGTTTGATTACAGGCGAAACGCCAGCCAAGGGCAAGACTTTCCGCATTTTACTGTATGCCAGGCATACAGTTGTTGACTGCGACGGCTTTGATGCTATGCATCGCCTCATGAAGGCCACTCAAACCACTGATCCGCAACGCGATGCGCTGGAGGCGCAGCTCGTGGGCGTGAATGCCAAGACCGCTCCCTATCCTGCCGCGCGCTCCTGGTCAGGCGGACGCAAACGGATCGTCGGCAAAGGCCCTTATGAGAGCTATTGCTACCACGTCATGTCCCGCACCTGCGGTGGCGAGGTCTTCTTCGATGACGTGGAAAAGGAGGCGCTCAAGCGGCTGATGTGGCGGCTCGCAGACTTCTGCGGCGTCAAACTCGCCACCTACTGCATCATGGGCAACCACTTCCACCTGCTGGTGGAAGTCCCCAAAAAAGACCTCTGGCTGGAGCGGTTTTCCGGGCCGCAGGGCGAAGAAAAACTCATGGAGCACCTCGCCATCCTCTACAGCAAAACCTACGTCGGACTGCTGCGGCAGGACCTCGCCGAACTCCGCCGCCAGGGCCTGGAAAACCGCGCGCAGGAGAAGCTCGCCGCCATCAAAAAACGCTTCTGCGACCTGTCCATCTACGTCAAAGAAGTCAAAGAACGCTACAGCCGCTGGTTCAACAAA